>NZ_JBSYVT010000001.1:0-332014 GCF_054112845.1 Acinetobacter sp. NigerLNRRAM0016
TTTATATTTATTTTCAGTTATTTATCTCGTCCAACTTTGGAATTCTATTTATGAGTAAGTTCAACCTTCGCCCACTCAGTCTTGCGCTACTTGGTTTATCCACCAGTTCTGCTTTTGCGGAAAGCAGCTCCGAAAGCTCCTCCTCTACGCATCAATTATCCACCATTGTGGTTTCCGCAGCGGGGTTTGAACAAGATATTAAGAATGCGCCAGCGACAATGACTGTCATCACAGCAGAAGATTTAAAGAATAAACGCATTAATTCAATTGCAGATGCCTTAAGCGATGTTGAAGGTGTCGATATCAGCCCAACAGCAGGTAAAACGGGTGGTTTAAATATTCGTATTCGCGGCATGGATTCAGAATACAGCTTAGTTTTAGTCGATGGACGACGCCAAAACAGTACAGGTGACATTACGCCAAATGGCTTTGGAGAATCAAATAACAGTTTTATCCCCCCTATTTCTGCAATTGAACGCATTGAAGTCATCCGCGGTCCAGCCTCGACTTTATATGGTTCCGATGCAATGGGTGGCGTTGTTAATATCATCACCAAGAAAGTCAGCAATGAATGGACGGGTGCAGTTACTTTAGAAGGTACTTTACTTCCAAATAGTTCAGAATTTGGCAATCAACGCTCCGTTGATGCTTATGTAACAGGTCCAATTATTCCAAATTTACTGGGTATTCAATTAAGAGGACGTAAAGCTGAACGCGATCAATCTCATCTGACTCGTTCGGATGATGAAGGTGGTTCTTCTGAATTGAATATGGGCAACAACCCAACCAAGTCAGATTTAGAAACTATTGGTGTACGTCTTACTTTAACACCAACAGATCAACACGATCTTTCTGTTGAGTATGAACAAACTGAACAGTGGTATGACAATAGTAATGGGCAGTTGGGTACGCTTGGTGCAAATGGTGGCTATGATAAAGCTCAAGAATATAACCGTGACAAAATCATTTTAGCCCATACTTGGCGTAATCAAATCGGTACACTTGAATCAAGTATTGCCAATACTCAAACTGAAACCATTGGGCGTTTGATTCCAGCACGTGCGCAAAATATGTCTCAAGCCATCACACCTCGTTTACTGGAAAGTGAAGACACGATTTTTGATACCAAATTTACCACTCAATATTTTGATCGACATAATATAGCTTTAGGCGGTCAATGGTGGGATGCCAGTCTGCAAGATGGCTTAAGAGAAAACAAAGAAATTTCATTTACCCAAATCGGATTATTCGCTGAAGATACATGGGCACTGACGGATCATTTAGCACTTACTTTAGGTCTACGCTTTGATGATCACGATACCTTTGGAGACTTTTGGACTCCTCGTGCCTATTTAGTCTGGAATGCGAATGATAACTGGACATTCAAAGGCGGTTATTCTGAGGGCTATAAAGCGCCACGCTTAGAGCGACTCACCAACGGTATTTATAATGTTGGCGGTCAAGGGCGTAATCCCCTCTTTGGTAATCCAAATTTAAAGCCTGAAACCAGTAAGAATTTTGAGTTCGGGACATCTTTCACCAACAATAAAAACTTCGACTATAACATCACCGCTTTTTACAGCCAGATTGAAGATAAAATTGTCAGTGGCAATACTGAATTCAGCTGTAATACCGATACAACGTCAACTTCTGGAAGTAGCTGGTCTAAAGCAGACTGTGAAAAATATATGGCTTCTATTGGCACACCATGGATGATGGGCTATCACCCAACCACTGGCAAAGCTGATTCTTGGAACGTCACACGACCAACCAATGCCGAAGATGCTGAAGTCTATGGAATTGAAACGGGGTTAAATTGGGAGTTCTATCCTGCATGGAACTTCGGTATTAACTACACGTGGACCGAAACTGAAATTACAGATTCTAAGCTTGGTAACCCACCTCTCAATGACACGCCAGAACATATGGTCAATGCATCACTTAAGTGGCAAGCTGATGACAACATTCAACTGTGGGCTCGCGGTGAATACAGAAGTGAACGCGCACGCTATACAAAAACTTATGCCAATCTGACCAAAGATGAAAAAGCCATTTACAATGCTTTAGGTGACTACAAAGCATATGCTCTTCTACATGTCGGCTCCAATTTCACTGTGAATGATCATTGGGACGTTGGTGTTGCACTTTATAACGTGTTTGATAAAAACTTCACGGATTATGAAAAAGTTGCAGATATTGGCTGGTATAACCACTATAGCAACACACAAGAAGGTCGCAGAGTCCAATTAAGTACGACCTTTAAATTTTAATATTTAAAATCCCAATAAAAAACCCTGTCTTGGCAGGGTTTTTCTATATCCATATAAAATCATGCACTTATATACAAACTGTTACACAATCTCATTTATTTTTACATTTTCTTTACAACCCTTTATCGGCAATTCCAATCAATTACAATTGGTAAAATAAATAAGAATTATTATTATTCGCATACGAATTTTTACTACTCTTTGTGAGTTCAGAAATGTCTTTTATTAAAACGCGTAAAAAATTAGTGTCGACGGCAATTGCCTCTTCTTTATCGGTAATCGCTACTACTGCAATTGCACAGGATGACGCGACAAAACTTCCAACAATTCAAGCACAGGCAAGTGCAGACACACAAAAGAGTTTAAAAGTAGATAATTCTGCAAATAGCAAATATGTTGCTCCTTTATTAGATACGCCAAAATCAGTTTCGATCATTTCAAAACAACTGATTGAAGACACTAACGTTACAACGCTAAGTGATGCCCTTCGTACCGTTCCTGGGATTACTTTAGGTGCTGGTGAAGGAGGTAACCCAAATGGTGACCGTCCTTTCATTCGTGGTTATAACTCTGAAAGCTCAATGTATGTTGATGGTATTCGTAATGCATCATCACAAAATCGTGAAATGTTTGCCGTTGAACAAGTTGAAGTGACTAAAGGCTCTGCATCAACTTTAGGCGGTGCAGGTTCAGTTGGTGGCAGCATCAACATGATTTCTAAAGTGGCTAAAAAAGGCGACTTTTTAGAAGGTTCTGTTGCTGGCGGTACAGATAACTATCAACGTATTACCCTTGATGGAAATAAAGACTTTGGTAATGGTATCGCTGCACGTGTAGCTGTGATGGGACACCACAATGACAAAGCAGGTCAGTCAGACGGTACTGAATATGCTCGCGCAGGTATCGCTCCAAGTATCACCTTTGGTTTAGACAGCGACACTCGTGCTACGCTCAGTTATTACTATTTAAAAACTGACGATACACCTGATTCTGGTGTGCCATACAACAACCCAACAGGATATTCTCAATATTCAGGTAAACCGATTGATGTTAAGCAAGGGGTTTACTACGGCTGGAAAGATCGTGATTTTCAAAAACAAGAAAATCAAATTGGTACAATCAAGCTTGAACACGATCTAGCGGATGACTTAACACTAACAAACACCGCAGTTTATAGCCAATCTAAAAATGATTACCTTTGGACCAACCCAGATGACTCAAAAGGTAATATTTACAAAACTGGCACGGTATGGGCTCGTGTTAATTCACGTGTAGCAGATACAAATACCTTTACCGACCAACTTGCGCTAACTGGTAAATTCAATACAGGTTTCTTAAAGCATAGCTTTAATTTAGGTGCTGAATACTCCGACCAAGAAACTGACCGTACGCAATACATTATTAATAATTTATCATCTACTGGTGCAGCTAATAGCTCTTCTATTACTGGAAATAGCTCTTGTGATGCTACTGCGATTGCATCAGGTTGGTGTACTTCTGTCCAAAATCCTAATCGTGGTGACTGGACAGGCAGTATCAGTACAGATGGTGCTGACCGCTACAATATCCAGACAAAATCTACTTCTGTTTATATCTTGGATAGCATCGAGTTTAATCCGCAATGGTTATTAGACTTGGGAATTCGTTGGGATAAATTCGATACCGAACAAACTATGGTTGCTGGTCGTTTTAATAGCTCATATAGCGAAGGAACAATCACACAAACTGAAAGTGATACCGATTTCATTAACTATCAAGCAGGTTTAACCTTTAAACCTGTGGAAAATGGTTCAATTTACGCAAGCTTTGCAACTTCAGCTAATCCTGTCGGTGTAGATGCAGGTGATGGCTCTGAAGCGATTGGGGCAAATTACAGCAACCTAGATCCAGAGGAAAGCCGTACATTTGAATTAGGAACAAAATGGGATCTGTTTAATGATCGTCTTAATTTAACTGCTGCTATTTTCCGTACAGAAAAACAAAACGCACGTGTTCAATTAGATTCAACGACTTACGCCAACATTGGTGAAAGTAAAGTTGACGGACTTGAGCTTGGCTTAAACGGTAAAATTACAGAAAAATGGGATATTTCTGCGGGTTATACTTATTTAGACAGCGAAGCAACAAAAAATGGTGTGAGCTGCCGCGGCACCACTTGTACAGATCAATCAATCTATAATGGAAATCAGCTTCCAAACGTTCCTAAAAATAGTGCAACGCTGTGGACAACTTATCAAGTTATGCCAAAGTTGACACTTGGTACAGGTGCAGTAGCAATGGACAAGGTTTATGGTGACCTTGCCAATACCAAATGGGTTCCAGGCTATGTTCGCTATGATGCTATGGCGCGTTATAACGTGAACAAAAATGTAGATGTACAGCTAAACGTGAACAACCTTTCGGACAAACGCTATTTTACAAAAGCTTATGCATCACACTATGCCACTGAAGCTGAAGGTCGTAGCGCAGTACTTGCTGTAAACTTTAAATACTAATCCCATAAATTAATTATGGAATTGTGATATAAAAATAGCCTCTGCATGCAGAGGCTATTTGCATGTATTAAGTTATTCTAAATAAAAGGTGTTCGCGTGATTCATCATATCCCTAATGTACTGACAAAAGAACAAGTTCAATACTTCCGTGATGAAATGGACAAAATTGAATGGGTCAATGGAAAAGTTACCGCAGGCACTCTATCTGCGACAGTAAAACAGAATCAGCAGCTCCCTGAAGATCACCCGCTAACACATCATCTTAGTACGATTATTTTAGAATCGCTCGGGCAGCATCCTTTATTTCTTTCTGCAGCTATTCCCTTAGATATTATTCCCCCTCTATTTAACCGTTACGAAAACAATGAATCTTTTGGTTTTCATGTCGACAATTCCATTCGTCGTATTCGTGGTACCAATGAACGCTTGCGTACCGATTTATCCTGTACGGTATTTTTAAGTGAGCCTGAAGAATATGAAGGTGGTGATCTCGTGGTTGAGGACACTTATGGCTATCATGAAGTTAAACTTCCTGCAGGGGACATGATCCTCTACCCTTCTACCAGTTTGCATGAAGTAACTGCGGTAACGTCGGGCTGTCGTATTGCTTCCTTCTTTTGGGTACAAAGCATGGTACGCGATGATGCTGAACGCCATATGTTGTTCAATCTTGATCAAACTGTGCAAAACCTGCGCATGCAGTTGGGTGATCAACATGAAGAAGTGATTAAACTCACCAACCTTTACCACAACTTGATGCGCAAATGGGCTGAACTTTAAGACCTTAAAACCAATTTAAAATGCTCGCTACTGTAGTCGCCCACATCCAAACAGTAGCGAGAAAAATTTAAGTAAATATTGTGATTTACTTTTATAATCATTTAACCAACTACCAATACTCAATAAAAAATACTCATAAATAAAAAAAATTAGAAAAAAAATCTCATTATTTTTTTATTCAATCTGATATTCGGAAAACATTCTCAACACAAGCGCGATATGATATGACTATAGACTTAGCACTGATGCAATTTTTCCTAAAAGGTTTGCATAAGTGAAACCTTTGTATTGATCTTGATGGTTACATGATGAAAACGAATGATATTTTTGCTTTTCCGACTCACGCTCAACCTCAATTGAATCTCCTGATGCTGCGCCACGCGCGCGTATAAAAATTTTGCTTTTTTAAGCAATCCCCCCTGAATATCCCTTTAATTTTGTTTAAATAGACACCATATATTAGTAGTACGTTGCATTTTAATAAGACCGAGCAACAGGCACTACACAAGGAGTTCCTCATGATGTTGGCTGATCCAAGTAAAAAATACCGTCGCATGTACCAGCGTGTAGACTTGCCTGACCGTCAATGGCCAAACAACGAAATTACCCAAGCGCCGATTTGGATGAGTACCGACCTTCGTGACGGTAACCAAGCAATTTTTGAACCAATGGACATGGAACAGAAGTTTAAAATGTTCCAAATGTTGGTCAAAATTGGCTTTAAACATATTGAAATTGGCTTCCCTTCTGCGTCTCAAATTGACTTTGACTTCACTCGTAAATTGATTGAAGAAGGTCATATTCCTGATGACGTATACATTGAAGTTTTAGTTCAAGCACGTGACCATTTGATTCAACGTACCTTCGAATCGTTACAAGGTGCAAAACGCGCGATTGTGCATATCTACAATTCAAACTCGCCAACATTCCGCCAAAAAGTATTGAATGTGGATGTTGCTGGTGCAAAACAATTAGCAATTAACGCAGCGACAAAAGTTAAAGAATATGCAGCGCAACAACCAGAAACTGAATGGGTCTTCCAATACAGCCCAGAATGTTTCTCTGCAACTGAATTAGAAGTTGCCAAAGATGTCTGTGATGCTGTGACTGAAATCTGGGATGCACGCCCAGACCATAAAGTGATTTTGAACTTACCAGCTACAGTCGAAGTATCGACTCCAAACGTTTACGCAGACCAAATTGAATGGATGCACCGTAATATTGCCCGTCGTGACGGCGTGATTATTTCTGTACACTGCCACAATGACCGTGGCTGTGGTATCGCGGCTTCTGAATTGGCGATTATGGCAGGTGCTGACCGTGTAGAAGGTTGTGTCTTTGGTAATGGTGAGCGCACAGGTAACGTAGACGTTGCTGCGATTGCCTTGAACATGTACACCCAGGGTGTTGCACCAAACTTAGACTTCTCCAACATTAATGAAGTGATTGCGACTGTTGAAGAATGTACTGGCTTACCTGTACACCCACGTCATCCATATGCAGGTGACTTGGTCTTCACAGCATTCTCTGGTTCACACCAAGATGCGATTAAGAAAGGCTTTGAATACCAGAAAAATGAAGAAATCTGGGACATGCCATACTTACCAATCGATCCGAAAGACTTGGGTCGTGACTACGATGCGGTAATTCGTGTCAATTCACAATCTGGTAAAGGTGGTATTTCCTACTTGTTAGAATCGAACTACAACGTGGTATTACCGCGTCGTTTACAAATCGAATTCTCTCAAGTGGTACAGCAAGTGGCGGATGAAGAAGGTGTTGAAGTTTCAGCACAACAAATCTGGAACTTGTTCAAAAATACCTATGTTGAAACCAAAGACGCGCATTATTCAGCGAAAAATTACCGCTTGTCAGATGAAAATGGCAACCAAGTGATTGAGTTGGATATCGAACTTGATGGTGAAATTCAACATTTACGTGGCGAAGGCAATGGTCCAATTTCGGCAATGTTAAATGCGCTTCAATTACCAATTGATGTCTTGAACTATGAAGAACGCAGTATCAGTTCAGGTGCACATGCCAAAGCCTTGGCCTTGATTGAAATTCAGGTAAAAGGTACAGGTAAATCTGCCTTTGGTGCGGGTGTTCATGACAACATTGTGACTGCCTCAATCGAAGCCATCCTTGCATGTACCAACCGCTTAATTGCACAAGGTGTGCTTAGCACTGACCAAGTGATTGCTGCTGCGGTATAAGTATTAGCAATAATAATTAGCACTAAAATGACTTTAGAAGGATACCCTCAAGTGGTATCCTTTTGTTTATTGTTCTAAAAAATTTAAGGCGAAGTATTTCTGTGTCTTTTCCAGCTGACTCAGTGGGTCTCGTAACCCCACAAAAGTTCCAATTCGAAGAGCCGTTAGAACTAGAATGTGGTCGTGTTTTACCACGTTTCGAAATGATGGTTGAAACCTACGGCACACTCAACGCAGATCACTCGAATGCCATTCTCATTTGTCACGCCTTGTCGGGACATCACCATGCAGCGGGTTATCATCATGAAGATGATAAAAAAGCAGGCTGGTGGGATTTATGTATTGGTCCTGGAAAAGCGATTGATACTTCAAAATTCTTTGTGGTTGCCTTAAATAACATTGGTGGCTGTAGCGGTTCTACGGGTCCTACTTCGCCTAATCCAGAAAATGATAATCGTCCTTATGGTCCAGATTTTCCTTTAGTGACGGTACGTGACTGGGTCAAAACGCAAGCCATGTTGTCAGATCGCTTAGGTATTCAAACGTGGTATGCGATTATTGGCGGCTCTTTGGGGGGCATGCAGGCTTTACAATGGTCGGTGGATTATCCTGAACGCTTACAGAAATGCGTGATCATCGCCAGTGCCCCAAAACTCTCTGCACAGAATATTGCCTTTAACGAAGTGGCGCGTCAGTCGATTCTGTCGGATCCAGATTTCCATCAAGGCCGTTATTTAGAACATGACAGCTATCCAAAACGCGGCTTAATTTTGGCGCGTATGGTCGGTCACATTACTTACCTGTCTGAAGAAGCCATGAAACAAAAATTTGGTCGTGACTTGAAGTCAGGCAAATTTATGTATGGTTTTGATGTCGAATTCCAAGTCGAAAGTTATTTGCGTTATCAAGGTGAACAGTTCAGTCGTAACTTTGATGCCAATACCTATTTAATTATGACCAAGGCACTGGATTATTTCGATCCGTCACGTGAATATGAACATTCATTGACACAAGCCATGTCAAATACCCAATGTAAATTCTTGGTGGTGTCATTTACCACGGACTGGCGCTTTACGCCTGAACGTTCACAAGAAATTGTGGATGCGCTGATTAGCAACCATAAGCCTGTCAGCTATCTAGACATTGAGGCAGAACAAGGTCATGACTCGTTCTTGTTCCCGATTCCGCTCTATGTAAAATCATTACGTGCATTTTTAGGTGGTGAAGAACACCTTAAATCTACCCCTAAGGAGGCTGTGTAATGCGTATCGATCATCAACTGGCAGAAGCATGGATTAAACCAGACTCCAAAGTGCTCGATTTGGGCTGTGGTGATGGTGAATTACTGGCTCACATGAGCAAACAGCACAATATTCGTGCATATGGCTTAGAAATTGATCAGGAAAAGATTGCAATTGCCATCAGTCGCGGGTTAAATATTATTCAGCAGGACTTAAATTTAGGTTTAAGCCGTTTTGCCGACCAGTCTTTTGACTATGTGGTGATGGCACAAGCTTTGCAAGCTGTAGATGCGCCAGACGTATTGTTACGTGATATGGTGCGTGTGGGGAAACAAGCTATTATTACCTTTCCAAACTTTGCGCATTGGAAGACCCGTTCTTTCTTGGCTTTAAAAGGAATGATGCCTGTTTCAGAAGCTTTACCGTATATGTGGTATAATACTCCAAACATCCACTTATGTACTTTTCGAGATTTTGAAGCACTTTGTGCAGAAAACAACATCCGAATAATTAATCGACTCGCCGTTAATGGGGATCAGCAAGGTAGTTTACTTAGTAAACATATCCCGAATCTGTTTGGTGAAGTCGCAATTTATCGAGTGAGCGCGCTATGAAAAAATTATTATTAAGCACACTAGTTTTTGGACTTTTTAGCATTCAGTCTCATGCTGAGTACGTTTCGCCATCTGCTTCAATTTCTAGTCAAGCTGCCCAATATTCAACCATGGATATTGATAACTTAGTCAAAGCTGCTAAAGCGGGTCAACCTGCTGCACAGTTTTACTTAGGTACCAAATACCAAAAAGGTAAAGATATCAAGCAGGATGACCGTCAGGCGTTTGCTTGGTTTAAAGCTGCTGCTGATCAGGGTTTATCCCCTGCCCAGTTAAATGTCGGTCGTATGTATGCTGATGGTGTCGGTGTTGCCAAGAATGAAACTCTGGCTCGCCAATACTTTGAAAAGGCGGCTAGCCATGGTGACAACCGTGCCAGCTTCAACCTTGCCATGATGGAAGAGCAAAAGAAAAACTACATTGGTGCTTACCAGTGGTATGAACTTTCGACCCGTGATGGCATGCTCGACAATAAAGTGATTAGCATGTCAGAAGGCAAGAAAACCGCTTTGGCTGCCAACTTGACTCAAGACCAGATTCGCTTGGCACGTGACCGTGCCGACAAATGGATTCAAGCGCAATAATACGACTCTAGAATGAAATAAATTTTCTTATCAAACCGACTTTTTTAAGTCGGTTTGATAAATCTAAAAAAGTTGAAAATTATTAATAATATTATGAAGCATCAATATTTAGATGAACTTATTCACGATTGCAAAATAGCAAAACAATCAAAGCCAACAAACATTTATATTTATTCAAGTAATGATAATCTAGAAAATTTTTTGACACTTTATGGAAAAAAACTAAAACAAAATACATCCGCTATTTATATCATCAAAGAAATCAACGGCAATCCCAAGGAAACTCATTCCCGATTTATACAATTTAAAAGCAACAACGAAATGGCTTGTCCAAAGATTAATCCTCATCCCTCGGAAGTCCTTTATGTTGGATCTTCTTCCAAAAATATAATTAACCGCTTAAAACAGCATGTTTTAGGCACTCATACTAAAACTTATGCCTTAAGGTTAATAAATTGGTTTCAAGGTGATTACGAGATTGAAATTAGGACATATAGTGTTTCTTCTAATGTCCTACAACTGATTGAGGATGATTTATCGTATACCTTACGTCCGGCATTTGGAAAAACAGGAAGTAATAATAAATAGTGAATACTAAACAAAAATTTAAGGTTGGAAAGTTTTCCTACTATTAATTAGCGCCAATTACAGACTATCCTCTTCTATAAAAACAGCCTAGAATCTCACTTATTTTATGCTGATCTAAAAACTAATATGTCTACTCAATCATGGCTTAACCAAGGCACATTAGTGCTTGCCAGTAACAACAAAGGTAAAATTGCTGAATTTGAGAAACTTTTTGCTGAATTGCAACTGCCAGTAAACGTAGTACCACAAGGTCAACTCAATATTGAAGATGCCGTGGAAGATGGTCTCAGTTTTGTTGAAAATGCCATCATCAAAGCCCGTCATGCCAGCCGTATTTCAGGCAAGCCAGCGATTGCAGATGACTCGGGTATTTGTGTCCCAGTTTTAGGTGGTGCACCAGGCATTTATTCTGCACGTTTTGCAGGTGAACACGGCGATGATGCTGCCAACAATGAAAAGCTATTAGAGCAATTGAAGCCGCTACGCAAAGATGGTGAAGCGATTGAAGGGATGTTCGTGTGTGTTTTGGCACTGGTACAACATGCCGATGATCCACTCCCACAAATTTTCCAAGGCATCTGGAAAGGTGAAGTGTTAGAAGCAGCACGTGGTGAAAATGGTTTTGGCTACGACCCATTATTCTGGTTACCTGAACTGGGCATTTCTAGTGCTGAAATGAGTAAAGAAGAAAAGAATAAAATCAGCCATCGTGGTCAAGCTATGCAGTTATTCAAACACAGTCTGGAAAAATAATTTTCCAGCTCATGATGCATCAATCCCTCTCTATTCAGAAGTGAGGGATTCTCCTCAAGACAACAGATGTAATAAAACCCCATAGAGACTCACCACCACGCAACTCACCATTGTTCCCGAAGCAATATATTTGGCTGAAGTTCCCGTGCCCTGATAATGCGTTTCCAACGCCACAATATTGGCTGCTGGCGGCAAACAGAACAACAAGAACATGACTCCAATGTAGTGTTCAATCTGTGGAATCGGAACAAAACGATAGGTCAAACCACAAAGCATTACACCGCACAATAATTTTAGTGCAGCAGTTTGGCTACTTTGCCACAAATCAGCGGCTTGGACTTTGGTGTGCCGCAGCCACATCCCCAAAACACACATGCCTGAAAAGCTCATAGCCAACTTCGCTGCGGTATAAATCCAATTTACCCCATGCTGTTGTAGCCAGTGCTGTATACCAAACAACCAGAATAATGCTGCCAAACTTAAAGCAACAATTGGGGGCGAAAATGCTACTTTTTTCAAAATAGCAGCCATGGGCTGCGGCGTATCACTGACTGCGGTTACTGCCCAAAGATTGCCAAAAATAGAACCCCCAATATATAACGCCACCATGGCAGGGCTGATTTCTGCACCAAACAAAGCGATGGCAAAAGGAAAGCCCAACCATGCCATATTGACATAACTAAAGCACAAGGCACTCAGCTTGTTTTTGGCAAAATAAAGAAAAAAATAGAACAGCAGAATGGCGACCACAAAGCTAAATAGCATCAAGCTCAAGCTTCCAGCTTGGTAAAACACCATATTGTAAATAATCACGATGGGAATAAAACAACGGGCTAACAGGCTAGATAGTACTGTTTTTAATTGCGAAACAACTGGTGTCGTGGCAAGCATTAAACCTGTTAAAAATGCCAATAATGGCAACAGCAAAGCCACATCTATATTCCTTGAAATTTCACCTAATCATCATAACACCCATTGCTCCGACAATGCGCCTAATCCGCTGTCTTGAAATTGCAACCCTATCGTCACATCCCTGTCATCTTGAACTGTTGTGATAAGGCATAAATAAAAATGAGGAAATTATGATGGCTGGTTTATCAATTTGGCATGTGCTGATTTTTGCAATTGTAGTGATCTTACTATTTGGTACATCAAAACTGAAAAATTTAGGTAAAGATGTGGGTGGTGCCATTAAAGATTTTAAAAAATCAGTAAAAGACGATGAAGCGACTTCAGCACTGAATGAACCACGTACTTTAGAACATCAAAATACTGCTGAAGTGAAAACTTCAACACGCTCATAAGTTACAGGTAATCATTCAATGCTCAATATTGGAATGACTGAACTGCTGACCTTCGGCATCATTGCATTATTGGTGCTTGGGCCAGAAAAATTGCCAGAAGCTGCACGTTTTGCGGGCAAGTGGTATGGCAAATTGAAACGCATGATCAGCAATGTACAAAATGACATTGATCGTGAATTACGCATGTCTGAATTACGTGAACAAATGCAAAATGAAATGAAGCGCATTCAACAGCTTGAGCAAAAAATGCAGGCCCAAATGCAGGAATTACAACAACAAAACCATAGCGCGGTCGAACAACAACAGCAAAACAGCGTTACTCAAAATAAGAATTTAGTTTTGACTTATATTCCATGCTCACAGCAAAAACACGCCATGCTTCATCGACACCCTGCTTCTTCGCTCAAACTGCTTGAGAATGAGAAGCCCACAACTTCTCTGGATCCTCTGATTGAATTGCCTGAATTAAAGGTGGCGGTATGAACATGCCTGTAGAGTCTCAAAATCTGCCCAGTGCGATGCAACCTACGCAAGCCCCTTTAGAAGAAATGCCGATCACCAAACATTTGATTGCCTTAAGACAGCATTTATTCAAAATTGTCGGCTTATTGATTGCCCTGTTTTTTTGCTTATTGCCTTTTGCCAATCAGACTTATCAGTTGATGTCTGAACCTTTGCGCGTGCAGTTACCGCTTTCATCGTCCATGATTGCGACCGATGTCACAGCAACCTTTATGGCACCCTTTAAGCTTAACTTTTTTGTAGCACTGATGTTGGCAATGCCGTTTATTCTTTATCAAATCTGGGCATTTATTAAACCTGCACTGTATGAAAAAGAAAAAACGCTGGCGCTACCTTTATTGGTGGGCAGTATCAGCTTGTTTTATGCAGGCATTGCCTTTGCCTACTATGTGGCTTTGCCCTCAATCTTGCATTTCTTTATGAGTGTAACGCCTGAAACTGTGGCACCGATGACCGATATTAATAGTTACCTCACCTTCTGTTTAAAACTGTTTTTGGTGTTTGGTCTGACCTTTGAAATACCCGTGATCACCCTATTGCTGATTTTAATTGGTCTGGTTTCGACGCAGCAGCTGGTTGAAAAACGTCGCTTTATTGTGGTGGGATGCTTTTTTGTCTCCATGTTTGTGACCCCACCCGATGCCTTGTCTATGATTATGTTGGCAGTCCCAATGTGGATGCTGTTTGAGTTGGGCCTTTTATTTGGCAAACTAATTGAAAAGAAACGCCGCCTCGCATAAAGCACGTCATTACTTTAATTCGGCAGACTTCGGTCTGCCTTTTTCATCAAAATGACTTGATTTCTTCACCAGATTTTCACTGTTTGGTAAAAGTCTTGTCATATTTATTCCATAAGTTAATGAGGACTTTATAACTCATTGATGAATTAGGAAAAATCATGACCGAGCTGACGCCATATCATGAAGATCAGGAACTAGATAACAACACCTCTGATAATGTGCACTTCCGTGACATTTTAGAACAACGTATGACTCGTCGTAGCTTGATTGGAAAAACCGCAAGCGGTGCAGTCGCGCTAGCTTTGGCATCCTCATTAACCGCGTGTAGTGACGATGATGATAATTCAACCCCACCAAGCGCAACTGTAGATCCAGAGCAAAAGCCAACAGAATTAACCTTCTCTGTGGTTGATAAAAACCTGAATGACATTGTGACTGTACCTGAAGGCTATGAAGCAACAGTATTGTATGCACTAGGTGACTCAATTAACCCGAGCTATGCAGATTGGGACGACAACAATGTTCCATCAGGTCCAAGCTTCCAATTCCGTTCTGGTGACTGCCATGATGGTATGCACTACTTCGGTTTAAACAGCAGTACCAGTAAATTCGATGACACGGTTTCTACCGAAGGTTTACTGGTCATGAACCACGAATATATCAACCAAACCTTCTTACACCCGACAGGCGCCACCAAAGTCGATGGTCGCCGCCCTGAAGATGAAGTGATTCGTGAAACCAATGCACACGGTGTGTCTGTTGTGCATATTAAGAAAGACAGCGCTACACAAAAAGTTGAGATTGTAAAAAGCTCACTGTTTAACCGTCGTATTACCGCATCGACCGTAATGGACTTTGCAGGTGTAGCAGCAGATTCAGATTTAGTCAAAACCAAGTTTTCTCCAGCGGGTAAACAAACCCGTGGTACGCATAACAACTGTGGCAATGGTTACACCCCTTGGGGCACCTACCTCACCACAGAAGAAAACTTCATTGGCTATTTTGCTCGTAGCTCAACAGATGATGCAAACCGCAGTGCTTCAGAAATTATTGCCCTTAAGCGTTATGGTCTAAAAGCAGGTTCGAGCTCACGTTATGGTTGGGAAACTGCACAAGGTCAACTTGAATCTCAAGACCTCTATGACCGCTGGAATGCCGATGTCGTCGCTAACCTAGCGACTGAAGACTACCGTAATGGCCCAAATACGTTTGGCTGGATGGTCGAGATTGACCCATTTAGTCGTAGTGCAAACCCAGTGAAACGTACCTCTTTGGGTCGTTTTGCACATGAAGATAGCGCTTGTCGTGCGGTAGAAGGTGAACCTTTAGCTTTCTATATGGGCGATGACTCGCGTGGTGAATACATCTACAAGTTTGTCTCTTCTGCCAACTGGGACAGCAAAGATGTAAATGGTGGATATACCGCTGGCGACAAATACATGGATAACGGTACGTTATATGTCGCTAAATTCAACAGTGATGGTTCAGGTGAATGGCTAGAACTCAGCTATGGTAAAAATGGTTTAGATGCATCCAATAGTGTCTATCCATTTAGCTCGCAAGCGGATGTCGTCACGTTTGCTCGACTTGCAGCCGATGCTATGGGTGCAACCAAAATGGACCGTCCAGAATGGGCTACAGTCAACCCTGTAAATGGCGAAGTTTATGTGACTTTGACCAACAACTCGAAACGCGGCACCGACTATCCAACCGATGCAGCCAACCCACGTAACTATAGTGACCCTGAAGGTGGTAACGGTAACGTCAATGGTCATATCATTCGCTTTAAAGAAGCGGGCGACAAAACTACCGCGACAACTTTCGCTTGGGATATCTATCTATTCGGCTCTGAAGCTTCAATGGATTCAAACATTAACTTGTCGGGTTTAACTGACAATAATGATTTGTCTTCACCTGATGGCATGTGGTTCGACCCACGTGGTGTACTCTGGATTCAAACTGATGATGGCGCGTATACCGATGTCACCAACTGTATGATGTTGGCGGCACTTCCAGGTCAAATTGGCGATGGCGCAGCAACAACAGCAATCAATGGTCAAGCGACCATCGCTGGTGCTCAAGTCACTGACAAAACCTTACGTCGCTTCTTGGTGGGTCCTAAGGAATGTGAGATCACAGGCATTGCCATGACACCAGACTACAAGGCTATCTTCATTAATGTACAGCACCCAGGTGAAGATTCGGACAGCTATGATGCTGCGACCAGCCATTGGCCTGCAACGCAAACAGATGCTAACAACACGACTGCACGCCCTCGTTCTGCAACTGTGGTGATTACCCGTAAAGATGGCGGTGTCATTGCTGGTGCATAATATTCTATTTTAGAAAATGCCGACCGAGTGTCGGCATTTTTTATCTTGAAGATTGATCCATTAAGGGAATTTTTAGCTCTACGCTTTGCCCTTGTGTTTCACCTTGCTGTGATTTCTCCTGCCAATCCCAGTGCTCATGCCCCATTCTTAAAAAGTTGGAACAACGGGTGCCATAGACAGGACTTTGAATAAAGGTCGACGACAACAGTGCTTCCATCTCAGCACTAATGCCCGTATCAGGTAACAGTTCTGGAATAATTTTGCGTTCATCTTCCAAAATATCCCACACTGCATATTGCAACTCGGCTTCTGAACTTTGTTCACGTTGCAACATCGGCAATAATTCTTGGGTAAAGCGCTTGCGCAAATGTCGGGTTTTCTCCCAATGCTCGGTCATCAAACCATTGGATACCACATATACCCCTTTGGCCAATACTTGCGGTGCTTCCCCGCGATTACTCATATAAATTGCCTGCTCTCGATCCCCCAAGAACAAATTAAACCCAGCATAGTCTCGTTGCTGCTGTTCCAGCTGTTTGGCAAAACGAATGGGTGCCAGATCCGACTCTAAAAAGGCTTGTACCAAATGTCCGCGTGAGGTGGAATAAGTTTGCTGATCTCGTCCATCACGGAAATTGGTCACAATTGCCCAACGCCCTGTCGCGGTCACTCCCATCCATGTACCACCAGACTGTAAATCCTTGCCTGCAATGACAGGACTATCTGACCATGTGGATAAGGCTTGTGTAGGACGATGATAAAACTCATCCCGATTAGAAATGAGACATAACGGCGTGTGTTCTAAAATATGCCATGCGATTGCCACAATACACATAAAATTTGCTCTATATCTTTACACATTGAATGTACAACATTTTTCATTGTATTCCGCTAAAATCTGTGCAAAACAGAATGACTAGGAACAGGCATGCTCACCTATCCAAATATCGACCCAATTGCGATTTCGTTGGGTCCTTTACAAGTGCATTGGTATGGACTGATGTATTTACTGGCCTTTCTCTTTGCATGGGGCCTCGCCACCTATCGTGCCAAACTCAGAACAGGCTGGACCTCAGACATGGTCTCAGATCTGATTTTCTATGGCGCACTGGGTGTCGTCATTGGTGGTCGCGTAGGTTATGTCTTCTTTTATGGCTTTGAACAATTCCTTGCCAATCCACTGTGGTTATTCCAAGTCTGGACTGGTGGCATGAGCTTCCATGGCGGTTTCCTTGGGGTCATGATTGCAATGTTGCTTTGGTGTAAAAAGTATCAAATGACATGGTTCCAAACCTTAGACTTTATTGCACCGTGTGTCCCGACAGGCTTGATGTTTGGTCGTATCGGCAACTTTATTGGTGGTGAATTGTATGGCCGCCCTGTGTCCGATCCTAACTTTGCACTCGGTATGATTTTCCCGACCGATCCACTGCAACTGGTACGCCACCCGTCACAGCTGTATCAAGCACTGTGTGAAGGTCTTATTCTGTTTATCGTACTCTGGTGGTTCAGTTCTAAACCACGTCCACGTATGGCAGTATCCGCCCTGTTCCTGATTGGTTATGGGATTGCACGTTTCGTGGTCGAGTTTTTCCGCGAACCCGACAATGGACAACTGTTCATTGCATGGATGAGTAAAGGACAATTCCTGACCATTCCAATGATTCTGATTGGTTTCTGGATGATGTGGTATGCCTATCAGAAGAAAATTTACGATTGGGGTCCGCTCAAAAACACTTAATCGCCTTCCTCCCATGCTCTAGAGCACGATCCGTGCGTCGTGCTCTGACATATGCTAAAGTTTAAACTCTTATACTGACCCTCTCCTGAAAATTATGCTCGAATTCTGGTTTGATCCCAAAATCGCGGTGTTCAAAAAACTGGCACTGTTGGTACTGCTTGGCGCAGTGACAGCAGCACTGTATTGGATGCAACCGTTACAACCTGATGCGATTCTAATGTTCATGGGAACAGGAATTGTGTTTCTGATTTGCCGTTACTGTAAAATCCATTTTGCAGCGAAAAATCCTACAGGACTGTTCTATCGCGTGCTGACTTGGATTCCGCTGGCACTGCTCTTGGCCTTAATCTTTATGCATCTCCAGTCTGGGGACATCCTGATCCCGGGTGCACAAGGTATTGGCTTTATGACTTTAGCCATTTGCCTGTTTTCACCCTTATCACTGCTGAATCAGCATAAGCAAGACCAACACTGATGCTGGACTTTTGGTATTCACTGCGTTGTAGCCGCGAGATCAAGCTGGTCAGCAGTATTGCCGTCTGTATCGGAATTTATCTCTGTTCAACAGTCGTAGAATTGCCCGCTTTGTGGGTCGGTTTAAGCCTGATGTTGGGTATGCTGACGCATGTGCTGTATAGCGTTTATCTAAAGCTTGCACCCGCCTCAGCTTATCGAAATACGCTCCATAACGGGATTTATATCTTTCAGCTATTTGCCCTTTTCAGCCTAGCTTATCTACTCCCCTCACAGCACAAATGGATCCTGTGGTTACAGTGTCTTGGCTTTGAACTGATTGGTTTGTTCTTGGTTTCGATTTATAGCAATCGTGCCAAACGCCATGATCAACCCGATGAATAGCTGTACTTAAAATTCAGTCAAAAAAAGACCGTTTATCTGTTTCAAATAAACGGTCTTTTTTATGCCTGATTCACACGCATGGATTAGTGATCTAGGCGATAATAACTGTATTGCACATTGGCATTCTTATACACAGCATAACCTGATTGCTGAAAATCAGACACCCAACCCGAACCTGAATACCCTGCAATATGCCCATAAGTATGACCTTTGGTGCGGTCAATAATATAGATATCGCCTTTTTTCGGTTGGTCAAACGATGGGCTAATACGGCGGTAGCCTAATCGCTCGAGTGTATTGCCCCAATCCGCAGCCGCAACAGGATGACCCTGTACATTTGCACCAGCAGACTGTAATGCCAGACGAATACTCTTGGCACATTTCTGGGTGCTAGTACGGCGCGTGATACTGCTTAATTTCTGCGTGAATTTATCAATATCAACACGCTGAGAATTACTTGAGGTGTAGTTACGATTGCGTTCTGTGTTTGAGCGTTTGCTATCTGGTCTTTGTTGCGCATTCGAACGAATAATGATTTGTGTTTCGGCAGGAGCATGAACATCACTCATACCCGTATTAACATCATAAATCATCCTTAAAACCTCAAACTTCTTACATCAAACACAAAAAACTGAGTGCTGATAGTAGCTCGTGAAACTTAATTTTTCATACGTAAAATGTAAAAAAATATAAACATGTAACAGAGCAACAGATAACTTACTCTTTTTCTAGACATTGCATGATCGCTTGGGGCTGCTCTTTTGGTCAAAAAACAATCAACACTCTAATTTACTTCTCATAGAAAAACGCGTTTAATCTGGCTTGATTCAATACATTTCACATAACTTTTTATCGTAGCAGCCACCCGAACTGAGCTTTCCAATCGTGGGTGCTTTACACCACACAATTCAGTATAATCGACCCCATATTTTAGAATTTAGATTGGGACAATCAGGTCATTCCAAAACAGGTTTGCTTGCCCAAATTATTTATTTGAGAGTTTTATGAAAACGTATTTAGACCTTCTACAACACATCCTCGATCACGGCGGTGATAAAGGCGACCGTACAGGTACAGGTACGCGCTCGGTATTTGGTCATCAAATGCGTTTTGACCTGAATCAAGGTTTCCCTTTACTGACCACCAAGAAAGTCCACTTCCGTTCGATTGTGATTGAACTGTTGTGGTTCCTCAAAGGCGACACCAACGTTAAATACTTACAAGATAACAAAGTCAGCATTTGGGATGAATGGGCAACGGCTGATCAGACCGCTCGTTTTGGTCGACCTGAAGGCGAACTCGGTCCGGTCTATGGTCATCAATGGCGTAATTTCGGCGCAACCCAGATTGAAAATGGTCTGTATGCGCAAGACGGTTTTGACCAAATTGCTTGGTTGGTGAATGAGATTAAAACCAATCCAAATTCACGTCGTTTAATTGTTTCAGGCTGGAATCCGCAAGAAGCAGGACAAGTTGCGCTGCCGCCTTGCCATACTCTGTTTCAGTTCTTTGTTCAGGATGGCAAATTGTCTTGCCAACTGTATCAGCGTAGTGCAGATGTATTTCTTGGTGTGCCATTTAATATTGCTAGCTACGCTTTGCTGACGCATATGATTGCGCAAGTCTGTGGCTTAGGGGTCGGTGATTTTGTCTGGACAGGTGGCGACACACATTTGTATGCCAACCATTTTGAACAAGCCAAACTGCAACTCAGCCGCGAGCCTTTAGGCTTGTGTCAGTTAAAACTTAATCCTGAGATTCAAGATATTTTCGATTTTAAATTCGAAGATATTGAAATTGTCGGTTATGAGTCACATCCAGCAATTAAAGCCCCTGTTGCCGTTTAAGCTTCAGGTGAGATGCTTTCCAGATTGAGAAAGCATCTTTTTTCACAATAATTCAGTAGGTCAGTGATTAATGGCATTCCAAAATTTAGAAGTTGTGCATGTCGTGGCAATGGATCAGCAACGCTGTATCGGCAAAAACAACGATTTACCTTGGCATATTTCTGCCGACCTCAAGCATTTTAAAGCCATCACCCAAGGTGGTGTGGTGGTGATGGGACGTAAAACGCTGGAGTCGATGGGACGTACCTTGCCCAAGCGTGTCAATTGGGTGATTACCCGCGACCCACACTGGTCTTTTGAAGGCACCAAAGTGGCGTATAGCATTGAAGAAGCGCTGAATCAGGCGGTTGCCGATGTACACGCATCAGAAAAGCCAGAGAGCATTTTCATTATTGGTGGCGGTGAAATCTTTAAGCAAACCATGCAGATTGCAGATCGTCTGGAATTGACCCATGTCGAGCTTGATGTACAGGGTGATGCATATTATCCTGAAATTCCAGCTGAATTTAAAAAAGTCAGCTCAGAAAAACAACAAGATGAAAAAACTGGAATTGCATTCGAATTTGCAACCTACACCAAATAATCCATCTACATGAGTGGCTGAATATGCAGCAAAAAGGATCAGGTTCATTGTTGTTCAGAACACTACAATGGTTGATCCACTGTATTTTCAGTCTGTTTGTACTGCTGTCATCACTTTGGCTGTGCCTCGCTCTATGGATTCAACAACCGATTCATGCGGTCGTGACCTACGGCTTAATGCTTGCGTGGGCATGCTTTTCCCTCAGTATCTTGGGCATCTATTTTAGTCTGCATCTGATCAGTCGCAACAAAGACATTCTGCTGTATGTTTTTGGCTTTGTCTTGGCACTGGGCTGGTACTTTGGTTTAGATGCGCGACAAGACCGAGACTGGAATCCTGAAGTCTCTCGATTACTCAGTTATCAGATGCAAGGACATCAGGTGACCTTGCACAATGTACGTGATTTCCACTGGCATGCAGATGGTAGTTATCAAGCCGCATGGCAAACCCGCGTACTGGATTTAAATCAAATTACTGGGGTCAATATCATTACCTCCTACTGGACGGGACCACAAATTGCCCACACGCTGGTGAGTTTTGATTTTGCCAATCAAGCCCCACTCACCTTTTCCATTGAAATTCGGAAAGAGCAAGGCGAAGAGTTTTCTGCCATCGGTGGCTTTTTTCGGAAATATGAGCTGAATCTGGTCGCGGCCAATGAAACGGACATCATTTATACCCGCAGCAATATTCGCCATGAGCAGGTTTATTTTTTCCCAATCAAGATGTCCAAAGCGCAAAGCCAAGCGTTATTTCTGGAATATTTAGATAAAGCCAGTGAACTGGCACAGCAGCCTAAATGGTATAACACCCTCAGCAGTAACTGCACCACGCTGGTATTTGACATGATTCAAGAGGTTTCCCAAAAACCACTCCCTGTCGATTACCGTCTTTTGGTTTCGGGCTATTTACCGAATTATCTCTACGACTTAAATGCAATCTCACATCGTTACAGCATGCATGAATGGTATCGCCGTGCCCATGTCAATCCCAAAGTTCAATCTTTAGCGTCAGTCCAAGATTATTCCCGCACCATTCGTCAAGGACTACCAACGCATTAAGTTGCGTCGTCACAACGGCAAAGGACAAGAAGAAATACGATAATCAACTGGAAATTTGCATCTGCTTTGTTTATAAAATATCGGATAAAGTCAAAAAAAGTGGAATTACAACATGTTAAAAAAAACCTTAAGTGTTGCCCTCCTCGGCTCTGCCTTGCTTTTCACAGGTTGCCAATCTACGCCAACGTCTTCTGCTACTGAGATGAATAATCTACAAATGCTGCAAAACCATACTTGGATCGCGATTCAGATTGGTTCGCAAATGATTAAAACCAATCCAAGTGCCCGCAATATTCCAGCACTGCAATTTAATGAAGCAACCAAACGGGTTTCTGGTGCCGATGGCTGTAACCGTTTGATGGGCACCTATCAAGCAACGGGCGATACACTGGTACTGTCTCAGATGGCATCGACCAAAATGGCGTGTATTGATAGTACCATTCCCAACCAATTTAACGCTGCACTGGCGAATGTGACCAACTATCAGGTGTATAACAACACCCTGAAACTGATGGATCGTCATGGTAATTTACTGATTGAATTTGCCAGCGCGAAACAACCGCGTTAATCTCCTCTTTATATAAAGGTCTGTATTACAGACCTTTTTTATATTTACAACTCAACTTACATCGTTGTGCCACAATGTTCTCTTATAGTGGCGAGCAAAATTGAATTAAGGAAATTGTCATGCAACAGGCATTATTGGGCGGAGGCTGCTTTTGGTGTGTCGAAGCCGTGTTTCTACAATTGAAAGGCGTAAGCAAGGTCGTAAGTGGTTATGCAGGTGGGCTGACCGAAAATCCAAGTTATGAAGACATCTGTCGTGGCGATACTCAGCATGCCGAAGTGATTCTGATTGATTTTGATGAAACGCAAATTCAATACACGCAATTGCTTGAAGTATTCTTTGCTACGCATGATCCAACCACTTTAAACCGTCAGGGCAACGATATTGGCACACAGTATCGCTCGGTGATTTATTATTTGAATGCAGAACAACAGCAACAAGCTGTACAAATCATTGATGAATTGAAAGCACAAGGCATCAACATTGTGACTGAGCTCAGCCCTGCACCAAGCTTCTATCCTGCAGAAGAGTATCACCAAAATTTCTTTGCCCGTAATCCGTCACAAGGCTACTGTAACTTTGCCATTCCACCTAAGCTGCTCAAGCTTCACAGTAAGTTCCAGTCCCTACTCAAAAGCGAATAAGCAGGCATAAAAAAAGCGACCAATTAGGTCGCTTTTTCACCTCGAAGAGGCTTAATTTTCACTCACAAAAGCAATATCACTGAGTCCGGCTTCACTCGCACGTGACATTACTTGTGCAACGGTGTCATAACGTGATTCTTTATCTGCACGCAATTGTACCGTTGGTTTTTGCTCTGCCTGACCAGCATCATTAAAACGGGTCTGTAACTCGTCTAAAGTGATGATTTGGTCATTCCAAGCCACTTCACCATTGGCATTGATACTGACAGTAATCGCTTCAGGTGGTGGATTCACAATATCCGCAGTGGTTTTGGGTAAGGTTAATGGAATTGATGGGTTGGCAACGGTCGCAGTCACCAGAAAGATGATCATCAATACCAACATAATATCGATGAGCGGAATGAGGTTCATCTCATTCATGCCCGAATCGTTGTCTTCACCCAATTGAAAAGCCATTAAACTTGACCTCCAACTAAACCTTGTTGTGTTGCTTTCGCTTCAACTTGCTGTGTCGCAGTTTCTTGTTGCAACATGGTATCAATCAACAAGCTATGCGCTTGATCTTGTAATTCATTCGACAAGGTACGGTTGGCACGCACACAAATGTTGTACGCCAATACCGCAGGAATCGCCACAGCCAAACCAAGACCCGTCATAATCAAGGCTTCACCCACTGGGGTTGCCACTTGAGCAAGACCTGCCTGACCACTTTTACCTACCGCAACCAAGGCATGGAAAATACCCCAAACCGTACCGAATAGACCGACAAAGGGTGCAATCGATGCGATGGTACCGAGTACCGATACGCCTTTTTCAGCATTGGCTTTTTCAACAGAAATCTGGCGCAATAACGCTTGTTCAGCAACGGCTTTACGCTGTTCAAAACTGAGCGGTTGTAATTTCGCCTTTAACTTCGACAATGCTGCTGCAAGTTGAGCATGTGCTTGTTGTTTAAGCTGACGTGTGCCCATCAGACGTAAAATAAAAATCGTCCATGTTGCGATAGACATTGCCAATAATACGAAATACAGGGTTTTACTCACCGCATCCGCATGTTGCCAATAAACTGAAAAGTTCATACTCGAACTCCTGAAATAGTTAGCCGTTAGGATTCAATGTCAATTCAAATGGTTGCTCAGCACGAATTGGATAAGCAACACCATTTTCCTTGTACGGTTTGAATTTTGCACTACGCACTGCGCGTAAAATCTTTTCATCTAAAGCAGCAACACCCGTCGATTTAGTCACACGAGCATTGGTAATTTTACCTTTTTCATCCGCCTCAATCAGCACCACAATGGTACGGGTCTCACCTTTCAAGTCATTATTGCCATAACTTGGTTTTGGTGAACGACTCCATTGCACCCCAGAACCACCAATCGACACACTCTTGGTTGTCGGTGTTGGTGCCACTCTTTCTGGTACGGGTTCTGCCACAGGTGCAGGCTTGCTGACCACTTTGGTTTCGACCGTAGGTGTACTCACCACTGCAGGTTTTTGTGGCTGGATTGTCGGCTGTGTAACAGGTTTGACGGTTTCTGCTTTTTTAACTTGTTGAACTTTTTCCACCTTCTTCGGAGGTTGTGGCTGCGGTTTTTCCACCACTTTGACCTCTTTTACTTCCTTAGGCTTAGGCTGTTCTTTTTTCGGTTCAGCTTTCGGCTTTGGCGGTAAAGGTTTTGGTTGTTCTTGAATTTTGACAAATCGTACTTTTAATGGCTCTTTGTCTATGATCGGAAGTTCAGGCGCTTTCATGTGGCTGACCGCCCACAATACCCCAACATGCCCAATGGCAACTGCAATTAAGGCTGAGATGACTTTCTTTTTCATCGGATTTGGAGCTTGCATAGACGGGATAGAAATTTGACTCATTAGAATCTGCGACCTAAAAGAAGCGACTGCTCACGACAGTTTAATCGTGGATTTAACAATCAAGCTCATCGGTTAGTACAATTAAAGTATCGCAATAATAAATGAGAAGTGTTTTCATTTGCAACTATTAATTTCACTGTTTTGATGAGTTTTTTGAATCAAAATAAAAAAAGGACCGTTAAAAAAAAGGTCCTTTTCGCATATGCTAAAAATAGTTATTGGAAAACAACTGTTTTATTGCCATCCACAATAATACGGTCTTCCAAATGCCATTTCACAGCACGCGCCAAAACATTACGTTCAACGTCCTGACCCAATTCGCGCAATTGATCAACGGTAAAGTCATGATTCACGCGCTCAACATCCTGCTCAATGATTGGGCCTTGGTCTAAATCGGCCGTCACGTAATGCGCAGTCGCACCAATCAATTTCACCCCTTTCTCATAGGCTTGTTTGTAAGGGTTTGCCCCCACAAACGCCGGCAAGAACGAATGGTGAATATTGATGATCTTCATTTCCCAGTGCTTCACAAACTCTTCATCCAGAATTTGCATATAACGCGCGAGTACCAGCAAATCATTGCCTTGCATCAATTCATCAATTTTTGCATAAGCTTCGCGTTTGTTTTCTTTATTGACTGGAACCACTTCGAATGGAATACCGAAGTTTTCAACCGCTTCACGCAAATCAGGATGGTTCGACACCACTTTGGTAATTTCACAAGGCAAACCACCACGTGCATGACGCCATAACAGCTCAAGCAAAGCATGGTCGACTTTAGACACCAAAATACCGACTTTTTTCACGTCACTAACAAATGCAAAACGCCATTGCATGGCATAACGCTCTGCCACATTCACTGCAAAGGTCTGAATCAGACTTTCTTTACGTGATTGCAGATGGTCTAATTCAAACTCAACACGCATGAAATAACGCCCGCCCGTAGCTTCCGTCGCGTATTGATCAAGTGCGGTAATATTTGCTCCCTGATGATACAAAAAGCTCGATACAGCCTGCACGATACCTGGCTTATCTTCACAAGTAATCAGTAAGCGTGCCGTGTTAGCAGTGGTCATGTTCATGTTGGTTCTTGTTACACCTAATTTAAATAAGCCGAGTATTCTAGCGCGTTTTAAACGCTTTCTAAATAGCTTGTTTCAGCTTCAATTGTTTTTCGCGTGTGACAGACTGGCAAATAGCTCTGAAGGACCAAAACTTTCCAGTAAGCGCTCATACGTTTCACGGCTTTCACCGCGTAAATACGCCCCCTCAAGGAACACCATTTGACGCAGTGCCTGCCAGACCCACTTTTCTTCCAAATGATTCGAGTCACTGATATGACCCGACATATATAAGAAGTTGGTCCAGTTGGTGAGTACAATCCACAGGTTAATCACCAAGGCTTCAATTTCAGAGGCCGTCATTTGCATCAGCCCTGCATCCACAAAAGCCTGATAAATCTTTTGACCCTGTTGCATCACCTGACCGGCAAAACGCGGATACATTTTGCGGAAATCTTCATTATTTTCCACCAAGTGATACACATCACGGTGTAGGAAACGATAGGCCCACAATTGGTTGCTTAAGACTTGGAAATAACTGATTTTGTCATTTACATCCAATGCCCGATCGTCAGGAAGTGCGAGCATTTCCAGCGTTTCTCTCTGGTATTGCTCCATCAACTCCTTAATAATTTCGTTTTTATTGCGAAAGTGGTAATACAAATTGCCTGGGCTCATACCCAATTCAGCCGCAATATGATTGGTCGTGACTGAGCGTTCACCACGTTCATTAAACAGCTGCAAACTTAATTGCAAAATGCGTTCTTTGGTTTTCACCGTTTTGGAGTGAGACATCCTAAAGTAACCATATATTCAATGGGTTAGAAAACTAACACAGTAAGTGACTTGACTATTTAGAGCATTTGCTCTAAAAATTTAATTATCCGCTTTAATGTAACTGGTAGTGCGTCATGAACAGTCAAACAAAAACAACGGCAATGACACCACATGCTTTTGATCTTCAATACTTACACGACGTACTTGAACAACAAAAACATGCTTACCAACGTTATCCTTTACCCACAGCAAAGGAACGTATTGATCGTTTAGCACGGCTTAAGCGTATCTTGGTTAAGTACCAAGATCAATTCGCAGAAGCAATTGACCTCGATTATGGTAACCGTTCTATTGCCGAAACCAAAATCGGCGAATTACTCACTTGCCTCGAGCAGATTAAATATTATAGCAAGCATTTGTCTAAATGGATGAAGCCCTCCAAGCGACACGTCGGAATCATTCATCAGCCTGCCAAAGCATGGGTGGAATACCAGCCTTTAGGCGTGGTCGGCATTATTGCACCGTGGAACTATCCTTTATTACTGTCTGTCGGTCCACTGATTTGCGCATTGGCAGCAGGCAACCATGCCATGATTAAGGTTTCCAGCTCTTCTTGTAATTTTGGTCGTGTACTTGAACTGGCGTTATCTGAAATTTACCCACAGGAACTGGTTGCCGTGATTAATGGCGGTGGTGTTATTTCCGATGCCTTTAGTCATTTGGCTTTTGACAAAATTATTTTCACAGGCTCGACCAATGTCGGTAAAACGGTCATGGCAGCCGCTTCAGAAAATTTAGTCCCCGTTATTTTAGAGTTAGGTGGCAAATCCCCTGTCTTGGTCCATCCGTCTATTGATCTAGATGATGTCGCGCAGCGGGTTGCGGTGGGTAAACTCTGGAATGCAGGTCAAACCTGTGTTGCTCCTGATTTTATGTTCTTACCGAAAGGCAAAACCCCAGAGTTTATTGAAAAGTTTAAAGCCTGCGTTTTAGAGATGTATCCAGACTTCAAGGACAATCAGGATTACACTGCGATTATTAATGACAAGCAATACCAGCGTCTGCAAAGCTATTTAGATGATGCACAAACACGTGGTGCACAGATTATCGAGATTAACCCGCTGCAAGAACAGCTCAGTGATGTGCGTAAAATCGCGCCTACGCTGGTTGCTGGCGTCACCCCAGATATGCAGATTATGCAAAATGAAATCTTCGGTCCGCTCTTGCCCATCATGGAATATGAACAAATTGACGATGTAATCGACTTTATTAATAGCCGTCCTCGTCCACTTGCTTTATACTACTTCGACTTTGATCAGGCGCGTGCGGAATATGTCGCACAGCGTACCCATTCAGGGCATTTTGGACAAAACACGGTATTAACCCATGTTGCACAAGACGATTTACCATTTGGTGGCGTTGGTGCATCGGGAATGGGAAAATATCATGGTCCAGAAGGTTTCTTCAGTTTGTCGAATGAACGGTCTATGATGTCGAATCCAAAGCTTTACAGCTTTAAATACATTCTCCCACCGTTTAATAAGCCGATTCACAAATTGATTTTGAAAACTCTTCTTCGCTAAGTGATCAAGGCATGATCTATTGCACCAGATCGTGTCCCGTTTTACGAAAAATCGCTTGTCTTTTAAGCGCATTTTTGGTATAAAACGCCCCTTGAATGAATTCAATCCGTTTATTTTTGACTGGCCATACAGATTTGCTGTTGGCTAAATCAATGGAGTTACACCATGTCTAAGGTTTGCCAAGTTACCGGCAAGCGTCCAGTCGTTGGTAACAACGTCTCACACGCCAACAACAAAACTAAGCGCCGGTTCGAGCCGAACCTGCATCACCACCGTTTCTGGTTAGAAAGCGAAAAACGTTTCGTACGTCTTCGTTTAACCACTAAAGGTATGCGTATTATCGACAAATTGGGCATTGAAAAGGTTGTTGCTGACCTACGTGCTCAAGGTCAAAAGATCTAAGTAAGGAGTCAGGACAATGCGTGATAAGATTCGCTTAGTTTCTACAGCTGGTACAGGTTATTTCTATACCACTACTAAAAACAAACGTACTATGCCGGAAAAAATGGAAATCAAAAAATTTGATCCAAAAATCCGTCAACACGTAATCTTCAAAGAAGCTAAAATCAAATAATTTTAGATTCTTAAAAAGAAACGACCTATTCTTAGGTCGTTTTTTTTTGCATTTTTTTTATGCGCCTTGATAAACTTAAATAACTTTTTGGCATTCTTTGTGCTTATTTTCTTTTCACCCTTAACTTGTGTTTAAGGAGTTTTTAGTGCCACATAATGTAGACCTCATCATATTACTGGCTTTTGGTTTTGGCTTAGCGCTGATCTTTGGTTATCTTGCCGCACGTTTACGCCTCCCCCCGCTGATCGGATATTTAATTGCGGGCATTATTATTAGCCCCAACACCCCGGGGATTGTTGCGGATATTCAACTCGCCAACCAACTTGCCGAATTGGGCGTCATGTTCCTGATGTTTGGCGTAGGCATGCACTTTTCCCTGAATGACCTGTTACAAGTGCGACGCATTGCCCTACCGGGTGCGATTCTGCAAATTGCCGTGGCGACTTTGCTGGGGATTGGTGTCTCCATGCTCTGGGGGTGGAGCTTTGGCTCTGCACTGGTGTTTGGTCTAAGCTTATCCTGTGCCAGTACGGTGGTATTACTTAAAGCCTTAGGTGATCGAGGTCTACTCAATTCGGTTAATGGTAAAATTGCCGTGGGCTGGCTCTTGGTTGAAGATCTGGTGATGGTCTTGGTTTTGGTCTTGCTCCCTGCTACCGCCGTCTTGCTCGGTGGAGAGCCCATGACGGCGCATGCTGAAAGTGGCAATATCTGGCTGACACTGGGACTCACCCTTTTGAAAGTCGCTGGATTCATTGCCTTCATGTTAATTGTCGGCAAGCGTCTAGTACCGCTGATTATGCAATTTGTTGCCCGTCTCGGCTCACGTGAGCTGTTTACCCTGACTGTGGTTGCTGCAGCCGTATCAATCGCCTTTGGCGCATATAAGGTCTTTGGTGTTTCAATGGCACTTGGTGCTTTCTTTGCAGGTATGGTGGTCAAGGAGTCTGACTTTAGCCACCGTGCAGAAGAAGAAACCCTGCCCTTACGTGAAATTTTCTCAATCCTGTTTTTCGTTTCAGTCGGCATGCTGTTTGACCCAAGCATTTTATGGGAACAGCCTGAACACGTCTTGGCTGTGGTTGGGATTATCATGGTGGGTAAAACTATTGCCGCGATGGCATTGGTGCTGTTCTTCCGCTACCCAATCAATACTGCCTTGACGGTGGGTGCATCTCTAGCACAAATTGGTGAATTTTCCTTCATTCTTGCTACGCTGGGCGTATCGTTAAAACTCCTTTCACTGGAAGGACAGAATTTAATTCTGGCAGGCGCCTTAATTTCAATTACCCTGAACTCGTTTATCTTCTCTGCAATTGAACCGATTCAGAACTGGATTCGTGAACGCTCCTCCCTTGCACGCCTCTTGGAACGTAGTGGTGACCCTCTCGCCATGCTACCCGATGAAGTCTCGCAGGATTATCTGCGTGATCAGGTGGTGATAGTCGGTCATGGTGAAGTGGGACGTCGCATCACCAAAACCTTGATGGCAGAAAAAATTAAAGTCGTGATTGCCGAAGAAAACCGTGAGATCGTCGAAGACTTGCGTGAAAAAGGCATTGCTGCCGTTTCAGGTGTGGCCACTGAACCGGGCGTACTGATTCAAGCGCATATTCAACATGCACGGCTATTGGTGCTATCTCCAATGGATATTCTTGATATTCACAAAATTGTCGATATTGCCAAAACCCTGAACCCGCAAATTCAAGTGCTGATCTGCGCAGAAAGCAAACAAGAAGCCGAAGTGATCCGTAAAGAAAATATCGGTGAAGTGTATTTAGCCAAAGAAGAAATGGCGAAAAATATGAGTAATCATATTCTCAATCAAATTGAGATTGCCCATCACCAAGCACCAAGTCATTAAGCTTTAAACATAAAATAAACATAAAAAAAGCGCACTTCGTGTGCGCTTTTTTCGCTAATGGAACTCAGCTCATAAACTGTGGTTTTTCGTCCACAACCTCGGCTTGCCATTCATTCACTTGTTTTTCAAGCAAGCCAAACAACGCTGCCTGTATCATGTGCTGTGCAATCACGGCAGTTTGATCACCTAGCAATGCTTTGACTTCATCGCTAAATTGAATTTTAACCAAAGGATCTTTTTCCGAGCCTGCATTTCGCAACGCCAACTCACCATCTTCAAGTTGAACTAATTCTAGAACCGCTTCCTGATTCCCAAATAATTCTTTCAATTGCTCTATAGACATATATTTCTCCATGTTCAACATGGTGGCAAAGGCAGTTGCGCTTTGCATCCTTAGACTTATTAATATCGGGTCAAAAAACGAAACTTCAAGCATTTGCTTGGCTTTGCCTAGAATTCCACCATTTCGTTACGAAAACCATCGATTAACTGGGTCAAATCACGATGCCACTCACGTAAAATTTTGGTGTCAGGCAACCATGCCTGAGGCGTTTGCGTCACCTTAATAATGAGATTCGAAGAAGTTTCATCCTCTGGCTCTGGCGCACTTGGTTCTGGCGCATACTGACACATGCGATAAGCACGCTTAAGCTCTGCAATAAAGCCATCTTTCGAGAGTTGTTGCATCACCACGACTTCAGGTGATACTTGACCTTTGGCCGCCATCTGTTCTTCAATCGACTTTAAGGTCGGCTGAAAATCATTTAGACGGTAATAACGCACTAATTCCTGTAAAAATGCAAGAACTGCACCATGTAAATGAAAGACAGCTGCTTCACGGTAGGCCTGTGCTTGTTGGACATGATCGATTTGCTCGGCTTGCTGACACGACAAACGTGCAAAATATAATTTCTGATTGGTACGGTCGGCATGGAAGCGAGCAACACGGGACATACGAATTTCCTATTTTTTGGGCATTTGTTACAGCACTAAGATTAAACTTAATTGAATTCAATGCACAATCAAAATTATGCATGATCTAATTCAGCTCAACCAATTTCAGCCATCAAATCAGACAGCCATAAAAAAGGAGCATATTCTGCTCCTTTTCATTTAAGTCTGCGGCTTGTCTTCAGCTTGCTTGACGCGAATACCCGTGCCATGTAAACGCAAGGTGTTGAGTGCTTTAATCGCTTTCACCGCTTCGCGACCATGTGGCATTTCCACAAAAGCAAAACCTTTGGATTTACCTGTTTCAGCATCCAATACCAACTGGCAAGTTTCTACCGTGCCGTATTGTTGAAACAGCTTCAGCAATTCATCTTCTTTGACAGTACGTTCTAAATTACGAACTAAAATTTTCATCTTTAAACCTTAAAATAGGCAAATACTCAAAAGCAGCATGAAATTGGCTTTTGAGCTTCGCAATAGCGATAGTTTAATCGAGATTTATCCCAAAATCTAAATCAATTGACTGACGTTCAATTAAAGCACTTTTCACCGTCTGTTGGCGGGTTTTATGATGTGTTTCCATGGTACACAATTGGCGCTGTAAATCATTTAGAAAATAACTTTCCACTTTACGCCCCTGCTCATCTACTTGATCACGTGCCCATAAACTTAAATTCTGCTTGGTCAGAATCAATTCATTTTTCGCCCGTGTGAGCGCCACATACAGTACACGGCGTTCTTCTTCCACCTCGTCAAAATCTCCTTGTGCCCGTGCGTGTGGATACTGCCCTGGCGTCACATTCGCCACATAGCAAACTTTCTGTTCTGTACCTTTGGCCGAGTGAATGGTAATCAGCGTGACCACATCGCTATCCGACTGACGTTCAATTTCTGAAATGGAGACAGGATCAAGCACGTATTCCTCCAGAAACTCACTCAGTTGTGCATGTTTGGCTGCCAGTTGTTTCACCAAGTCAAAATCACCTTGGCGACGGTTCCAGTCTTTCTTGTAATTTTCTGCCAATTGCGTTTCAAGGGCTTGAATCCCCAAACAGACACAAGCGTGTACTTCCTGTTTCAGCACCGTCATCTGCTTCATGATCAGCAAAGTTTCATCAGGAATCCGCCCAAACTGTTCCAGTTTAGGAAAAATCGCATCAAATTCAGGTTCGATTAACAATTGCTGTGCTAGGCGGCTCGCCCCCACATCACCCACGCCATTCCACAAGGTCAAAAAACGCATCCACGCAATATCATCCAGCGGATTGGCAATGACCCGTAACAGGCTGAGTAGATCTTTGACATGCGCGGTTTCCAGCAATTTCATCCCGCCAATAAAACGATATGGCACATTGGCTGCAATACAAGCTGCCTCGATATGCCGCGCAGCAAAACTGGAGCGCACCAAGACCATATGATCCGACCATTGATGCCCTTGCAGGTAATGGCGCTCTTTAATATCAATCGCAATCCACTTGGCTTCATCAAACTCATTCGGAAAAATATGCATGCGCGGCTTAATGCCCTCACCACGATGCGCATCCAAACGTTTCTCATAACGAATTTCCGACTGATCGAGCAACCAATTGGACAAATCTAAAATTTCTTGAGTAGAGCGATAGTTCTTTTCCAGTTTATACACCACCGCATCTGGAACACGTTCTTTAAAATGGTGGATATTTTCAAAATCAGCACCGCGGAAACCATAAATCGACTGCGCATCATCTCCTACGCAAAATAAGCTAACTTTATCCTTTAACGGTTCAAGCAAAGCCCACTGCAAGGGATTGGTGTCCTGCATTTCATCGACCAGCATGTGCTTACAGATGGAGGCGACATAATCGACCAAGCCCTCAGATTGCGCGAGTGCTGAGGCAACGATTGCCAAAATATCATCATAATCCAGAAAGCCACGTGCACGCTTGCGTGTCTCGTACTCTTGCATGATCTTGGCAATTTGATCTTTAAACACCAGATGTTCAGGATGCTGCTTTTCTAAAGCATCACTCAATTTCTGACGGGTATTGCGTGCAAAAGAATATAAATCACATAGCTCTTGTGGTTTAGGTAGTTGATTGGGATTTTTCTTATCGTCTTTACCGCGAATAAGGCGGAACATCATCAACTGATCATCCCGATCAATAATTGAAAATTGTTCCAACCCAAATGCTTTCGGTACACGACGCAATAAATACATACAAAAAGTATGAAAAGTCGAGGCGCGAAGCCCTTTAGCTTGCTCGCCCAATGCCAATTCTACTCGCGCTACAATTTCACTGGCTGCACGTCGAGTGAAGGTCAAAATTTGAATTTGGTTGGCAGGAATGCCTTGTTCAATGAGATAGGCAGCACGCGCCACAATGGTTTTGGTTTTGCCACAGCCAGCCCCTGCGAGCACCAGACTGTGTTGTGATGCAGTCGTGGCAGCTTGTTTTTGTTGCGGGTTTAATTCATCAATTAGGCTGGCTAAACTCATAATGTCTCATCGTGCTAGATAGAGGCATAGTTTAGCAAATCCCCGCCATAAAACCGAATCCAGTATGGGAATGAAGATTGCAACTTTTCCATGTCAAGAGGATGAGTATCAACGCATCGCCAGCAAGCGCGCAATATTTCCACAGGTTCGCGCTAAGTTTTGTTCTCCATGGCTTAATGCCATTTGCAAATCACAGGCCCCATCTACGATACCAAAAACTGCCGTAAAGCCCTCTGTATATAGCTCCTCAATTCCTTTACCAATTGCGCCTGCACAAGCGATGACAGGCTTATTCAGCCTTTTTGCCACTTGCGCTACACCATAGGGGGTTTTGCCAAATTTGGTTTGAAAATCGATTCCTCCCTCACCAGTCAGCACATAATCCGCCTGTTCAATTTTTTCAGCCAATCGTGTTTCTTCAATGATGATTTCTGCCCCAGAGCGGATTTTTGCCCCTGCAAAAGCCATTAGCCCAAATCCCAAGCCACCTGCTGCACCAGCCCCTGCAACATGGGCATAATCAAGTTGGAGTTGGGATTGAACTAGATTGGCGAAATAAGCAAGGTTCTGATCCAATTGCTGCACCATTGCTGGACTTGCACCTTTCTGTGGTCCAAACACCCGTGATGCGCCATTTTCACCACAAAGTGGATTATTCACATCACTCGCAATCAGCATCTCAACTTGTGCCAATCGACTATCTAGATTCGATAAATCAATCTGAACAATGTGATGCAGTTGCCCGCCACCTAGAGTAACAGACTGACCCTGTGCATCTAAAAAGCATACGCCAAGGGCTTGTGCCATACCCATCCCCGCATCATTAGTGACACTACCACCTAAACCAATAATGATTTTAGACACCCCCTGATTAAGTGCCAGTTTGATCATTTCTCCTGTTCCAAACGTGGTAGTGAGGAATGGATTGCGCAATGATGGCTCAAGTAAATGGATGCCATTGGCTTTCGCCATTTCAATCACAGCCGTTTGCCCTTGATCAATCAAACCGAAATAGGTCTCAATTTTCTGTTCAATGAGAGGACCCGACACCGTACAACTCACACTCTCACCTTGTGCGGCAGCAACCAAGGCATCTACCGTTCCTTCACCGCCATCTGCCATAGGCACATGAATATATGCAGCCTCTGGAAAAACCCGCTGCAAGCCCCGTTGCATAGCCTGACAAGCCTGTTGGGCTGTCATACTTTCTTTAAATGAATCAGGAGCAAGGACAAAAGTTTTAGTCATGGAAAAATTGTATTTCGCTAAAAATCCAACTCCATCATACGCAATAAAAAAGAGTGCATATAGCACTCTTCTTCAACTAAAAGGGTAATCACCTTAGACATCAGCCGAACTCTTTGGCACTTCATGTTTGATATACGATGCCAAAGTTAAATAGTTAATACCTTGGAACAGAATATCGACCGCAAGGAACATCCCCAGCACCCAAAACGGCGCTGTTGGTGACATCAAAATAATCACCCCAGTAACAAAAGTGAGTATTCCTGAGAACAGCGTCCAGCCCCAACCTGCCAAAGGTTTGAGCATAAAGGCATTCACACTGCGCACGATCCCCGCAATCACCAAGAAAATCGCCAAGAAGCTGGTCAGTACAATCGCGGTTTTTACAGGTGTGGTAAATGCATAATAACCTGCGATGAGATAGAAAATAGCAAATGCCGCCCAGAGCCAGCGATAACCACCCTCAAAAATTTTAAATGCTGCAATCAAGTGCAATGCACCACCAATCATCATCAACATCCCAAACAAATAAACTGCCGAGAGTGTTGCAAACGGTAAAGCAGCCAATAAAACAAAACCAAAGACTGTCAGCAAAATGCCGAGTGCCAAATACCATTTTCGATTTTCATGTAATTGATGACGAACCAAATCATTTCCAACTGTTTTCATATTTTTTCTCAAGTCGTTACGATGGAATAAAATGATTGTTACCGTTTTTTCAATGAATGTCTGTTATCAAACTGCATCTTTTTTATCCACAGCAAACATCCATACTGTGGATAAAATTTAAGTTATACACAACTCATTTAATCCAGCCGATTTCCAGAGCTGTGATTTGATTTAATACGGTATCGTCTAAACGATCAGGCATTTTGCTTTGTTGAGCAGAAATAGGTAGATGTCCCGCCATCAACTCTGCTTTGGGTTGTGGAAATAGTGGCTTCTGATTAGGTGCTGCATAACCCTGCGGATACAAGGGTTGCCCTGTAGCTGCATCATATTTATCGCTTGCACCAAAGGCATGCAACAGTTCATGCACCAAAACAATCTGATTTTGCTCATTTTGTTTTTTGCTGGCATACAGATTCACTGCCCCAATACGTCCCTTTTCCAAAGCGGTCGAGTGTTTTAACTGATTGGTTAACTGTGGATCATAATAATTCAAATATAGAGTCACAGCAGATGCTCCATCACTGCGCTGGTGCTGTTTCCAATCGTAAAAGCGGAATTTCAGACTCCACCAGATGATATCCAGCAATTTCGCCTGCTCAGGTACTTTAGGTGGTTTCTGGGTTAATTCACGCCCCAAATTTAAATAAAGCTGTATAGGCTGACCACGATAATGGGTCGACATTTGCTGCAAATACGGCTGCACAGCACCGAGATCGCTCAAAGATAATTGCTGAATGTACTGTTGCGTAGTGGCTTGACCATCTGCATTGATTGGATGCAATAGCACGATGACGGGTTTATCCCAGTTCTGATTTTGGTCTCGCCATGCATTGACTGCGACAATGAGTAAAATCAGTAACAAGCACAAGATTCTAATTTTTTTCCACATACCGTACCCTCTTTTCTAAATTTCAGTTGAAGTTTGGAAATCACGGCATAACTTTATTTGTCCGAATAAATTTCGACTCGTTGATATTCTTAACTTCGATCCAGCCCTGATGGATCGACTCAATAGCTTCTTCATAGTTTCTTATATTCAAATCAGATTTTTTTAAAAACTTAATTACATCCTGAATATGCACCCAATCATTTACTGCTGAATGTTGACTGATTGCCTTCTGAACCAACTTAATAAATGAACTAAAGCTACTTTTCCTAAGATACATTTGACTACCTTGCATTCTCGTTTCAAATAGCCCTAATACCTTTACAAGCCCAGATAATTTATCATAGCCATAATTACGAGTATCAAAATCAGGTTTCACTGTAGAAATATATGTCCCAATAGTCCCCAAGTAAGCCCAACCACTTTCATCAGAGTTATCTTTAACAGCTTTATAAATAAGGTTCAAAGTCGCTTTATCTATCTGTTGTTTATTATTTTCTTGTTCAAGGGGTGCTATTTTAATATTTTCTTTATTAGCTTCTTTCTTTGGTTCTTCACTTTGTTTAATGTCTTCTTTTTCTTCAATTATCAGATTTTCTACTGAAATGAATTTATCACAAGCCTTTTTAAAGGCTTCTGGCGTAGATTTTTTGCCAAAGCCATAAACACTTAAACCATTTTCACGAATACGCGATGCTAAAGGTGTAAAGTCACTGTCACTAGATACAATGCAAAAACCATCTAATGCACCTGCATAGAGTAAATCCATTGCATCAATAATTAAAATCATATCCGTCGCATCTTTACCTTTTGTATAGGCAAATTGCTGAACGGGAGTAATTGCATGAGGTAATAAAACATCTCGCCATTTCTTCAGCGTTTCATTACTCCAATCCCCATAGACTCGCTTTACACTTGCAATCCCATATTTAGCGACTTCTTCCAAAACAGATGAAATGGCACCAATAGATGAATTATCTGCATCAATTAACACAGCAAACTTTTTCGTTTGAATGTCCACTATTCCCCCAAATATATTTTTAATTTCTTATATAAATCATTTTGACATAAAAAATGCCGACTTACGTCAGCACTCTTTATAGCATTAAAAGTTAAGCTTCAACCCATTTCCCATCTTGGAAAACCAATGACCACTTGGTCTGCTTTCCTTCAGGCGTTTCGGAACCAATATATTGCGCTTGGTTTTTACGGCTGAATTTCACCAAGGTCGGGTTGCCTTCAGGGTCGACATCTGGCGCTTGCAAAATAAATTGATATTTTGGATCAAGCTGTTCAGCCACAGAACGTAACTCAGACACTTTTGGCGCACGCGTTTCACGAATTTTCGGGAACTTACTTGCTGCCAAGAACAGACCCGCAGCCCCATCACGCAATACAAAGAAATCATCATGCTTGCTTGAGCGTAAGTGTTCCATTTTAATAGGATCGACACGCGGAGGCGCTGGCTGACCACTCTTCAAGACCTTACGGGTATTGTCACAGCTCATGCACGCAAAGTACGGTCCAAAACGCCCCGTCTTGAGTTGCATTTCACCATCACATTTGTCGCAAGGAATAGTCGGACCATCATAGCCCTTAATCTTGAATTCGCCTTCTTCTAGCTCGAAGCCCGCACAATCTGGATTGTTACCACAGACATGCAGTTTACGCCCACCATCGATGACATAACTGTCCATTGCTGTGCCGCAAATCGGACAACGCTTTTTCGACATTAAGTCTGCGGTTTCGGCAGCATCATCATCAGAGAGTGCCGCCAGTGATTCCACAGGTGTTAAATTTAGCGTTCCTTTACAACGTTCTTTGGGTGGCAAGTTATAACCCGAGCAACCCAAGAATACACCCGTCGTTCCGGTACGAATCTGCATCGGGCGTGAACATTCAGGACACTGAACCGCATCCACTTCGACAGGTTGATTACGACGCATGCCGCTATCACCTTGTGCAGTGGTTAGACGCTTTTTAAAATCACCATAGAAACTATCCAGTAATTCTTTCCAGTTCCGTTCACCATCTGCAACTTTATCTAGCTGACCTTCAAGGTCCGCAGTAAAGTCATAGTTCATCAGGTTATTAAAACTTTCATCCAAGCGATCCGTGACAATCTCACCCATTTTTTCAGCAAATAGGCGGCGATTTTCCAGTTTCACATAACCACGATCTTGAATGGTCGAAATAATCGCAGCATAGGTCGATGGACGGCCAATTCCCCGTTTTTCCAACTCTTTCACCAAAGAAGCTTCAGTAAAACGCGCAGGTGGTTTGGTAAAATGTTGTGATGGATCAAGTTTTTCTAGATTCAGCACTTCACCCACTTTCACGGCAGGCAGTAGCACATCATCATCAGACTTGTTTTGACCACGTACTTTGGTAAAGCCATCAAACACCAAGGTACGACCTTTAGCTTTTAGCTCAACACCGTTAGCATCAACCAAAATCGTAGAAGATAGATATTCTGCTGGTGTCATCTGACACGCCACGAATTGACGCCAGATTAAATCATATAAACGCTGCGCATCACGTTCTACACCAACCAAGCTATCGCCTTTTAAGCCAACATTGGATGGACGAATCGCTTCATGCGCTTCTTGTGCACCCGCTTTGTTTCCATAACGATTTGGTTTTGCTGGCAGGTATTTAGCACCAAATTCCGTTTCAATATGGTGACGCACCATATTCACCGCATCATCACTCAAGAATGTCGAGTCGGTACGCATATAGGTAATAAAACCCGCCTCATACAAACGCTGCGCCAACATCATGGTTTTCTTGACCGAGAACCCTAAACGCGTACTGGCTGCTTGCTGTAACGTCGAGGTAATATACGGCGCACTTGGATTGACCTTGGTTGGTTTATCCTCACGTGCTGAAACTTTATAATCCGCATCTTTCAAAATTTTCAATAAAGCATCAGTTTCAGCTTTATTGCGTAATTTTAGGGTCTTGCCTGCTTGTTTCACCGCTTCAAGACGAATCTCATCACTTGACGATTTGGTGTCTGCAAACACTTGCCAATATTCTTCAGGAATGAAGGCACGAATTTCTCGTTCACGCTCAACCACCAGTTTCACGGCAACTGACTGTACGCGTCCTGCAGATAGACCACGCGCAATTTTCTCCCACAATAAAGGAGAAATCATAAAGCCCACCACGCGATCAAGGAAACGACGCGCCTGTTGTGCATTAACTTTATTGGTGTCCAAACGTGCTGGATGCTTAAAGGCTTCTTGAATGGCATTTTTGGTAATTTCGTTAAATACCACGCGTTGGTAACGTGAATCATCACCGCCAATCACTTCTTTTAAATGCCAAGCAATGGCTTCCCCTTCACGGTCCAAGTCCGTTGCGAGGTAGACTTCATCGACTTGCGATGCCAGTTTCTTTAATTCTGCAACCACATTTTCTTTGCCTGGAAGCACTTCATAATGTGCCTTCCAGTCATGTTCAGGGTCTACCCCCATACGGTTGACCAAAGCTTGTTGTGCTTTTTCAGCTTTTTGTGCATCGGTCAGTTTGGCTCTGGAAGTAGCAGTTTTCTTGTCTGCAGTTTTACCTGAACCACCCGTAGGTAAGTCACGAACATGACCTACAGAGGATTTTACAATGTAGTTTGAACCCAAGTATTTGTTGATTGTTTTCGCTTTTGCAGGCGACTCCACAATCACTAAGGCACGCTTATTCCCAGCATCGGAAGATTTTGCTGTGGTGCTTTTGGATGTGGATCGAGGAGCATTCGCCATAGTTAACCGTTTTTCCTATTTCAGTGAATCTAAAAATTAAAGCTCAGCCAAAGAATGTAAATATGCTTTGATGTCTTCTAATTGGGTTGCTCTTAAATCAGCTTCTTCGTCCCAATAGGTTCCTACACAGTTTGCCTGCATATCAATAGCATAAATGCCCTTTAATGCAATGGGAAAATTATTAAATTTTTCATCACCATGCACCAGCTTAAGCTGCTGTTCTTCAACACGGGCGCGCATTAGCGGCAAACGTGCATCGGGAATCAGGACACTGTAATACGCCACCATACTGGCACGATCTGAAGATGCCTTGGGAATTTTGGTCCAGTCAGGCGCAGCCACCAAGCGTGGGTGTAAACCCATTTTACGTGCTTTCTCGCGCATTAAGCCCAAAGCCTTTTCACGCGGACTGACGCGGAGACCAAAAATTGATCCCAGCACAAAAACCACAATGATAACAGCAACCCAAATTCCAGTATGTTCCATAAAAAAACCTTTTTTATCTTTTATTAGAGTTGCATAAGCACAATATAAAACGCAAGCATCGCTAAAAAGAAAAATAAATTGGATTCTACTATTTCTATGAAATGTAGAAAGTTTATGATGCTATTTCAGAGTTTAGTTGTTCATTTATTATTGGTTGAACCAATGGTTGTGTGATACAGCTATCCTCTAAACTGGACCATGCCAATATAAGAGCATCATTATAAATCAATTTATTATTTTCATTTTTAACAAGATTTTGTTTTATTAGAATATTCATAAAATCTTGCGTTGCCTGTTGATTATTCAATCTTAAGACAGATTGTATAGAGTTTAATAAACTATTTGCTTTTGCAGGTTTACTCTTCATAATTTTGCTTAAGTAATTGCTGTATATTTTTATCCTTTGTAAATGTGGCTTAGTTTGTATTTCCTGAATTTTTGGTAATTCTACTACTAATTTTTCTGTCTCTCTTTTCTCTTGAAACTTTAAAGCTTCCTTCATTCGCGCCAATTCATAGCTGACATTTTGGTCCTTAATTTTGATAAATTGATATTCTTTCAATTGTTCAATCAAATGCTTGATGTTTATCGCTTTTCCTTTCAACCATGACTTTAGTGCATTGTTTAATGAATTAAATTGCTTAGGTTGATTTTTTATCAATAATTGAATTGCTAGAATAAGTGGCTTGAATTCATTTTTATTTGGGTCAATTGATTCTAAAGAAGATTTTATATTTTTTATTGGCATAAGCTCTTTTTTTAGTTGCCGAGCTTGAAACCCCATAATCTTAAGTAAATCAACAATATATTCAAATTTCTTATCATTAGACATAACATCAAATTCAATATCAACTTGATCCATTTGAATCGATAGCTGCCCTGCAAGAAAAGCTAATCCAAAATCCGCTGCATCAGGTCCTGCTTTCGGCATTTTAATTAAAACCAAACGCTTATTCGTGATAAATTCTGATAGCCTTTGTAAACCATCTAAACTTATTACAATAGGCGACTTCGCATAAACTAAATATACAAAAGCATAAGTCTTCAATAGCTGTAAAATTTCATTTTCTGTTTTATGCAAATTCTCTATATCTAATAACAGTATTTTTTTCATGCTTCCCCTCATATAAATTTTTCTAATTCAAGAACATTTCATGACTATATAGAACTTCATGCCCATTCCAGTAAATATATCCCTTTTCGATCAATTCTTTGAGCAGCAAACGGATATCGGCTTTGGGAAACATTTGTTCTAATAAATCACGTAAGGCATAAATGTCTTTGGGCTTATCATTTTTCAATTCACGCAGTTTTTTCGCCACTTCCAACTGTACAGGGTCTATTTTCCCGAAATCCTTAAACAAAGGATCTTGTACTGGTTGTTCCGCTGTAGTCGGAGCTTCTTGTTCTGCGGAAGCCTGTAATTGTTGCACTGCTTGATCTAAATTGGTCGACGTTACTAATTCAGCCTGATCTTGTTCCTGATGCAATTGCGCCCACTGTTTTAATACTTTCTTACGAAAATTAATCTGCTCATCATAACGTTTGACAATTTTCAGATTAATCAGCATGCCCACCAAGTGCTGTGCTTTTTCTGGCACCACTTGCAAAATATTCATTACCGAGTTTTTTAAGGAGTCTACGGTATTGGGTTTACCCGACATCTTTGCCAAAGCTTCACAATACTGTTTCACTTGCTGCAAATAGGGTTTACTTTGAATCACAGCCAGACTTGGGATTTTGTATTTCGGTTTGCTGGCGTCGCTCGTGTCTTGAATTTGAATCAAACTGCAACTCAAAGCAGAACCGCGCATTAAATCAATTAACAGTGAACTGCTTTTTGTCGCCGAAATCACTTCGACATGCGTTTCAGGTTCGAGCAAGGTCATTAACTGTCCGACCAAGACCGCATACTCAAATTCTTTTTCTTTGGCTTCGACGGTTTCTAAAATCACCACTTGCCCACTGCTAACCCACGTTGCAAATTCAGTGAGATCTTCCAGCGTATAGGCAAACTGACCTGTGCAGTTAAACAGATATAAAGTGGGATAATGCTGCACGAGATCGCGTAACATCTTTGCCGTTGGCATATTATTTTCTAGATCGAACAAAACCGCTTTAACAGACATAAACACACAGTCATGAGAGATGAGCAAAGAGGGTGCATTAGAACGGGAAGCGGGAAAAAGGTCAAGCCTTGCCCCGTGTTCCCAGATTTGAAATGAAGCGAATTCAAGCACCTCATTTCAATCTACAAATAAGATTAATAATGGGGTGGTATATTGGTTAAAGGATCAAAAACTTCAATACCTTCCGATAAATCAGCCGATTCCACACGTTGATACAACAACTGCATTTGTTTTTTTAAATCAGCAATTTCGACATTTTGGCGTGCTACCTGATCATTCAACTGATCAACTAAATCATCCAAAAATGCAATTCGGACTTGCAAATCTTCAATGGGTGCGGAAAATGACGCCTGATTATCAAGATTTTGTTGTTTAGTCATTTAAAGTCCTCATTTGAGATTTCAGGAAACATTATGGCCTATATTACTTTAAGGGATGTCCAACTTGCATTTGGTGGACCTGCCCTGCTCGACGGCGCGAATTTTAACCTAGAACGTGGCGAACGAGTGTGTTTGATTGGCCGTAATGGTGAAGGTAAGTCGACACTACTTAAACTGATTGAAGGTAGCTTACTCCCAGACTCGGGTGAAGTTTCCATTCAAAATGGCTTAACCGTATCTATGCTGGCGCAAGACGTTCCAATGGATTCAGGCAAAGTTGCCGACATCGTTGCCGATGGTGCAGGCGAAGCAGCGACTGTACTGAAAGCATATCACGAAGCGAGCGATGCCTGCACCCTAGGTGACATGGAAGCTTGCGACCGCATGGGCAACTTACAACACAAATTAGATCTGCTCGATGGCTGGGCTTTGGAAAATAAAGTCAATGCCATTTTAAGCAAGATGGGACTGGATCCGAATGCCGATTTAGCCGATTTATCGGGTGGTCGTAAGCGTCGCGTGCTGTTGGCACGTGCCTTACTGACCCAACCTGATGTGTTACTGCTGGATGAGCCAACCAACCATTTGGATGTAGAAAGTATTGAATGGTTAGAAAAATTCCTACTCGATCAAAACAATCTGACCCTACTGTTTATTTCGCATGACCGTTCGTTCGTAGACAGCATTGCAACACGTATTGTTGAGCTAGATCGTGGTGTTTTACGCAGCTATGAAGGCAACTATTCGCGCTATCTCGATTTAAAAGCGCAGCAAATGGAAGCTGAAGAAAAGCAAAATGCCTTGTTTGATAAAAAATTAGCGGAAGAAGAAGCTTGGATTCGCCAAGGTATTAAAGCACGTCGTACCCGTAACGAAGGTCGTGTTCGTGCGCTCAAAGCTTTACGTGAAGAATCCAAAGCCCGCCGCTTCCAACAAGGCAAAGTCAGCATGGCCACCCAAGATGCCAATCGTTCTGGCAAATTGGTGTTTGATATTGAGCATCTCAGTGTTTCGTATGATGGCAAACCGCTGATCAAAGATTTTTCTGCCTTGGTGATGCGTGGCGACCGTATTGGTTTGGTCGGTGACAACGGTGTCGGCAAAACCACGTTGATTAAAGCCATTTTGGGTGAAATTGAACATGGCGGTTCGGTCAAGACTGGTACGCAGCTTGAGGTTGCTTATTTTGACCAACTCCGTAATGCATTAGACCTCGAAAAAACCGTGATGGCGAACGTGTCCGAAGGCTCTGACTTCGTTGATGTCAATGGGAATCGTCGTCATATCTATAGCTATTTACAAGACTTTTTATTCTCACCAGAACGCGCACGTACGCCTGTCAAAGCCTTATCAGGTGGTGAACGAAATCGTATCTTATTGGCAAAACTATTACTGAAACCATCTAACCTCATCGTCATGGATGAGCCAACCAACGATTTGGATATGGTGACGCTGGAACTGCTCGAAGAAATGTTGTCAGACTACAAAGGCACTTTACTGTTGATCTCACATGACCGCGCCTTTATGGACAACGTAGTGACTTCAACGTGGGTGTTTGATGGTAAAGGCAATATTGATGAATACATTGGCGGTTATCAAGATTACCTCGAACAACGTCCAGATCAGAAAGTGGTTGATCAGAAAAGTGATGTGAAAAAGGCACAAGCCAAAGCTGAGGCGGCTGCCGCAGCAGCAACGCCTGCACCGAAAAAAGTGAAACTTAGCTATAAAGATCAACGTGAACTGGATAGCTTACCTGCAGAAATTGAGGCACTAGAAGCTGAACAAACTCAACTTTCAGAGAAGTTGGCTGATGGTTCTTGGTTTGTGACCGATGCAGGTGCTGCAACTCAAGCTTCACAGCGTTTGGCTGAAATTGAAGAATTATTACTGGAAAAGCTTGAACGTTGGGATGAACTAGAAAATCTTAGCAAAGGCAATTAATTTAGCCGAGCTTGAATCCTCAAATGTCTGAACAGGCATTTGAGGATCTTTTAATCATCAATAAGTTAGAACACCTTATCTTTTAAAGCATCTTTATCTTGTTATTTTTGCCAAAGTTTACTGGTCGGTTTGACCAACCATAACGACAGCTGTCGCAAGATCCGATCAAATAGGCTTTGGCGCAACACCCAACAAGTGATGATCGAAAGTAAAATACATACTGCGATTTTAATGCCAGCCGAAACATCTAACGGTATCCAATGTGCCAACCAAATCACCACAAAGCCATGCAGCAAATAAACAGGCAGTGTATTTTGTCCCAATAGCGTAAAGCGTGATCCCAGACCTTGAAATAATGCCAAAAGGGTTAAAACGCCCCAACCCGACAGCAACAAACAAGCCAATCGCGTCAAACTTCCCTGCCATACATCCTCTTTAAGTTGGGCATAGCTCAAACTGCCGTACCACCAAAATTGACTGAGCTGGGTCGAATACAGAATCAGCATGATCAAAACTAGACTGAGTCCACCCCAGATTGCAGCATGTTTCTGTTGTTGCAGCCTCGTCAATCCGGTATGTCCATAACGACATCCCAGCACGAAGAAAGGCAAGAATACCCCGATACGCCCAATCGAATAGGTATAATTATTCCACGGTGACAAACCTACTCCGAACGCAACCAAAACCGCCCACAACAGCACCCATCGACTACGATAAAACACATGCATGAACAGCGTCCACGCCATCATTCCCATGAGATACCACATCAGCCAATAAGGTCGTGCAAACAGGTTAAATCGCCATTGCCCCGTCATCAGGTAATCTGAAATGAGGTACAGCAATTGAAAGGGAATAAACAATGCGATAAAAAAGACGATGTTTTTTAGCCAGTTTTTATCTTTATACAACATGCCTGAAATAAAAATAAAAGCAGGCATATGCATGGCATAAATAGTTTCCAGCAATAAATGACTGCTCGGTTGTGACCAGCCGATCATTCGCTCCAGAAAATGCCCCAGCACTACCAGAAAAATTAGACCCGCTTTGGCGGTATCCAGTGCGTCATTTCTCATGTATAGGTACAACTAAATCAAAGTTTTATCCATTTATTCTAGCACTGAGATCATTCATTCAATGCGTACTTAGCATTTTAAATCTCGCTCATTCACTCTAACACCTTCGCGCTACATTCACGCACCTACAGCCGAACAGTGTCCAATCATTTCCGCTTCATGTTACACTCAAGGCTTTCTTTTCTATGCTTTTCATCATTTATGAGCAACAAGCCAGACTATCAACCCGGTGAATTTCAATGGTCATTTGTCCATCCTAAATATTGGGGAATTTGGCTCGGCATCGTGTTCTTAATGATACTGGCGATACTGCCGTGGGCGATTCAACACCGTTTAGCCACGTTTCTGGGAAATGTTGCTTTTAATAAATTGAAATCACGTCGTAAGACTACCGTTCGCAATTTAGAGGTGTGCTTCCCTGAATGGAGTCCAGAACAAGTTCAGGACAATGCCCATCAGGTGTTTGTCGATCAAATGCTCGGGGTTTTTGAAACCCTGAATGCATGGTACTGCCCACAATGGTTTAAAAACCGCGTCACCATTGAAGGCTTGGAACATATTCAAACTGCACAAGCTGCAGGTAAAGGCGTGCTCCTGCTCGGTACTCATTCTACCCTATTAGATGCTGGTGGCTATTTATGTGCCCAATATTTTGAACCTGATGTGGTCTATCGTCCGCAGAACAATCCATTGCTAGACATGCTGATTTATCGCTGTCGTGCCACGATTTATGCCAATCAAATTGACCATGATGACATGCGTGGTCTGATTCGCAATTTAAAAAATGGGCACGCCATCTGGTATAGCCCAGATCAAGACTTTGGCTTAAAGCAAGGCGTGATGGCACCTTTTTTTGGCGTGCCTGCCGCGACGGTGACAGCCCATCGACGTTTGCTCAAAATCTCCAAAGCGGTTGCTGTACCACTGTATTTTTACCGTCATGGCGATGTGAACAATCCGAAATATCACCTGTTGATTGAACCTGCAGTTGAAAACTTGCCTAGCGAAGATGAAGTTGATGATGCAACACGAGTCAATCAAATCATCGAACGCCAGCTGCGGATTGCACCGACACAATACATGTGGTTTCACCGCCGCTTTAAAACCCGCCCTGAAGGCTATGAAAAGATTTACTAATTGGCGAATAACAGGCACGTAATTTCAATTCTTTTACTGCATGCTGTTTTGGTTTTGTAACTTGAACAGCACAACATCTCAAATAAGGATAAATTCAATGAAAGTGATGCAGCTTCTTCCTGAACTGAATAGTGGAGGTGTTGAACGCGGTACTTTAGAAATTGCCAAGGCATTGGTCAGCCAAGGACATGAGTCACTGGTGGTTTCCAATGGCGGGCGTATGGTGGCACAACTTGAAGCCGAAGGTTCCACACATTTAACTCTGCCGATTCATAAAAAATCCCTGTCGAGCTTATGGCAAATCCGTCCGTTACGTCAGCTGATCCAACAGCATCAACCTGACATCGTGCATGTCCGCTCGCGTGTACCTGCGTGGTTAACTCATTTTGCCTTAAAGGGCATTCCTGCTTCACAACGCCCGCATCTGATTAGCACCGTACATGGTTTTTATTCCATCAATCGCTATAGTGCAATTATGACTCAAGCAGAAAAAGTGATTGCGGTGTCGGATAGTGTGGTGCAATACATCACCGATCATTATAAAAATTGTCCGCCACAAGATATTGTGCGTATCTACCGTGGTATTGATCCTAAAGCCTTTCCGCATGGCTATCAGCCTTCGGTACAATGGATTCAACACACCTTAAAAGACTACCCGCAACTCGAACATAAATTTTTGTTGTGTTTACCTGGTCGAATTACGCGGCTGAAAGGGCATGAAACCTTGATTGAATTGATTCAACAATTAAATGAACAATTCCCTTACTTGCATGCCATCGTCGTCGGTGGGGCTGATCCAAAAAAAGCCGCCTATTTAGATGAATTACAACGCAGTATTCAAAGCAAAGGCTTGGAACATCAAATTACCTTTGTCGGACATCGCTCGGATATTCGAGAATGGTTGGCCTATAGTGATGTGGTTTTATCACTCTCCAATCAGGCAGAAACTTTTGGACGCACCGCGCTCGAAGCGTTGTCCGTGGGAACACCTGTGGTGGGCTGGAATCGTGGTGGGGTGGCTGAAATATTATCGACAGTTTATCCGCAAGGTCTGATTCCTGTCGATGATCAAGCTGAATTGATTCGCGTAGTACAACAACATATTGAACATCCTAAACAAATTGCACCCGTGACCCAGTTTAGCTTGCAGGATATGTGTGATCAGACTTTAGCGCTGTATCAGAACGTTTTGAAATCGTCATAATCTTTAAATATTTTTCAGATAGACTAAAACACATAACCCGAGTTCTGCTTCCTGCAAAACTCGGGCATATGAGGTTGTGCTTTCAATCATAATTCTTGTTTTGGTGTTTGGTCATCCTAACCAGCCATCATTTCCGTGATGATTTTCCTTCAGCGTCGTCTTCCTTAGTGGGATATTCCGTTCCCTGTTCCTTGTGCTGATGAAGTAAGAATAAAAGAATTCTTCTGCTTCGACCATTCGTCAGAGACCGAAACTTTTGTAAGCAATTTCGTACACAATTTTTTCTTCAGTTTGCAAACTAATTCTCCTTTTTATAATCCTGCGCTATTTCATCGGTCACTCTTTTCTCTTCTCGTTCTGCTTTTTCAATCCCCTCCTCAATGGCTTGCTGAGCTTCTTGTTCATCGGCATCGGTTTGCTCTAGCTCTTCTTGTTGCTGTTCAAAGACACGCCCCGATTGCAACTCGACATAAATTGGGAAATGATCCGAACCGATATGCGGTAGGCGCTGCATTTGAATCAATGCGAAGTCATTACTATGAAAGACATGATCCAGAGACCATCGTAAAAAAGGGTAATCGGCATGAAAAGTATTTACATAGTGTCGCCCGACTCGCGGGTCCAGCAAACCACTAATGCGCTGAAAGAGACGGGTGGTTCTTGACCATGCCACATCATTCAAATCCCCCATCACAATACAACTTTGATCCTGTTCTTTAATTTGATCCCCGACAATCAACAGTTCTGCATCACGCAGAGTGGAATCTTTGGCTTCGGTCGGACTAGGTGGTTTGGGATGCAAACAGTACAACTGCACAGGCTGCCCCGATGGCAGCAACACCGTGGTGTGAATCGAGGGAATTTCATCACTCAAGATAAATTTGACTTCGGTCTCTTTTAACTGCAAACGGCTGTACAAATGCATGCCGTACAAATTATCCAAGGGAATCGGGACACGATAGGGATAATCTGCTTCAATTACCTGTAAGGCTTGCTGCCAACGCTGATCGGTTTCCAAGGTCAAAATCAGATCGGGCTGAAATTTGGTAATCTGTTCAATGAGTAAATGATGCTGGGTATTGGGCGTGAGCACATTGGAAATCAGCAGGGAGATTTGCCGTTCGGGTTGTAATTGTACCTCGGAAACGGTTTGTACCTGTTTTTTCCACAGAAAGGTATAGGGCAAAACCATTTTCAATTGATACGCCAGCGCTGCGATTAAAGCGGTGAGAATCAATTCACGTTGTACATCCCAAGTTGTAGGCCAGAAAATCAAGAACACAAATGCCAGCAGACCCAGTACGAGGATTTGCAAACGAGGAAAATCTGCACCGCGAATCCACCACTCATCACGCGGAATCAAAGACCAAAAAGTTAGCACCACCACCGTGACTGCCAAGACCTCAACCCAAATCATATTGTTTTTCTCAATCGTATGCCGTTTGGTAAAACTAAGTCTGGACTAACTTTATCAATTTTGTATGTATCATAAACAAGTTATTTCGTTCAATTATCGTGATGTTTTACTTATGTAGTGCTTGCAGTTGTGGTCGCTTTTGATACACTCAAACCCCTTTTAATTTTTTAACGCACCGAGGCAAAATGACATGAAAGTAGGTCTGGTCGGTTGGCGCGGGATGGTTGGTTCCGTCCTTATGCAACGTATGGTTGAAGAGAATGACTTTGCTCACTTTGAGCCATTCTATTTTTCTACCAGTAATGCAGGTGGTGAAGCGCCTGCATTTGGTGGTAAGACTGCCCCAGCACTTATGGATGCAACAGACATTAGTAGTCTGAAGCAAATGGATGTCATTATTACCTGTCAAGGTGGTGATTATACTTCTGAAGTCTTTCCAAAGCTGAAAGCTGAAGGCTGGAATGGCTACTGGATTGATGCAGCATCTACCCTGCGTATGGATGATGAAGCGATCATCGTACTTGATCCAGTCAACATGAATGTGATCAAAGACGGCTTAGTCAAAGGCACTAAAACTTTTGTGGGCGGTAACTGTACCGTTTCACTGATGCTCATGGGCTTAGGCGGTCTATTCCAAAACAATTTGGTGGAATGGGCAACCTCAATGACCTATCAAGCCGCTTCTGGTGCAGGCGCGCAAAACATGCGTGAACTGATCACTGGTATGGGTTACTTGTATAACAACACCAAAGAGTTGTTAGATGATCCACGTTCTCCAATTCTAGACATCGACTCTAAAATTGCTGAATTACAACGTGGTGAAGGTTTCCCATCTGCAAACTTTGGCGTGCCTTTAGCGGGCTCTCTGATTCCGTACATTGACAAGCAGCTAGAAAGCGGTCAATCGAAAGAAGAGTGGAAAGGTCAAGTTGAAACCAACAAGATCTTGGGCAACCAGCAAATCGTTCCAATTGATGGTCACTGTGTCCGTATCGGTGCAATGCGTTGTCACTCTCAAGCACTTACGTTAAAACTGAAAAAAGACGTACCGCTGGATGAAATCGAAGATATGTTACGCAATGCCAATCCGTGGGCGAAAGTTGTGCCAAATACACGTGAAGCATCGATGACAGATTTAACGCCTGTTGCGGTTACGGGTACATTGACTGTTCCAGTGGGTCGTTTACGCAAATTAAACATGGGCAAAGAGTACTTAGGTGCTTTCACTGTCGGTGACCAATTACTTTGGGGTGCTGCTGAGCCACTGCGTCGTATGCTGCGTATCCTGATTGATTTTAAAAATGCATAAGCATTTTTAAATTTTCAAACAAAAGCCGATCAATTATGATCGGCTTTTTATGTTACTCGAATGTTATCCATTTACAATTCATCAACATCTCGGTAATGTATAATTCTCTCGTTGCGATATATGACCAGAGTCAAAAACTAAGATGACTGTATATAACAAATTAAAAATTGCTATTCTCGCCATTATTGCATCGCAAAATCTTCATGCGATTAGTATTGATCCGCTACAGATTCAGTCTGCGACTGGGGAACTGCTTTATGCAGAAATTCCGTTTCATCATGCAAAAACCGATGTGCCTGTTCAAGTCAGCTTGGCGACTCCAGAAGAGATCAATACTTTAGGCGTCATCCATCAGCCACCTGGTCATCTTAATTTCTTTTCTCGACAAAACAGTGCTGGCGAAGGTGTGATTACCATTACTTCGTCTCGACCATTGACTGAGTCAGAGCTAAATATTGTGGTTCGCATTCAGGAAGGTAGCGCCGTACATTTGCGACATATTCGAACACCAATGCAACGTACAGCTGCACCAAAACCCATGTTTAGTGCCCAAGCCAATGAGAAAGTGCTCAGCCCGATCATGATTGTCAGTGAAAAAGATATTGCACTGAATTTACCAACCAGTACCCAGTTTCAAGCACCAATCACGACACAACAAAATTCCACCTCTAACAATGCTGCGGATTCACTCAAGATCAAAACTATTCAACCACCCAAATTGGCAAGCGTGGCTGAATCAGCTGATGCGCCTATTGTCGTATCCAGCTTGAATACACCTCCTGCACCAGCAGCAAAAACTCAAGTCACTGAACAAACTGAAAGTAAATCCAACACCCCTGACACAACAATTGCAAAACAGACCACCAACACGCCGAACGCATCCGCTCAACAGTCTGCCGATCCTTTAGTACAGCAATACCAGAAAAACTCAGCAGCAAAGACGGCTGTGACTTCAGCAGCAACTCCAGAAACCACTAAAGTCTCAACTGAAGCAAAACCACAAACGCCAAAGCCAGCCCAAACTGCGCCTGCTTCTGAGCCAAAAAATCCCGCAAGCAATCAGCATGTGGTACAAAATAATGAATCCCTATGGGCCATTGCGCAACGGGTTGCCTCAGAGCAAAACCGCCCAATTGGCGAAGTCATGCAGCAAATTAAAACCCAGAACTCGCATGCGTTTATTCAAGGGGATATCAATCGCCTACGTCGCGGTGTGACTTTAAACCTACAAACCAATACCAATAAACCACAGCAGAAGATCGTTACCCCAGCAGATACGACGGTTAAACAGTCTGGTAAAGCCAAATATCGTCTCAATCAGGCCGAAATGAGTTTAGTTGCCGAAAAGAGCCCTGAAGCGACCAATGGGACGGCAAAACAGCAGACTGAAAATGAACAAATATCAAATGAATTGTCATTAAAAGTTATGACATCTCGGGAAAAAACCGTTAAATTACAGAGAAACGTAACCCAGCTGGAATTGGCACTACGTCAAAAGGACCAGAGAATTCAATTATTAAATGCTCGTCTTGCGCAATTGCAACAACAGTTGAAAGCGCAACAAGCACAGAAAAAGCCAAACAGCTAACGTGTTATAATTTTTTTAATATTAGAATCAGTGTCTTAAGATTACATTTGATTCATAAGGGGTAAAACATGCTGATTTATGTGATTCCGTTTGTATTGTTGTTAGTCGTGGCCATTGTGCTGAAGAAACGTGAAGCAAGTAAAGAGGCCGATCAGGCACCAAAAAAAACAGCTGCTGCAGCACGTACTAAGGCCAAGACACCAGCAAACAAACGTAAAGCCCCTCAAAAAACCCAAGTGATCGAAGATCCTGTTATCGAAAAGAAACAGGAGACTCCACTTAGCAATGAATTACGCACCCAAATTCAGGGGCTTATTCGCGATAGGAACTATTTTGCGGCGGAAGCACAAATCAATCAGGCATTGAATAAAGATAATTCTCAGCATGAGTTATATTTATTACTACTCGACATTCATCTACAACAAAAAGATGAATTTGCAATTAGCCAATTATTCAACCACTTACGCTCACTTGAATTAGAAGATACTCTTATTCAAGCTGAACAGAAAAAAACTGAATACGAGAAAGAAAATCTTTCTTCAGTAGATACTATTGAATTTCAACCGCAAACATCGTCTTCAACAGAAATCGAATCAGCTCCTACACTCAATACTCAAGATTTTGATGCACTAATTAATGATAAACCAACTACATCAAATTCTTTTGATTTATTGCAGGCGGAAACCACTCAACCTGCTGCTGTTGAAGAAAAGCCATTAGAGTTTAAGTCATTTTCACTAAACCCTGAGGCTTTAGAAACAAAGACAGAAGCTACACAAAATGTAGAAGCAGCTCCTCTTAAATTTGATGACCTAGAGCTTAATCCTCAAGCAAAAGACAACGTTGCACCTCAGCCTGAAAACGAACCTCTCGTTACTGAATTGAAAGATCTAGAATTTTCTTTCAATCTAGACCCTGCTCCAACGGTTGAAAGTGCTCCTGAACCTGTAGCGGTGCCTGCTGAAGATACGGTAGAGGATAAACCTGAGTTCAAGTTTTCTTTTAACCTTGAGCAATCTCCTGCTCCGGTAGAAACAACCTCACAGATTGAAGAAGAAGCTGCTGCTCTTCCAGCTCTTTCATTTGATTTAGACTCGCAAGCATCAGACCGCGCAGCAACTCCGAGCATTCCATTTGATAATGCTGAGCCTGCTACATCCGTTACGGCTGTGGCTCAGGAAGAGGCTAATTTAGAAGATCCATTAGTCCAGTCTTTCCCTGAACTTGGGCAAATCAGTGAAACCACACTCGATCTAGATTTAGCCGAGCAATATATCCAGTTCGGTTCTTATGACGCTGCCCGCCAGCTTTTAGCTGTAAATTCGAATAAATTTTCGACGGAGCAGCAACATCGTGCAGAACAGTTACGGAATCAAATAGCATCTTAAAGCATTTCCCTCTACTATAAAGCAGTCATACATGACTGCTTTTTTTATGATGAAAAAAATTGCTTTGATTTATATGGGTGGGACTTTTGGCTGTGTCGGTGAACCACTGAGCCCGATGCCTGCAACAGAATTTCTGCCTCAACTTGAGAAAGTTTTACCACTGGATCTTGCCATTGAATGCATGGTCGCACCTGTCATTAAAGACAGTAGTGCTTGCACACCTGCGGACTGGTTGCAATTGGTCCAATTTATACAACAACTGCAATTACAACAATTCCAACATTTTGTCATTATTCATGGCACAGACACCCTCAGCTATGCCAGTGCAATTCTGTCTAGATTTTTAGGACAATCTGCGCATGTCGTGCTCACGGGCAGTCAATATCCATTACTCAACATTCAGGGGCAGGACACACGCGAATTCACCGATGCCATCGACAACCTGAGTTTTGCACTGCATGCGGTTCATACCCAACCTGTTGGGGTATATCTCGCCTTCCATCAACAACTGTTGCATGGACGCAGTGTGTTAAAACAACACACCACGGAACTAGATGCCTTTGCAGGTGTGGATAGCCAACACGAACTGCCTCAACCGAGTTCAGCATATCTGGTTCAAGCTGAAGATCTGATCAAAGCAGATCAGTTCAATTGTCTGAACTTGATGATGCAGCCGATTGCACTAGATCCTCAATTACAGAATCTACAAACCATCGCACAACGCCCACCCCAGTTCCTGATTTTACAAGGCTTTGGGACGGGCAATCTGGCGGTCAATGCTGCGTGTATAGCACTCTTTCAACAACTCCGCCAACAAGGCTGTATGGTGCTGCTTACAACTCAGGTTTGTTTTGGCAAAACTGACCAGCGCTATGCGATTAGCAGCTGGATTCCGGAAGCAGGCGTGGTGGTGAGTGATTGTATCAGCCATGCTGATTTATATGCCAAAGCACTGTTGATGTATCTAAAACATGATTCGATTGATCAATGCTTTAGCCATTGGCATGACTCGGTTTAATCAAAGGTAAATAAATTTATGCAACGCTTTGCCATTGGCATCGAATTTTCAGGCGCAGCTTATCGTGGTTGGCAAACCCAACAAGCAGGTGTGATTAGCGTACAAGAAACGCTTGAAACTATCCTGAGTAAAATTGCAGCCGAACCGATTGTGCTGCATGGTGCAGGTCGTACCGATGCAGGTGTCCATGCGACCAATATGGTGGCGCATTTCGACACACATGCCATCAGACCGCTACGTGGCTGGTTGATGGGGGCCAATAGCCAACTGCCGAAAGATATTGCCATCCAGTGGATTAAAGAAATGGATCATGAATTTCATGCCCGTTTCAAAGCACAAGCCCGTCGCTATCGCTATGTGGTCTACAATCATCCGCAACGCCCTGCTTTACTGCATAAACAAGTGACTCATGCTCACTATGCTTTAGATGTAGAAAAGATGATTGCTGCGGCAAAGAAATTTGAAGGCACGCATAATTTTGAAAGTTTTCGTGCCGCTGCCTGCCAATCCAATCAGCCTGTACGCCACGTCAGCCATTGCCGCCTCATTCGACATGGAGCTTATTTGGTGCTGGATATTCAAGCCGATGGCTTCTTACACCATATGGTGCGTAATATTATGGGGTGTTTGCTGGAAATCGGACAAGGCATGTATGAGATTGACCAGATTGACCAGATTTTTGCCGCACAGGATCGTAAAGCTGCGGGTGTGACTGCCCCACCTGATGGTCTGTATTTTATTCATGCTGACTATCCAGCGCAGTTCGATTTACCTAAAGTGCCTTTAGGCCCACACTGGTTAAACATGCCTGATTGATTCATGAGTTCTGTTATCCCTAGAATAAAAAAAACCTCCGTACGGAGGTTTTTTATTTGAAATGAATTAACGTTGTTTCCGCTTGCGGTATTCCACGGGAGTTTCATTGGTCCAGCGTTTAAATGCACGATAAAACGTACTCGGCTCGGAAAATCCAGTCAAATATACAATTCGCTCTACACTTTCATTGGTGTTGGCTAAAAGCTTTTTGGCTAAGCGGCAGCGATAATCCGAAAGGATCTGCTGAAAACTGGTATTGGCTTCACTGAGTTGGGTCCGTAAACGACGCGGGGTGATATTTAAATGCGCCGCCACGGTTTCTAAAGTCGTTTCACCACTTTCTAGGGTCGACCCGATTGCACGACGAACCTCACCCACCAAATCATAGCGAGCCAGTTCTTGCAGTTTTTCAATAGCCAGTTGCTCGTGTAACTGCAACAGTTCTGGTTCAGCTTGCCATAGCGGATAAGCCAGAATGGCAGGATCGAAATAAAGCCGTGTTTCCTTTTGACCTAAGCTGACAGGGCATTCAAACACCCGGAAGTATTCATCATCGGGTGCGCCTTGAGAAAAGTTAAAGTCAATATACAAGGGCTGAAAACGCCCTTCCGTAATAAACTTAAAAAAGCGCAAGATGCCTGACATCGCACATTCAGAAAAATGACGATTAATTAAGTTTTCCGCCCAAGGTTGTTCACCATTGGTCAAATAACATCGGTCATCTTCTATCACCAAACGTGCATGAAAAGCATCGCTAATCAGACGCTGATACGCCAAGGCACGCTTTAAACCTTCACCAAAATTTTCACTACTGATAAACAAATGTTCAATCACCTGTCCACGATATAAGGGCAAATGCTCCCCTAAATGCAAACCGATATCAGGGTCCTTACTGACGTCTTCTGCTGCTGTCCAAAACGCAAATTGTGCATTCAATGGGGTACGATCATTGGCCTGAACTTGATTTAAGGCCACCCCTGCTTTTGTTAAAATTTCTTCGGTTGGTAATCCTGAACGACGAATCGCCTGATAGCCCAATCGTAGTACAACCGATGCATCCGTTAGCTGACCCACGCAATGACCTTCCTTGTATGTGATTCATTTATACCTAAAACAATAAATTTAGATTAACTGCGATTGACCAAACTGACAACATCTATAGTCAATTTTTTCTGGAATTTTTTGAAACCACCAGTTCGCTTAATTTACTGCCAGCTAGCACACTCACAGGGGTTTGATTCTTGATTTTTTCTAAAAAATTGACTATAATTTGCCCCTTTCCAATTTGATCATCAGGTAGGCTATGGCCAATAAAGAGGAACTCATTGAGTTCGAAGGCGTTGTCACCGAAACGCTTCCTAATACGATGTTCCGTGTACGTTTAGAAAACGGTCACGAAGTAATTGCCCACATTTCTGGTAAAATGCGTAAACACTATATCCGCATTTTGACTGGCGACAGTGTGAAGGTAGAAATGACCCCTTATGACCTCACTAAAGGTCGTATCACGTACCGTGCACGCTAATTAGTGAATGCAAATGAAGCCACACATGATGTGGCTTTTTTGTTGCCTAAATTTGTCGATTTCACCGCCTATCGTGTTATGAATCACATCCAATAAGGGATGCTTATAATGAAGGGAATGATCAAGCCTAGGATACTCCGATGAAGCTGGTTTATCTCTTTCTGACAAGCAGTTGTCTGTATTTATCTGCATGTGCGACATCACCCTCTTCACATCTGCAACTCGAGCAATACTTGCAAGGCTATGTTGGTCAATCCAGCCAGCGAATTGTGCAAGACTTTGACCTCCGTGCTTTAGGCTATGCGCCTGCTCGCCTGATCAAACACAATCAAGACGTCTTGATCTACAGCATTCCTCGAGCTGTGAATATCCCGATTCCTATTCCGCAAGCACCGAATAGTGCAGGTGAAGCCCCAATTTACATCCCCAGTAACAGCGCGCAACAGTACTCCACCGACTTGTCTTGCACGATTCAGTTTCAGCTCAAAAATGACATCGCAACGGCTGTACAAGTGAGCCAAGGGACGTGTTAAATGTGCGATTTAACCCATAAAAAAACGCAGCTCAGGGCTGCGTTTCTAACATCAAACAAGGATTAGGCAAGTGCCGCAACCACTGCTTGACCCATTTCCACTGTGCCTACTTTATTCATACCTTCAGACATAATATCCGCGGTACGCAAACCTTGATCCAAAACTTGACCCACCGCATCTTCAATCGCCTGTGCAGCAGCTTCCTCACGGAAGGTGTAACGTAACATCATGGCAACTGACAAAATTGTAGCTAATGGATTAGCAAGGTTCTGACCTGCGATGTCTGGCGCCGAACCATGGCATGGCTCATACATGCCTTTACCATTTTCATCTAATGAAGCCGATGGCAACATACCAATCGAACCTGTCAACATTGCCGCTTCGTCAGAAAGGATATCACCGAACAAGTTACCCGTTACAATCACATCAAACTGCTTCGGTGCACGCACCAACTGCATGGCAGCATTGTCGACATACATGTGCGACAAATTAATTTCAGGATATTGCTCTTCTTTTAATGCCGTAACGGTTTGCTTCCAAAGCTCAGTCACTTCGAGTACGTTGGCTTTATCCACCGAACAAACTTTACCACCACGTAAACCTGCCAATTCAAAAGCAACTTTAGCAATGCGCTTAATCTCAGATTCAGCATATACGTCGGTATTGAAACCTTGTTTCTCACCATTTTCGAGTTCACGAATACCACGTGGCTGACCGAAATAGATCCCCCCCGTTAATTCACGCACGATCAAGATATCCAAACCTGCCACGATTTCAGGTTTTAGACTTGAAGCATCTGCCAATTGCGGATACAGAATTGCAGGACGCAAATTCGCGAATAAATTCAATTCACTACGAATCTTTAATAAACCACGTTCAGGACGAATTGAACGTTCAATGGTATCCCACTTAGGACCTCCCACAGCCCCTAATAAAATCGCATCGGCATTTTTCGCCTGCGCTGCTGTCACTGCTGGGTACGGTTCGCCATGTGCATCAATCGCTGCACCGCCTAACAAGCCGTGTTCCCATGTAAGACCTAAATTAAATTTTTCATTGACTCGGTCGAGTACATGTTCAGCCGCCTTGACAATTTCAGGACCAATACCATCACCCGCCAAAATCAAAATTTGTTTAGACATGAGAACTTCCATTATTGCATCAGTACATTGACTGTTTAGAGATTAATTTTTTTGCTCTACAAACTCACCCAACCCCGTTTGCGGGTTATATGGTCTGCAAAAGCGACGAATGGTTTTTTGTTGTTGCTGCAAATCGACACAAAGTGGGTCAGGCACAGATGCATTCAGTAGACTGACATGCTGTCGAGTACGATCCCGATACATTTTAAAGGTGTAAGTCTGCTTGGCTTTAAAGGCATGAATCACATGCAAGGTTTCTGCTCGGTCTGGTGAAATCGGATAAAATCGGATCACCAGTTCCTGCTGCTTTGCAGGTGCAGATAAGTACAATGCATTCGGCTGATTTAGCGTTTTTGCCTGTAAACGGACCAAACCTTTATCAATTGCATCCGCATTCACTCGATGCGTTTTAGCATCCACAATGAAAACTTCACCTAGACGCTCAAACTCACAATTATGCGTTCCAGCACAATAAATTAAAGCATTTGCTGGCGTGTTCTCGGTGTATTCCACCTGCTTGATGCGAGCACTATCCACCCACTGGCACGCGTTGAGGGTACTGAACAATAATCCCGCAATGACACATTGACCGAGAACCTTCGTCATTTTGCTAGCCCAACCTTGCGTAATAAAGCATTGATCATGTTGATTATGCCCCGATGTTAGCAAGAGTTGGGCGGTGTTGTCATGAGTAAATATGCAACCTTTAGCCTTGAATTTCTTGAAAAACCCAAGGACGCGACTGTTTGGTTTTTTCTTCATAGGCACGAATGTCATCTTGCGCCTGTAAAGTTAAACCAATGTCATCCAAACCATTTAACAAACAATGCTTGCGGAACGGATCAATTTCAAATTTGAACGCTTCACCTGATGGGGTACGCACTTCTTGCGCAGCAAGATCAATCGTCAACTGATAGCCTTCATTCGCTGCACATTCTTTAAAAAGTTGATCGACAATCTCTTCAGCCAAAATCACTGGTAACATGCCGTTTTTAAAGCTGTTATTGAAGAAAATGTCCGCATAGCTTGGTGCAATCACAGTACGGAAACCGTATTCTTCCAATGCCCATGGTGCATGTTCACGGCTTGAACCACAACCAAAATTGGCACGAGAAATGAGAACCGAAGCCCCTTGATAACGCGGTTGATTTAACACGAAGTCAGGATTTTTCGGACGTTGTGAATTATCCTGTCCTGGATAGCCTTCGTCTAAATAACGCAACTCATCAAATAAGTTATCGCCAAAACCTGTGCGTTTAATTGATTTCAAAAACTGCTTCGGAATAATTAAATCGGTATCGACATTGGCACGGTCTAATGGTGCAACAATACCTTGTTCAACGGTATAAGCTTTCATTCTTTGCTCCCTTCAACCCAATTAAAATGTACGAACATCGACAAAGTGACCTGCAATTGCCGCTGCTGCTGCCATTGCTGGACTCACCAAGTGCGTGCGACCGCCATTGCCTTGACGACCTTCAAAGTTACGGTTTGAAGTTGAAGCACAGTGTTCACCAGGTTGTAATTTATCGGCATTCATCGCCAAACACATTGAGCAACCTGGTTCACGCCATTCAAAGCCTGCCTCAAGGAACACTTGATCCAAGCCTTCTTCTTCGGCTTGTTTTTTCACTAAGCCCGAACCTGGAACCACCATCGCTTGTTTAATGCTTGCAGCCACTTTGCGACCTTTGATCACTTCTGCCGCGGCACGAATGTCTTCAATACGCGAATTGGTACATGAACCAATAAACACGCGATCCAATTGAATGTCCGCCAATGCCTGACCCGCTTCTAAGCCCATGTAGTTATAGGCACGTGTCCAGTCATTGCGTTGTACATCATCTTTCGCTTCAGCCAAAGTGGGTACTGCTTGAGACACTGGAATCACCATCTCTGGCGAAGTTCCCCAAGACACTTGTGGCTCAATCTCTTCGCCTTGTAATACTACAACAGTATCGAATTCTGCATCGGCATCTGAGTGTAAGGTATTCCAGTACTCAACCGCTGCATCCCATTGCTCCGCTTTCGGTGCATATGGACGATCTTTGACATAAGCAATGGTTTTGTCATCGACTGCAACCATACCGACACGCGCACCCGCTTCAATCGCCATGTTACATACCGTCATACGACCTTCAATCGACATATCACGGAACACTTGACCACCGAATTCAATCGCATGACCTGTGCCGCCCGCAGTGCCGATTTTACCAATTATAGCTAAAACCACGTCTTTTGAAGTTACACCCTGACCCAAAGTGCCATCCACGCGAACCAACATGTTCTTCATTTTCTTTTGAACCAAGCATTGGGTTGCCAATACATGTTCAACTTCAGACGTCCCGATCCCATGTGCCAAACAACCGAAAGCACCATGCGTAGCCGTATGTGAATCACCGCACACCACAGTCATGCCAGGTAAGGTTAAGCCTTGTTCTGGTCCAACCACGTGCGCAATGCCTTGACGGATATCGTTGATTTTGAATTCAACAATATTAAAGGCTTCACAGTTGTCATCCAAGGTTTGTACTTGAATACGTGACGTATCATCTTCAATACCTGCAATACCTTGCTCACGCTCTTTCTTCGAGGTCGGTACGTTATGGTCAGGCGTTGCCACATTGGCACTTAAACGCCAAGGTTGACGTCCTGCAAGCTGTAAACCTTCGAATGCTTGCGGTGAAGTCACTTCATGTAATAAATGACGGTCGATATAGAGCAAGCATGAACCATCATCACGTTGTTTTACTAAGTGGTCATCCCACAATTTGTCATATAAGGTTTTGCCTGCCATGTCGACGCGCTCCATAGAACTGGGTAATTGCTTTACTTTAGGTGATTATAACGCTGAAATAATATAAATCTAATTTATCATTTTTATAAATTTAAGAACTTTTTGGAATAGTTTAATATCAAAACTTAAATCGAATTATTCGATCATTTTTAAAAAAATATTCGTTTTTACAGATTAAATAAAACTCATTATCATTTACTCATACCCAGCGACTCAAGGCAAAAAACTCATGGCGCATATTTATCAATTTGTTCAACACAATCAACGCACTTTAAAGAAAACCTTCAGCTATTACATTATGCATATTAGCGTTGCCATGCTGGTTGGCTATTTTGTCACAGGCAGCTTAGTGATGGCGATTACCTTAAGTTTACTCGAACCAACAGTACAAGCGATTGCCTTCTTCTTCCATGAAAAAGTATGGGACAAGAAATCTAACCCAGAAACGAACACTCAAGAAAGCACAGCTTAAATTGTTCTTCCTTGAGTCGGCTTTCCACTTTGCACCCTACCCTCGGGTGCTTTTTTTATTGCTTAATGCAAAAAGTTTATAAATAATACATTACACATAAAAAAACTTTATGGATTACTCCTATGAATTTGGCCGCCTTTGAAGCATTTGTAAAAGTCATGGAAACAGGTTCTATTTCTTTGGCGGCAGATCAACTGTTTATTACCCAACCCGCAGTCACCAAGCGAATTCATAGTCTGGAAGATTATTTTGGGGTGAAATTATTTGAGTCGGCTGGACGCGGGGTACAAGCCACCCATGCGGCACATTCACTATTACCGAAAGTCAAAAACTGGCTGAATGAACTGGGCGATATTCACCATACCCTCAGCCATGAACAAGGTCAGGTGCAAGGCAAGCTCAAGATTGGCACCAGCCATCATATTGGCTTACACCATTTACCGCATCATTTACGCAATTATGTACAACACTTTCCGCAAGTCACTTTAGATGTGCATTTTGTTGATTCAGAACAAGCACATGAACAAGTACTGGCGGGTGATTTGGAGTTGGCATTTCTGACCTTGCCTCCGCAAGGTGATGATCGCCTCAATTATGTCACTATCTGGAAAGATCCTTTGGTGTTTGTGGCAGCGCCTTTTCATCCCTTGGCACAAAAGAAAAATCTCAAACTGGAAGATTTAATCGCCTATCCGAGTTTATTGCCCTCTGCGCAAACCTATACCAGTCAAATTACACTGGCAGAATTTGAAAAACAGGGGTTAAAACCGAAAATCACCATGAGCAATAACCCACTGGAATCGATTCGGATGTTGGTTTCGATTGGCTTAGGTTGGTCAGTACTGCCGCAAACCTTGCTTAATCAAGACCTACAGCAACTCGACATTAATTTTGAAATGAACCGTCAACTGGGTATGGTGTGGCACCCTGGGCGTACACAATCCAAAGCGGTACTGGAATTGATTGAAATGATGAAGTAATCGCGACAATAAAAAACCATCTCAAAGATGGTTTTTTATTGTATTGGGTCTTAGGAATTCATGATGGCCAGTCCAATCAACCCAAGCACTATCAGCAACGGGATTAAACCTGCAACAACATTGGTTCCACCACATTTTTCCAATTCAACGCTCAGGTCACCTTTTTCCAACTGTCGTAGCTTGGCAATCTGCTTATCAACATGGTGCTTATACAAAGTATTGCCAAATACACCGAAGGCGACACTCAAGCCGATAGTTGAAGCAAAACCGTCTATCCCCAAAACGGTTTCAATCACCCCAATCAGGATAATCAATGCGATTGCCATTACCGCATAGCTATACATTTTTCGGTAAAACAACCAAATAACACCAAAGAAAAAGGCGGCAATATTAAAGCCAGCATACGGTTTCTTGGGCGTCATTTCCCCAAACTGTTGCTGGTAATAAGTTTGATATTTCTCACCGACAAATGCGGCACGATCTTGCTCCAGCTGATGCATCAAGGCTGAATTTTCTAAGGGCACTGACGGCGGAACTGCTTGTTGATCTAAAGTCATATTATTCTTCTTCATTTATAGGTTTATTTACAACCAGACGTAAAAGTCTTTTGATCACCACACTTGAATATAAACCCTATTTTTTAAGCACGGACTCTTCATGCAAGGATTCATTCAACTGATCAACTACAATCGCCCACTCGCCATCGGACTGGATTTTTTCTTCTAAAAACTGACGTTGCGCTTCGTTCCAGTAATCTGCCTGCACAATATGGGTCTTTGCATTCAATTGATGGGTCACAATAAATAATGCAATCGCATCTTCACTCGCGTCTAAACCGAGCTGTTCAAATAAATGTGTCATTCTTGGTCGAACTTGATTCATGCTCATGTCCTTATCGTCTTATTATTCTCACCATCAGCATAGCAACTCGAAGCGCTGAAAACTGTTAAATCTCTTTAACATGCGCAAAAAAAATGGGCAGATTTTCATCCACCCATGTCATTTAGAATCCGCGTCAGATATACATGATTTAGGCAATCGACCAGTCTTGAATATCCCAACCTTGTTCTTTGGCTAAGACTTCCAAGCGATCATCTGGATTGACAGCAATGGCATGATCCGCATATTCCAACAGGAAACGGTCATTGATGGAATCTGAGTATGCCCAAGACTCCTCCACTTCACGTCCGGCCAACCATAAATCCAAACGTGCCAATTTGCCTTTTTGATAACATGCAATATTAATTACTTTACCCGTGTATTTACCATCAACCACTTCCGCATTGGTCGCAATAATTTCCGTAATTCCAAATTCACGAAAAATCGGTGCGGTAATAAAGTCTGAAGTGGCGGTAATGCCCACCAAGGCATGACCTGCTTCACGATGCTTTTCAATCGCAGCAAAACCCTCTGGGCGCATTTGAGGACGAATCACTTTCTGCATGAACAATTCATGCAGGTCGCTTAAATACTGATTGTCATGCTGAGTCAGAAATTCAAATACAAATTCATTGTAGGCAATCGGGTCTAATTGCCCTGCCTTGTAGTCTTCATAAAATTTGTCGTTCATTTGACGATGGCGGATGGGATCGACCAGTCCTTCATTGACTAAAAACTCTCCCCAAGAATGATCTGAATCGGTATTAAGTAAGGTGTGATCGAGATCAAATAGCGCCAATTTCATGAAAATACTCGTAAAAACTGAAATTTAAGAAAAAAATTGTAAATCTATCTCCGCTAGTCGATAGAAATTCGTTAAGATCATAGCAATTTTAACATTTTAGCTTTGTTTTGGTTCGAGTTGGATAAAGAAATAACAATCCCCGAACGCGAGGCCACAATATTACACAAAATTTAGGTAGCCAAATGATCGACTCTGAAGGTTTCCGACCCAATGTCGGGATCATTTTGGCAAACGAGTTTGGACAGGTTTTATGGGCAAAACGCATTGGACACAATGCATGGCAATTTCCACAAGGAGGTATCCAATATGGAGAAACCCCTGAACAGGCACTTTATCGTGAGCTGAGAGAAGAAGTTGGCTTACTGCCCGAACACGTCGAAATCATAGCGCAAACTAAAGGGTGGTTGCGCTATCGTTTGCCACATCGGTATATACGTGCGGATTCAGACCCCGTATGTATTGGTCAAAAACAAAAGTGGTTTTTACTCAAGTTGACCGCTTCGGTACAGCATATTCAATTGAATTTGTCCGATCCTCCTGAATTCGACCAATGGCAATGGGTGAGCTATTGGTATCCCTTGGGACAGGTGGTCAATTTCAAGCGTGATGTTTACCGAAAAGCCATGGTGGAATTGTGCAATCAATTACCCATTAAAAAACCTTAAAAAAATTGTATAAATATGCAGATTTTTTAGGGCACTATTGCTATAAATAAAACTAATTTACACTTTTTTTGGGAGCAGACTCTATGTCGAATATGCAACTGGATACCCTTAGACGGATTGTGCAAGAAATCAATGCGTCCACCAGTATGCATGAATCGCTCGACATTATGGTCAATCAGGTCGCAGAAGCGATGCATGTGGATGTCTGCTCCATCTATCTGCTTGATGAGCGGAATCAACGCTATTTGCTCATGGCATCGAAGGGTCTCAACCCTGAGTCTGTCGGACATGTATCGCTGCATACCGGTGAAGGTCTAGTCGGTCTGGTTGGACAACGTGAAGAAATTGTCAACCTAGATGATGCACCTAAGCATGAACGCTTTATGTACCTGCCAGAAACTGGGGAAGAAATTTATAATTCTTTCCTTGGTGTGCCTGTCATGTACCGCCGTAAGGTGATGGGCGTGTTGGTGGTGCAAAATAAAGATAAACAAGATTTTAGTGAAGCCGCAGAGTCCTTCTTAGTGACCCTCTGTGCGCAGCTTTCAGGCGTAATCGCACATGCACATGCTGTGGGCAATATTGATGTCTTCCGTAAACCTAGCAATCTACCTGCCTATAAGACCTTCCAAGGGGTTTCAGGTTCAGGTGGCATCGCTTTAGGTCGTGCTGTCATTCTGTATCCGCCTGCCGATTTATCTGCTGTTCCTGACCGCGAAGCCGATGACATCAGTGAAGAACTAGATCTACTGGATCGTGCATTGAAAGCAGTCCGTGAAGAAATTCAATCGCTAGACGATAAAATGCAAGATGCCTTGATGGCAGAAGAACGTGCTTTATTTAGTGTGTTCTTGCGCATGCTGGATGAAAATGCCCTGCCTGCCGAAATTAAATCGGAAATTCGTGATGGCAACTGGGCGCAAGGCGCAGTCCGTATTGTCATTGATAACCATATTGCGCTGTTTGCGCAAATGGAAGATGACTACTTGCGCGAGCGCGTGGCAGATCTGAAAGACCTAGGTCGACGGATTTTAGCCTTCTTGCAAGAAGCCGATTCCAGCCATCGTGAACTCACCGATGAAAGCATATTGATTGGTGAGGAAATTTCGACCGCAGCCTTGGTGGAATTGCCTGTCGATAAAATTGCAGCGATTGTGACCACTGAAGGCGCCATGAATTCACATATGGTGATTGTGGCACGTGCGCTGGGTATTCCGACTGTGGTCGGGGTGACTGAACTGCCGATTAATACCCTTGATGATGCAGAAATGATTGTGGATGCCCATCAAGGACGGGTCTTTATTAATCCGCCACGTCGTTTACGTACCCGCTATAAAGAAATTCAGAAAGAAGAAGAGCAAATTGCCAAAGACCTGAAACAGTACGAGACCAAAGATGCAATCACGCCTGATGGGGTTGCGGTTCGTCTCTATGTGAATACAGGTTTGATGATTGATGTGGTCCGTGGCGTGCAACGCGGCGCTAAGGGCGTGGGACTATATCGCTCTGAAATTCCGTTTATGTTGCGTGACCGCTTCCCGGGTGAAGAAGAACAACGCGCCATTTACCGTCAGCAGCTCAGCCACTTTGCCAACAAGCCTGTGGTGATGCGAACGCTGGATATTGGTGCGGATAAGGATTTACCCTACTTCTCGATTGAAGAAGAGAACTCGGCATTGGGTTGGCGAGGCATTCGCTTTACTCTGGATCATCCTGAAATTTTCTCTTCGCAAATTCGTGCCATGCTCAAAGCCAGCATTGGTCTCAACAATTTGCATATCTTATTGCCAATGGTCACTAGTGTCAGTGAAGTCGAAGAAGCCCTGTATTTACTTGATCGTGACTGGCATGCGGTTCAAGAAGAAGAACAGGTCAAAATCAATAAACCGAAAATCGGGATCATGGTTGAAGTGCCAAGTGTGCTGCTGCAAATTGAAGAGTTTGCAGAGTTGGTGGACTTCTTCTCGGTGGGTTCGAACGACTTGACCCAATATCTATTGGCGGTGGATCGTAACAACCCTCGGGTTGCCAATGTCTATTCACACTATCATCCATCCATACTACGTGCGCTCACTCGCTTGGTTCAAGAATGTCATAAATTTGATAAACCGATCAGTATTTGTGGTGAAATGGCGGGAGATCCGCTCTCTGCAATTTTACTCATGGCGATGGGCTTTAATACCCTGTCCATGAGTTCGAGTAACATTCTGCGCGTGCGTAAAGCGATTTGTCATGTGCCGATGTCTGATGCGCAAGAACAGTTGGATCGTGTGTTAAAAATGAGTAATCCTCTGATGGTGAAAAGCTGGATGGAATATTATTTCAAAACCCACGGCTTAGCAGACATGGTCAAATCTAGTACCCGTATTGTTGGGGTTTAACACAGCGTTATAGGCTGAAAAACTGAGCATAAAAAAGGGCGATAATCTTCGGAATATCGCCCTTGCTTATGTTTGCTATAACCACGTTTTGCATTTTTCTTTCGATCTACAAACACTTGGCTTTTATTGACCTCATGCATATGTTTTGCCACAAAGTTATGCACGACCTGTTCAGGTTGTCGTTTCTGTTTTGCCATGTAATTTCACCTTTTACACACCAATGTTGATTGAACTACTGAAAAAGTAGGAAGTTGATGATACGCCTTTTTGGCTATTTTACAAGCAAATTTCATCCTCTATAGATACTGTGCTTCGATGTTCAAGTTCACCACCTCTATACAGGTTCTCGCCTGTAGCTTTTGCCTAAACGCCTGAATCTACAGATAGCTATGTGCGTCATGCTGGCTTAAAGTTATAATAAAGCCTATTCATTAAATTGGTACGATCCTATGTCAAATCAAGAGGAATTATTAAAGCTCGATAATCAACTTTGTTTTGCTTTATATTCCACTCATCTTGCCTTGAATCAGTACTATAGAAAACTGTTACAACCGCATGGCATTACCTATCCACAATATTTGGTGATGCTGATTTTATGGGAACAAGACCAACTCACCGTTTCTGAGATTGGACAACGTATTTTCTTAGAATCCTCCACCCTCACTCCCTTATTAAAGCGTCTGGAAAGTTTGGGTTTGATTGAACGTAAACGCTCAGCTGAAGATGAACGACGTGTGCTGATATCCCTGACTGCCGAAGGTCGTGCTTTAAAGCAAGCTGTCATGCCAATTCCTGAACAGATTCTGACCGCGATTCAGTGTGCGCCCGATCAAGTTAGCCAGTTACGTGAAGAGCTCAATCGTTTACGCACACAACTCAAAGAACAATGATGTAGAAAACTGATCAAGACACAATTGAAAAGCAGTGATGCTCCATTTTACAATCATCTTATGACTTAGTTTCTGAGACATTAGAGCAATGACTGAACTCATTCAGTTGGGTGCAGTAAAGGCAGAGCAAAGTTCTTATGAAATAAAGCCAATCCATAGCTGTTGGCAATGACAGTTTTCATTGATTCGATACACAGATAAGATTTCACACCGTAATATCCCCCAAACTGAAACCGAGAATAATTAAAGCAACAACAACTGATAATTCAATGCTTTCGCTAGATAAGTGCAAGATCAATTATAAAAAGCAAATGCAAAAGGATGACAATAATGAGGAATCAAGCATTTCGGTTATCCAGATATCCACAAGGAAAATTCAGTATGGATATATTTGATATGGTTCCCTTACCACTCCCGCACTTTACCGAGGGTGAGTTTCTGGTCATGCAGACCCATATGTCTTTAGACCCTATGATGCACGCGTGGTTGCAGCAAAATAAATTCCATCATGCTCCGCCCATGCACATTGGTGAAATTTTGCAATCTTATGGTGTCGGTAAAGTGGTTGAATCGTTAAATCCAGATTTTCCCGTGGGAGCACAGGTGGTCGGTTTGACGGGCTGGAGTGAATATATAGTCGGGAATGACGACATGTACCTGATGGATGCAAGTCTCGCACCTGAAGCAATCCTGTCTCTGTTCTATTTCACAGGGCTAACCGCCTATGTCAGTCTGTTCAAACTCGCGCAGCCCAAACAAGGCGAAACTCTGGTCATCACAGATGCCGCAAGTGCGGTAGGCTCCCTGCTGGGTCAACTGGCTAAAGCCAACGGTTTAAGTGTGCTGGGCATAACCGACTCAGAGGAAAAGTGCCAATGGTTAATGCAAGAAATCGGATTTGATGCTGTCATCAATACGCATAGCGAACATCTCGAAGCACAATTAAAAGCCGCCGCACCGAATGGGATTGATATCTTCTTTGAAAATAGCGATGAACCGATTCAAGAATTGATCTATCCGCTGATGAATCCTTATGGGCGTGTCATTATTACGGACATACCTGAAACACAGCAGCACAAAGCCCGCCCTATTCCAGATTTAATACAGATTCAGCACAAACGCTTAAGTATTCAAGGATTTGAAGTCCGTGATTATCTCGCGTTGATGCAGGAATCGCATTGCGTGTTGGCGGAGTATTTCGCGCAAGGCAAAATTAAATACCAAGCCCATGTGATTGAGGGTTTTGAAAACTTGCCTGAAACTTTAATACAGTACTTCAATGAGACAGCCCCCATGGGCAAATTGATTGTCCGATTTTAGTACAGCAACAAAATGGAATGATGCAGATGAAGCGGCGGGTTGATTGATGAGATGCTGTGCGAATACACATAAAAAAAGCCCAACATCCTGTCGGGCCTTTTCCATATTCGTTGCTCGGTATAACTTCCTGTTGCACCAAAACGATCCTTGCTTTAGAACATCACAATCCTTGTATGTTCTGGAACATCCTGTTCCTGAATGAAATGCATGATAGGAGATTTCGAAAAAATTGCCTATACGCAATGTCCATCATTCATTGTAAGCCTAGGCTTACACGTGTGATTAAATAACAATCAACAGTCTATCTAAACAAACAGCCTCTGCTCGCGATTAAATCGCCAAAGCCCGTGCCAGTATGGCTTCGACATCATCATGTTGTAATTCCAGCATACCGACCACGCGCCCATGAAAAGCCTGATAGCGGGATTGAATAAATGCCCCTGCTACATATGCAGGTGCATATTGTTGTAATAATATTGCTTGCGCAAGGATTACCAAGCGACTGACCAAGCTGCGGGCCATAAATTGTAACGCATCGGGTGATTGCTGGAATAACTGGGTCAGTTGTTGCAGTTCTTGTTGCAATATAGGTTGGTGCTTTACCACCTGAGCAAAAGACTGGAACAATAGCTGGATGGATTCAGGTTCGCGTTGAATCGCACGTAGCACATCCAGACACATGACATTACCTGAACCTTCCCAAATAGTATTTACTGGGGCCTCTTTAAAAATTCGCGCCATAATGCCCGTATCGACATAGCCATTGCCACCAAACACTTCCATCATTTCGCCTGTTAATTCCACTGCCCGTTTACAAATCCAGAACTTTGCCGCAGGCGTCATCACCCGTTTCCATACTTCAGACAAGGGATCCTCTTGCGCATAACAATGTGCCAAATGGAAGCTCAGTTGGACTGCGGCCTCGGTTTCTAATGCCAAATCGACCAAAACGGCCTGCATCAATGGTTGTTCCGCCAAATGTTTGCCAAAGGCTTTGCGTTGTCGGGTATAGGCTAGGCACTGCACCAAAGCCTGACGCAGCATGGCACTGCTGCCCACCGAACACGTGAGTCGAGTGTAATTTGCCATTTCAATAATGGTCGGAATGCCGCGTCCTACCTCACCAATCATGATGCCCCAAGCCTCTTGAAATTCGACTTCGGAACTGGAATTACTGCGGTTCCCGACTTTTTCTTTTAAGCGTTGCACCTGTACGGTGTTTTTACTGCCATCTTCCAACCAGCGCGGCACAAAGAAGCACGCCAAGCCGTCCTGTTCGGTTTTTGCCACCACTAAATGTGCATCACACATCGGTGCCGAGAAAAACCATTTATGCCCTGTAAGCAAATAGGCTTGCCCCCGCCCCCCTGTAGAGACTGGGCGTGCAAGGGTCTGATTGGCACGTACATCCGATCCGCCCTGCTTTTCAGTCATGCCCATGCCCAACCAAATTGACTTTTTCTGGGCGATTGGGAGATCGCGTGGATCATATTCGGTCGAGAGCAATTGACTGCCGATTTTTTCCCACAATTCAGGTTCACGCTGCAGTAAAGGAATACTGCCAAGCGTCATCGCTGTTGGACATAAACTGCCGCATTCCACTTGCCCCGAGAGATAAAAACGTGCAGCCCAGTCTACCCAAGCCGACTTTGATTGCGGTGCTAAAAAGGGATGGGCATGCACGGCATGCTGGCGATTGAATGCCATCCACTGATGCCATGCTGGATGAAATTCAATAAAGTCCTTACGCCGTCCACGTGCATCGAAAGCATGTAAAATTGGCGTATGTCGATTGGCTTGATCGGCGTAGCTGTAATATTCCGCAGAACCTGCGACCTGTCCGAGTTCAGTTAAAGTCGTTTGATCTTGACTGCCATAACGGGTCAAAATTTCCTGTAGCACTTGATCGGTAGCAAACAGGTTATAGTCCTGTTTTTCATCAAATTGATTACTGATTTGATGGGTCATCCATGTATTGATCATCGTCATTTTGCTCTTGTTCTGATTCGATTTTCATTTCAGTATAGAGAAAAAATGACCTTGATATGTTCAGCTTTGTGCCATGAAAAATCCTGAGATCCAAGTCCGCCGCAGACCGCGCCAATCACGTGCCAAGCTTACCCAAGAAGCCTTGCAGGAAAGTTTTGTTCGGCTTTTGCATGAGCATTCAGCCGATAAAATTACCATTCGTGAAATTACCGATCTGGCCGGTGTCGGCTTAGGTACCTTTTATGAATACTTTTCCAAAAAAGAAGATTTGATTGCATTGACCATTTTCCAGCAGGTGAAAAGCAATGCTGAACAACTCAAAAGTTATGCACAGCAACAGATTGAGTTATCCACAAATTTGACTTTACAAGGGTATTTACAGCGCATTATTCATTTTCAACTAGAACAGATTCAAGCCCAGCAATTTTTATGGGCACAGACATTTTTGCTGGAACGGCAGATCTCCAACATTGAAAGTTACCGTAAAAGTTATGCCATGATGCTGGAGATGTGGCGCAGCATTCTTGCCCCTTTTATTCAGGACCGTGAACAATTACAACGCAGCAGTTTGAATGTACAACGGATTTGCTATGGCTTTGTCTCGCAAAGCCTGTTGATGGAACCCGAATTTGATGCTTGGTCAATCTTAGAACAGGACATCCTTTTCGGCTTATCGACTTTGGGTAGCTGAGTAATATCACTGCTTCCAATGGTACAACATCACTGGTTTCATTGGTCTATTTGCAACAAAATCCGATGTGGGTATATCACATCGGATATTTTGAACAATTTAAATTTAGCAGTGCAATAGACAGTTCAATCAACCACTTTTAAAAGTGCATGAACTAGAACGCTAATGTAGAAGTTAAGGCCGCACATCAAAAATTAAACAGGTTGTGGTGGCGTGAGCATAAATTTTCCCGTCTGGACCCACGATACGACCTTCGGCTGTGGAAACTTGATGCCCACTGTGAACCACTTTAGCTTCAGCGCGAACAAGCGGGACATCCACGGTTAATGCCCGCACCATATTGACTTTGATTTCCAACGTCGTAAATGCCTTGCCCTGAGGTAGCGTACTCTGAACCGCACATCCGACCGCAGAATCCAGCAAGGTACATAACCAACCACCATGTACCGTCCCTAAAGGGTTATAGTGTTGATACAGTGGTCGCCCTTGGAACACCGCACTCCCATTTTCCATATGTAAGGGAATAAAATTTAAAGTCTCACCGATCGGGGGTGATGGCAGTTTGCCTGCAAACATGTCATTAAAGAAATCCATACCTGTGCGTTCAATCAGCTCGGATGGATGAACTGAACCAGCTGATGCCAAATGTTCACGCACCTGCCGCTCTTCCTCTTCCCAAATTTTTAGGACGTCTTGAATATTGTTCATTACTCATCCTTTTCTTCTTGGTTTTTTTGATTGTTTGAGCGTATTCATCTTCCTCGCTGTGATTCATCTCACTTTCATTTTACGCCCAAAATCGGCAATCTCTGCGAAACCAGAACCCCAAGCGCTGTATTGTTTGTGAGCAATTATCTCCATCTACAAGACACTCATAAAACATAAAAATGAAAAAAACCGCCTTTAACGGCGGTTTTCACTCTTGATTCAGGATCACATAATTACTGAGCTTTGGCTGCAGGATGGTCTTTAGCATTCATATCTTTGGGTGGCATTGGGCAACCGCTCGCATCCTTTGGTGGTTGCGGACGATCTTTACCTTGCGCATCTTTTAGAGGTTGTGGGCGGTCTTTACCCTGTGCATCTTTTGGTGGCTGCGGACGGTCTTTCCCTTGCGCACCTTTTGGTGGCGGTGGACAACCTTTCGCATTCATTTCTTTATGCTGAGCAGCATCATGCTGCATGGTTTGAGGGTTTTTAGTATCCTTAGTCGTGTTCGCTGCGAATGCGGTCCCTGTCATTGCCAATGCACTCAAACTTAAAATTAAGCCCGATAAGATTTTTTTCATTGTGATGAATCTCATTTGTTCCGTTTATTCTCACCATCCTATAAATCAATTATGAATTTTTAATGGATTTATACAGTTTATCCTGTATTTTCTAATAAATAAGATTTCACTCATCCGCATAAAAATGTTGCTTTAATTCGTTAAACAGGCCGCTTAAATTGGCAAAACTCTTTAAAATTTCTGACAAAAATATAGACTTGTTTCAGAGCCGGTATTTTAAATGAGACTAAATGTTTTAAGTTACTAATATTTAAATAAATATATAAGATATTTTCACATAACCCCCTTATGTTAAATGAATAATAATTAATTTCTTGCGCAAGAATTTTAAATCCAAACTAGAGCTATAATCATTATTAAATTATGCAATAAGTATTTGATAGTGAGAAAAGACAGCCGCCTTTCTAGAATGTTACATGTCCTTCTACATATGGCATATGCGAACAAGCCGCTTTCATCCGAAGTGATTGCTCAAATGATAGAAACGAATCCCGTTGTAGTCCGTAGAACAATGGCAGGACTAAAAAAAGATGGATATGTGAAATCTTTGAATGGTTCAAATGGTGGCTGGATCTTAAACAATCGCCTTGAAAATATCACTTTATATGATGTTTTAATGGCTGTAGGCCAAACAGAATTGTTTACTATTAATACAGATATAGAACATGCAAACTGTGCCGTAGAAGTCGCTGTAAACCAAGTACTTGATAGTATTTTACGAGATGCTGAGCAACAATTGATTGATCAGTTTAAAGCTATAAAATTATCAGAGCTGTTAATTCATTTTGAGAATGAAGCAAATAATAAAAATTGTCCGTCTAATTGAATGAAGACATTTTAAGTGATTTAATATGTAACTTTAAAAGATACATATTGGTTCTGATATGGAATTTATTCAAGATCTTTGGGTTTGTCTGGTAATTTCTGTTGCATCTGCAAGTATTGCAACAACGATTACACTTACAGAACTTTTCGTACCTGTACGTAATTTTGCTAATAAATGCGGGCATATGATAGGTTATCTATTCCAATGCTTTTATTGCATGAGCCACTGGATCGTTCTATTCGCAGTTGCAATTTATCAACCTATCTTGATTAAAAGTGAATATTATTTAATTGATTTAATCTTTTCAGCTTTCTTTACGATAACAATCAGCACACTTGTGAATGGGATAATTTTTAAAGTATTTACATGCAAAATGAAGATGAAAGTTATTGAAAATGAAATAGCTAAATTATAAAGGTTCTCTAAAATTGACATAACACAACTCAGACATGATTAAAAAACAATCAATACATTTCAATGTCTTAAACCACAGAAACCAAACAAATTAGCCGTTTATTTTTAAAAGATAAAATAAATATCCCACTAAAAACCGCCCTTACGAGCGGTTTTTTGATGGTGAAAAATTACTTCACATCAAAGCGGTTTGCATTCGTGATCCTAATCAAAATCTGATTGAAATTGCTAACGATATGGACTGATCGCTTTAATATTCGATGTTTGAAAGCAAACTCACACTGCTGCTATACATCCAATTTTGAAAACACGTATATGCCCTTTCTCCGAAACGGCTTGGAATTATTGCACCGCAGTAACCGTACTTTTCAGGCATTTTTCGAGTGCTTGAATATTTGCAGAGGCTAAATTTTTTCTCCAAATTAATTCAATCTGAATGCGTCCTAATACAGTATTCAGGGGATGTATCGACAGTAAATCTGTATTCGGAAAAATCTCCAACATCGATTTGGGAATAATCGCAATACCCATCCCAGCAGCCACACCGCCTAAAATTGCATGGTAGGAAGTGACCTCCGCAATTCTTTTCGGGGTCCTATTGAATGACTGATACCAGCTTAATAAGCGATCACGATAAGAGCACCCCTCTTTAAACACAAGGACAGTCGCATTTTCAGTATCAGATGGGGTCACAATTGCAGGATGCGCTTTGGCTGCAATGATCACCAGCTCTTCATCAAAAATGAATGTTCTGTTCAGGAGTGGATTCTGCGGTGCATCCCCAATCAAAATCACATCCAGCGCCCCATCGATCAGAGATTGATACAAGGTATCTCGGATGCCAGTGACCAGTTCTAATTCTATTGCAGGATAAGTTGCATATAACTGAGCCAGCGGAAGTGGCAATCTGGCTGCCGCCATACTTTCCAGTGCTCCCACTCTAAAAGGCCCACAAGGTTGATCACTTTTGATCTGATGTTCTGCTTCTTGTGCTAATGCCACAATCTGCTGGGCGTACTGGTAAAGCAATAATGCTTTTGGCGTAGCAATTAAGCTTTTTTTCTCGCGTAAAAACAGCGGTGTATCCAAATTTTCTTCAAGTTGTTGCAGGCGAATAGTAATCGCAGACGGAACGCGATTGAGTATTCTGGCTGCCCCTGTAATGCTTCCAGTATCGACCAGTGCAATTAATGTTTTCAGTTGGCTAATGTCCATCATTCAATATAGTTAAACCATTTATTCAATATTATTTAATTTTATTGAATACAACCAACCTTTAACATGCTGCATATCGGTTGAAAAAAGTATAGAGATCAGTCAATGCTTGGTATAAATCTGCAATTCATAGAAGTAAGCATCGGAGAAACAACAACACAGTTCTGTGCAGAGGCTGGGAAATGAAAAAACTCGGATTAATTGGTGGCATTGGACCAGAGTCGACCCTGCTTTACTATAAAACACTGGTCTATGCCTTACAGCGTGAAGTAGGTGCAACATTCTTTCCAGACTTAGCAATTGAAAGCTTGAATGTCTTTGATGTACTGGCATTTTGTGAAAACAAAGATTTGGAAGGGCTGATTGCCTATCTAATGCAAGGTATTCACAGTCTGATTGCAGGTGGTGCCGAAGTCATCGCCCTGACAGGCAATACGCCGCATATTGTATTTGAACAACTTCAAGCGAAGTCCTCCGTTCCATTAATCAGTATTGTGGAAGCAACCAAAGAGGAAGCTGTGCATCATAGATACAAAAAAGTCGGATTGTTTGGGACAAAGTTCACCATGCAAGCCGAGTTCTTCAAGCAACCGTTCATTGCAGCGGGCATCGACGTCATTGTTCCGCAGAACAGTGAACAAGGCTTTATTGCGGACAAAATTTCAAATGAGCTAGAACATGGCATGGTTTGCAAAGAAACGCAGCAACAGATGTTGAAGATTGTGCAACGGATGTATCAGGAAGATCAGATCGAGGCGATCATCTTAGGCTGCACGGAATTGCCTTTGATCTTTAAGGATACTGCTTTGCCTATCCCTGCTTTAGATACCCTAGACATTCACATTCAAAAGCTGATCAAAGCCGTTCTATGCTGAGTTCTAAGCGTAAAATGAATTCTGACGATACGCACTTTAATCACGGATAAGAAAACCGCTCTGAAGAGCGGTTTTTTATGGTGCGAAGCTTACTTCACATCAAAGCGGTCTGCATTCATCACTTTATTCCACGCAGCAATAAAGTCATGGACAAATTTCTCTTTATTATCGTCCTGCGCATACACTTCAGCATAAGAACGTAAAATTGAGTTTGAACCAAACACCAAATCCACACGGGTTGCCGTCCACTTCACTGCACCCGTAGCACGGTCACAAATTTCGTAACGGTTTTTACCCACAGGTTTCCATGTGTAATTCATGTCGGTTAAGTTGACAAAGAAGTCATTGCTGAGCACGCCAACGCGGTCTGTGAATACGCCTTCTTTTGCACCGCCATAGTTAGTGTCGAGCACACGCATACCACCAATCAATACGGTCATTTCGGGTGCAGTCAAGCCCATTAACTGGGTACGATCCAACAGCATTTCTTCAGGTTGCACCGCATAGTCTTGTTTTAACCAGTTACGGTAACCATCATGGGTTGGTTCCAAATCGGCAAATGAATATTCATCGGTTTGCTCTTGGGTTGCATCGCCACGACCTGGTGTAAATGGCACTTTTACATTCACGCCCGCCGCTTGTGCAGCTTTTTCTACCGCAGCCGTACCGCCCAGTACAATCAGGTCGGCAATGCTGACTTTCGTGGTCAGACCTGCCTGAATTTCTTCCAGTTTCGCAAGTACTTTGGCTAAACGTTCAGGTTCATTCCCTGCCCAGTCTTTTTGTGGTGATAAACGAATACGCGCACCGTTAGCGCCACCACGGAAGTCCGAACCACGATAAGTACGTGCACTGTCCCAAGCCGTCGTAATTAAATCACTGCTGGATAAACCACTGTTCAGCAATTTGGCTTTCAGTTCATCAATTTCCGCTTCAGATAAGGTGTAATCCACAGCAGGAATTGGGTCTTGCCAAATTAAGTCTTCTGCAGGGACATCTGCACCCAAGTAGCGAGATTTTGGTCCCATGTCACGATGGGTCAACTTGTACCAAGCACGGGCAAAGACTTCGGCTAAACGCGCTGGGTCTTTATAAAAACCTTCTGCAATTTTGCGGTATTCAGGATCGATTTTGAGTGCCATGTCGGCATCGGTCATCATTGGGTTGCGACGCACATTCGGGTTGTGCGCATCAACAGGCTTGTCTTCCTCTTTGATGTTAATCGGTTCCCATTGTCTTGCACCCGCAGGACTTTTGGTTTTTTCCCACTCATACGTGAACAACAGATAGAGGAATTCATTGTCCCATTTGGTTGGATGTGTAGTCCAAGCACCTTCTAGACCACTAACCATGGTATTCGGGCCGTTACCTGTGCCTTCAGGGTTATGCCAGCCTAAGCCTTGGAATTCGACATCGGCACCTTCCACATCTTTACCGAGTAACTCGGCTTTACCATTACCATGCGCTTTACCCACGGTATGACCACCGACGGTAAGCGCAACGGTTTCTTCATCGTCCATCCCCATACGGTCAAAGGTGACTCGCATGTCTTGTGCAGTACGCAGTGGGTCTTGTACCCCATCTACCCCTTCAGGATTGACATAGATCAAGCCCATTTGTACCGCAGCCAAAGGATTTTCCAGTGATTTACGGTCTTGGTCACTGGCATAACGGTTGGCTGTTGGTGCTAACCATTCCTGTTCATCGCCCCAGTAAATGTCTTTTTCTGGATGCCAGATATCTTTACGACCACCACCAAAACCAAAGGTTTTTAGTCCTGCAACGTCATAGGCGACAGTCCCTGCTAGAACGATTAGATCGCCCCAAGAAAGTTTGTTGCCATATTTTTTCTTGATAGGCCAAAGCAAGCGGCGACCTTTGTCGGTGTTGACGTTATCGGGCCAGCTGTTCAGCGGGGCAAAACGCTGATTACCCGTATTGGCACCACCACGTCCATCTTGCTTACGATAAGAACCTGCCAAATGCCATGCAGTACGGACAAACATACCAATGTAGCTGCCATAATCGGATGGCCACCAGTCTTGGCTGCTGTTAATGAGTTCGCGGATATCTTGTTTAACGGCTTCTAAATCGAGGGATTCAAAGGCTTTCGCATAATCAAAATCGGGATCTAAAGGATTGGTTTTAGTGTCGTGCTGAGAAAGAATGTCTAAATTAAGTGAATTTGGCCACCAATCGTTTGAGCTGGCAGCGGAGGTATTTGCACCATGCGAAAATGGGCACTTACCTGACGAGGCTTGCGAATTATTGTCCATGTTATCTCTCCAAACTCAATTTCATAAATTGATTATTATTGAACCGTCTAAAGTAGTGTTCGACTACCAACATAGCCTGTTTTTCAGCTGAGCTAAAGCGGAATTTACTAATCAAAACAATCGAATTCTTCTATCTAAAACATTCACAATCTTGAGTTTTTTTGCTTTGAATTCATCAATTTCTGGCAAAAAATAAAGGCTGTGCTGATGAGCAGCAAAGCCTTTAAGTAATATCGAATAAACTGTTTAAATTTTATTCAAAATAAAATAATGTAAACAGCACATTTACACAATTAGTCGTTTCCCTTCACGGATGCAATAAAACGGATTCATCAGTTTGGACGAACCACGCATTGCCACATGTAAATCATGTTCAGGCTGCTCGCGTGCTTCATCGGTCAGTTGATAAGTCCGATAATGAATCGCCAAAGAACATTTGGCATGTAAATCTTTATGTGCCTGAAAAGCATCTTCAGGATTCATATGCATATAACGCATCAGTTCACGGGGTTCATATGCCCCAATTGGCAATAAGGCAATGCGCGGCGCACCCAAACGGGTATGAATTTCTTTAAAATGTGGTGAATAACCTGTATCACCTGCAAAGAAGCTGTATTCACGTCCCTGCTTAACCGCAAAGCCGCCCCAAAGTGCCATATTTTGATCGCGCATACCGCGTCCAGAACCGTGTTGCGCAGGGGTATATATCAATTCCAGCTCATGAAACTGCGCCGATTGCCACCAGTCCAGCTCTATCACATGCATGCTTTTTGGCAGATACCAGCCATTGCCCAAGCCAGTATAAATTGGCATGGCGAATTTATCATGCAACCAGTTCAGGCTGGCCAAATCCATATGGTCATAATGATTATGACTGAGCAGCACCGCATGAATGGTTGGCAATTCTTCTAGTGCAATGCCAGCGGGACAAAAACGCTTGGGACCACGCCCCTGTTTCGGACTGACAAACTCCGCCCAGACAGGGTCAGTCAATAAATTATAGGGACCAATCTGTAACAGCACAGTGGCATGTCCCACAAACCAAACTTGCCAATCATTCGAGGCCGCATTCGGACGGTCTTGTGGTAAAACACGCTTTGCTGTATTCGAGTTGAGATCTACGGTTTCTGGGGTTCCCCACGTTGAGGATTTGCGTTTTAACAGCCATTTAAATAAATCAAAACGGGTACGCCCTTCAGGTGAAGGTAGCGGATTTAAAAATCGAGTCCCATTAAAATGTGCCGATTCAAGATATTGAAAATAAGGTTTGCGCCAAGTATGTGACCAACATTCTTGGGTTTTAATCTGGAAATGCTGTTGTTCTAAATTCTGTTTCATGTACTGTCATTATCTAAAAGAAACGTCACATTCAATGCAATAACATGAATGTCGAGATTGGCGTGTTTCTTATTGTAGATACTCTATGCGCTAATTCAAGCCAAACAACAAAATATAAACTTTAGACTTCGCTATGCTTTATCGCGCGTTCAAATCGAGTAAGCATTGAAAATAACAGATACATCACAAAAAAAAGCGGCAGACTTAAATCCAACTCAGTCTGCCGAGGTTGTAAACCCAAAAACTTAAGCAATTTTGCGTAAGTCTTGCACCAGATCTAAATGCTTTTCTGCATCGAAAGGCTGTTGTTTACTGATCATTTTTTTCAGATGGCGCATTTCTTTGGCAGCATTGATGGTAATACCGCCCACCACCACACCATCAGTCACACCAAACAGCACACAAGAACAGGCTGAACCTAAAGTGGCATCCATTTCACCGCGTACATGCCACTGTGTCGCCTGCATATCGCCAACAAATTGGTAGTTAATATCCAACTGGTCCGTCCAGAACCATGCAGGATTGGCTTGAGGGTGTGCCACTCCCATCACATGGCATGCAAAAATACCCGCCTGCAGATTGGCATTTTCCCAAGTTTCTACGCGACGATACTGTCCATCGGCACGTAACTGAGTTGCAACATCCCCTGCCGCATAAATATCAGGATTTGAGCTTTGGCAGTTTTCATTGACCTGAATGGCAAAATCAACCGCTAAACCTGCATCCACTGCCAATTGGGCATTCGGCACTATTCCAATCCCGTAAATCACTGCATCGGCACGCAGTTCCTCGCCATCGGCCAGCGTGATCACCACATCTTCACCATCTAAACGACAGGTGCTGATTTGGGTATTCAGGCGGACATCAACACCGGCTTGACGCTGCTGTGCCAATAGAAACTCGCTCAAAAGCTGCGGTGAAGAACGCCCCATCACCATTGGACCCATTTCAATGACCGTGACTTGGCAATCTTTAAAACGTGCCGAAGACGCCAGTTCCAAACCAATCACACCGCCCCCAATCAGGACTATGCGACGTTCGGGTTGCAGGACGGGCACCAAGGCTTGTGAGTCTTCCAAATTACGTAAGGTATACACCTGCTGCCCCAAGGCATCGAAATTCGGCAAGCGGCGTGCTGCGCCACCTGTAGCCAGCAATAGTTTGTCATATCCCAACACATCGCCATTTTTCAGAGTCACGGTTTTGGCTTCTGCATTGAGTTTGACTACGCCATTGTTGCGGATCACCTCAACACCCAACTCTGCCAGTTTGGCTTCCGACAAAATTTCGATTTTGGTCGCTTCAGGCTTTAAAATCACATCTTTGGATAAAGGTGGGCGCTCATACGGAAGATGGCTTTCATCTCCCACCAAAATGATTTTGCCTGTATATTGATTGCTACGCAGTTCTAAAATCGCACTTGCGCCAGCTTGTCCTGCACCGACAATGATGATGGTTTCAATCGTACTCATGTGCTTATCCTTTTAACTCTGCCGATACGATGCCAAAGCCCGCAATCCATTCACTGATCGCTTCATAGCAATGTGTAGTCATCTGGTATTCCCCCAATGCATGCAAGGCTGCAAATGCCGCCATCCATGAACGGACTTCCTGTCCACCACGTCCACCATCACGACGGATGTCCGCTTCGGTCATGGCTTCAATCGCGGCAAAGTCAGCTTTGGCCAATGTCTCGAGTAATGCCCGATCCCATTCGGGATTTAGCGGCACAGCAACCGACATATCTCCCGCGGCCAGTTTCTGTCCCACCGCAATAATTTTGGCTTGACGATTGTTGCGTGATTCTGCGGTTGGATTGCGCCCACAAATCAGGAACTCTTCGACCTCGGCAGGCACCGAACCCATTTGTGGTGTTGGTGGATCATGTGACAATCCGCCTGTACCTAAAATCAGTACGCGTTCATTTTCCAGATTTAAAGACTGGATGAACTGCCCCACTGCACGACCCAAAGCCAGCGTACGCTTGGTGGTGGGCATCGGAGCGGCGGCACCGTTAATAAAAATTGGAATGGTTGGATAACGGTTCAGTTGCCCATCACATAAGAAATGCAAGGGCTGAGTCACGCCATGATCGGCCTGCATACGGTAGGAATACGCCACATCCACGCCTTCATCCAAGACACGGTGCACCAATTGCAACGCGGTGGCTTCAGGCACATTCAGTTCAGGATGCGCTTTGCCATAATCCCAATCCCCTGCGGCTGTGGCACGAATACCCACGCAGAAACTTGGCATCAAGTCATAAAAGAAACCATTAAAATGGTCTGGGCCAAAAGTAATAATTAAGGTTGGATCGTAGGCTTTGACTTCCGCAGCCAGCTTGGCAAAAGTGTCACGAACAACTTGCTCTTTGCGTTGTTCCTGCGGAGAGGCAAATTCCATTAATGGGCTGTGCGATGCACAAATGAGTTTAACGGCCATGTGTGACTCCAAAATAAAAATATCCACTAAAAAGACAGCTGCCCAGTAAAGTCTTTAGTAAATGGCTTAAATCATTGTGAGTGGTTTCAAATGAAATATAGAATTCACGAAGCTATTCACTATCGCGGTTGGCGACATGGATGTCGCCGTTGGGTGAAGGTTTCAGGGATGAACCTCTCACCCAACCATGGATTTTTGTTACTTTTGATCCTTCAAAAGTAAGGAAATGCCTTCGAAAAACCATCTAAACTTTCGCACTTATTTGAGGCTGTGCTTCATTTAATTTAAATCTGGGCTAATCAAAAATGCGGCACCACACCCAAATCACTCATCAAAAAAACCAGCACGAGGCTGACGTAAGCCGCGAATTCCCAGACCACATTCCGCATTGATTAACACACCGGTCAGTGGACGGTTATTTTGGCGCGATGCCAGCAGCACATAAGAGCCTGTCATTTCTTCAGGTTCAGGCAGGAAATTCAGTGGCATACCACGTGCAATTTTTTCAGGGTCGCGTGCGTCCAGCAGACCCAGATTCTCTTGCCCTAAAGAAGCAGCCCCTTTGATATTCACATTCATGCCTGATGGCGCGACGGCATTGACGCGTACCTTCGGTGCAAGCTCATACGCCAACTCTTTCATCACACCCACACCCGCATGTTTCGATGCCGTATAAATTGGACCACCGCCCGCAGAATACAGGGCTGAATTGGACAGGGTGAAAATGATGGAACCTTCGGACTTCACCAATTCATCCAGTGCCGCTTTCGCCCCCAAAATCAATGCTTTGGTATTAATCCCCATGATTTCATCAAAGGCGTGTTCTAACTGTTCACCTGACATATTCACGATGTCGGCATAGTGATCCCAGATTCCTGCATTGCCAATAAAGCAATCCAGTTTGCCAAAGCGTTCTACCGTGGCCTGAACAGCACGAACGTTGTCGGCAAAATTCGCCACGTCGCCTGTGACCGCCACAATACGGTCACCAAAATGAGCTTTTAGTGCATCCACTTTGGCTTGTGAGCGTTGCAGAACCGCAACCTGAGCACCTTCTTCTAGAAAGCGTTCGACCAAAGCCCAGCCTAGCCCCGAGCCACCGCCCGTAATCAGGGCAACTTCACCCTCAAGCCAGCCCATGCTTATGCTCCTTCCATATGGACGTACAGCGCACCATCTTCCACCATCACAGGAAAGGTCTGAATCGAATCCGTTGCAGGCAGGCACAATGCCTGACCTGTTTTCAGACAGAAACGGGCAGAATGTAATGGGCATTCCACCGTGCCATCGTCTTCCAGATAGCCTTCTGACATCGAGGCATTGCCATGCGAGCAACGGTCATTCATGGCGAAGAATTCTCCGCCATTGTTGAACACAGCCAAGGCATCAATTCCATTGACACCGCAATCGACCTTGAGTGCTTCGCCTTCATCCAACTCATCGATTTGGCATACAAAAATCTTATTCATTAGAAGAACACACTCAAGTTATGTGACGAATAGGTCACCTGATCCAATACAATTTTGCGGTTAAAAATCTGCCAGCCCAGCTCCGTATCTACCTTTCGGATTTTGTCTAAGCGTTTGCCGCAATAAATGGTCACGTCTTTTTCCTTTTGCGTGCGATACAGCAAATAGGTCAGATGCACATCATATTCGCCTTCAACTCCAGTCGCTTCGACCAAAATATTCGAGACCATATGCGTGGTTCGAGATGGTGGCTCTTCTGCCCAAGCCATCCCTGTTTCCAGACGGGCTACACGACGCTCCAACAAGTGTTTATTGTCATTAAACACCCACGTGGTTGGCGGCTCGACCGAACGGCGACGGTCACGGGTTTGTGCATTTGGCGTGGTGCGTAAGGTGTAGGAAATATCTTCTGCCAGCACATCCAGCCATTCCCGAAATTTCCAGTCATCCAATAACTTGGCTTCAGTATACATAAACTGGCTAATAGAATGATAAAGCTCTAAGCTGACTGGTTTCATTTCACAAGCTCCTTCTCGTAGGCTTCGGCTGCGGCTTCAACGTCTTCCCATTTCTCATGGATCAGCAAGTCTGCCCAACGGCGGTATAAACCACGCGCTGCGGTTTCAGAGAAAATGTAATTGGTAATGCCTGGAATACCATCTTCACGGACTTTCTCATTACCCATGCCCATTTCCATAATCAGTTGGTTTTGACGGGCTTTATAACCACGCAAGACTTTCTGAATTTCCACCCAGTTTTCCGAGTCATCTTGCTCAAGGAAACCTGCTGGACCAAAGGCACGGGTGGCTGAACGTTCAAACGCATCTTTGACTTCTTGTGATGCTTCGGCATCGGCAATACAGAATGCCCAAACTTCAGTCTTGTTTGGACCACGTGGGTGCCATACGCGTAAGGTTGCTGTCCCATTTAACCAAGATAAGGTTGGGAACATGGTGTTATGTCCAGCCAAACGTAAGGCACGGATTTCACCCAAGCGTTCTTTGACTTCGTCAAAAGTTTCGCGGAAGTAATTCGCCACTTCACCATCGACCCAAACGTTGGCATCGGGTTTTTCGGTAAAGAAGAAACCTGAACCATGACCGCGCTGCCCATATTGCAAAGCATCTTTGGCGGTTTCCCAGACTGGACGTGCGGTTTGTGCAGCGCCCAGTTGTTTGGAAGCATCATCATTCGGTTTTGCACCCAACACTTGTACCGCAGACGCATGTGAGAACAAGGCATGGTACTGATCTGAAGCAAACTGCTCCGCAGCAAATTTCCAGTTACACTCGATTTCCCACTTGTGTACGCCACCAATAATTTCCGTGCCGCCAGGACGACGGTCTAGCACACCATCAAGATACCAAGTAATATCGCCCATGTACTCGACCAGATCAGGCGTGGTTTCATCCCAGCAACCAAAGATCAAACCTTTGTAGCTTTCAACACGGTTAACTTCGACCAAGCCCCACTTCTCTTTACACGCCCCTTGCGGAAAAGCACGGTCTTCCAACGGAATATCTTTTAATGCGCCATCCACACCGTATGACCAGCCATGATAAGGACAGGTAAAGGCACGGGTGTTGCCACAGTCAGCAAAGCTCACACGCATAGAGCGGTGACGGCACTGGTTTAAAAATGCTTTGATTGAGCCATCTTTTTGACGTGCCACAATAATCGGGTCTTCACCCATATAGGTATTAAAGAAGTCGCCCGACTTTGGAATTTGGCTTTCATGGCAGAGAAATAACCAAGTACGCCCAAACACACGTTCAAGTTCTAATTCGTATAAATCTGGGTCTGTATAGATGGATGGCGAGATACGTCCATTTTGTGCATCGACCAAAGCGTCGATTTCACGCACATCAATTTTTCCACTCATGAAAAGCTCTCCTGCGACCAATACACGGCACAACGTAAATAGACTCAACTTTTGCAGGAATCATGATTTTTTAGACCCATTTAGGGAAATATTTTTTTTGTTTTAATTAATACGTTTTAGCAATTATTAAAAAAGTTAATTCTTATATTAAAATCTCAGCTCTAAGCTCAAGACCATTTATTTTCTAAATGCTTGAATCAACTTCACGGCATAGTTGTTTATAGATTATACTTTGCTGCAGTCGTGGTAAGACATTTTTTGGATTACTCAGTGGGTTATTTATATGGAACTTAGACACCTTCGTTACTTCATTACCGTTGCTGAAGAACTGAACTTTAGCAAGGCGGCCTTGAAGCTTTATACCGCTCAACCCTCTTTAAGCCAGCAGATTAAAGATCTGGAGGAAGATGTCGGGGTGCAGTTACTGCATCGCACCAAACGCAAAGTAGAACTCACGGAAGAAGGTGCTGTTTTTCTGGAACAAGCGCGCCTGACCTTGGCACAAGCCGATAAAGCCGTGGCGATGGCACGCCAAGTGGCACAAGCCAAACAGCAAATGCTGCGCATTGGTTTTGTCCCTGTCGCGGAAATGAAAATTTTCCCTTATGTTCTGCCGAATTTACGGGTACAGAATCCTGACCTGAAAATTGAATTGCTGAGTATGAACAATACCGAGCAAATGCGCTTGCTCAAGAAAGGCGAACTGGACATCACCTTTACCCGGCATAATTTTCATAATGATGAGATTGAAAGCCAGTTTGTGCTGCGTGAACCGCTACTGTTCCTGCTTCCGAAAGATCATCCTTTGGCAAAATACGAACGTATTCCTGTCAAAGCCTTGAACGGGATTGATTTTATTATTCCTGCGGCAGAGCAGTCACTGACCTTGCACAACACCATTTTGGAGTTTGCCAAAGCCAACAATGTTGAATTCAATATTGTGCAAAAAGCCGACAACATTCTGTTCAATATCAACTCGATTGGCATGGGACTCGGTTGTACGATTTTACCGGGTTACATTGCGCCACTGACCATGAACAATACCGTGATTCGCCCACTCGAAGTCGAATTACCTTCGCTCGACTTGTATGTGAGTTACCGCAAACAGAACTCCTCGCAAGCGGTGGACAAATTTATGGAATTGCTGACACGCGTGTTTTATTTGGATATAAATCGCAATTAATACGCCCTCGTGACGATTGAGCAACTAAACTTTGTGCACACCATTATTTCCTGAGTAAATATTGGTGTGCTTTTTTTACGGTAAAAATGCCTGTTTTCTCGCCAAAACTCAGCATTCCAAACCGTATTTTTCCTAACCCATGCTGAACTTCCAGCACTGCCTCAATTTTTACGATACGATTGCAAAATAAAATCAGATTTTTTGTAGGGTTTTTCCTACAACTTAAGTCTAAACAGATGCGACCCCCAGCATAAATTTTTATACTGTCAGGCATACGATAAAAAACAAAAATCAAAAGGGAGCGCTTTATGCCTATGCCCACCTTGCATCGCCTAAAATCTGGGATGCAATTTCGCCCTTACTTTTTTATTACCTTTTTGCTGACCGCACTGCTATTTGGTGCACTCACCCTGTTTACCCACTGGACATGGTCGACCAATTTACTGATTAGCTGGAATATTGCTGTTTCCAGTTATTTACTGAAAACCATGACCACACTCTGGGCTGTCGATCATCAGCACATTTTGCAACATGCACAGCAGCAGGATGCCAGTAAATGGATTATTTTATTGCTGGTGATTCTGACCCTAGGCATGTGCCTGATTGCAATTGTGATTGAATTGACGCATTTGCCACACAACTCAATGCTGACCCTTGGGCATCTCTTACTTTCATTGCTGACCATTATCAGCGCATGGTTCTTTATGCATACCATTTTTGCGATTCATTATGCGCATGATTATTATCTGGCACTGGCAGATGAGCAAGATGCAGGACTGGATTTCCCCAAGACCCAATATCCAACTTATCCTGACTTCTTATACTTTAGTTATGTGATTGGCACCTCGGCACAAACCGCAGATGTATCCATTACGTCCCGCTCCATGCGGATTTTAAATATTCTGCATATTATTCTGGCTTATGGTTTCAACACCTCCATTTTAGCCATCAGCATTAATGTGGCTGCTGGCTTTATCACGCTTTAAATTTGCATTTCCTCCCACGAAATTTCAGGCATAAAAAAAGGGATGGCTCAAGCATCCCTTTTCTTTTCGATCAGATTATTTCACGCCACGCGCGGTCAAATAATCTTTAATCACCGTATTAAATTCTTCGGCTTTTTCCACTTGCGACCAGTGTCCACACTGACTAAAAATGTGTGCATCGGCAAATGGAACAGTATTTAAGATATCCCATGTGCGTGAAACGGGAATCACCACATCCTGAACGCCATGAATCAACAATACAGGCACTTGGATGTCTTTCATTTTTTCAAAATCGAGCGGGAATTCAAAACGATCGCGGTCACGTGCACCAACCACATCCATTAAACGGTCTGAAGCATAATCATTTTTTGCAGCTTCATAGCGAACTTTGACCAATTCATCGGTAATCAGGCTTTTATCGACCACAAACATCGACAAGGTGTTTTTAATGCCTTCTTCGGTCAATACTGGGTTGGCATGTGCTTTCAAGGCAGCGGTTTGCTTAGCACCACCTGTTCCCATCGAGACAATACCCAATACACGTTCAGGATAATCCAGCACCATTTGGAAGGCTAACCAGCCACCCAATGAATTTCCGACTAGCCACGTTTTCTCAATGCCCAGCGCATCGAGGGTACGCACCGCATGATCAACCCATGCGCGAATGCCATACGCTGTACCTTCCGCCACGACTGTTTGACCATAGCCAATCGAATCGATGGCGATACAACGGGCTTGTTCACCAATTTGAGGTAAATTCAACCACCAGTTTGCTGCTGCCGAAACACCCGTTCCAGAGCCGTGTAAAAATAAAATCGGCGTTCCTTGACCCACTTCATGGTAATGGGTTAACTCACCTTCAGCCGTTTCAATCCATTTATCTTCCAAGCCAAAAAATGGGTCGGTGGTGTAATTCGGGATTTGGACCGTGCTCATACATACTCCTCGTACAGCCTAAGACCTGTCTGATGTTCTGTGTTCAAGACAGGTCAATTCATTCATTTCGACAGGTTTTACTGCTCCATCTTACCTGTTCAAAAGCCTCATACTGATACTTGTTTTCGATCACACACTACAAAAAAACGATTATTTAAGCTTATGTTTTAAAACAATATTTTAAAGATTAAACCCAATAATTCATTCGCTACTCTGTATTTCAAGATTGCATCAATAAAAAAAGAGCGACTTGTTACCAAATCGCCCGCTTGCAGCTGAAAACTTAGAATTTATAGCTATAGGTGGTCGCTACACGATATTCTTTCAGGTCGCTTTTCCAGTCATAATCGGTGTCGATGTACATGGCTTGTACCCCCAGACCTTTGAGTTTGCCTTCAGGCACGGTGTAATTCACAATCAGGTTCAGTTCTTGTTCATCCTGATTGGTCTTGCCGCCTGCTTTGGCATCAAAGCCTGCAAAATAAATGGCATTGGCATTTAAGCCTTTCAGCCCCAATCCTGCAAAATCATAAGCATAAGACACACTCCAAGATTTCTCCTTGGCATTGGTAAAGGTCGCAACAGACCAGTTCACCAAATACGGCTGTGGCACCCAGCCTGCCAAGGTTGGAAAATTATTTTCCCCAAACATTTGTTGATAGCCCAGACCCAGCGTATGCGCGCCATGATTGAATTTCGCCCCAACCGACAAGGCTTGGTTGTCAATATCACCATACAGTTTGTCGCCTGACTCGGAGTTATCAAAATAGCGCACATGACTGCTGAGCTTGGTGTTTGCTGTTAAATTGGTGTTGTAATTGATGCCTGCATAATGCTGTTGATAGATGTCTTTGACATCGGCATACCAATAACTCGCGCCAATCGCAGGATTAAACTGATGATCAATCCCCGCGATATACATCCCATCCGCAGCTTTGGCGGTATTCGGATTATTGTTCGGGAATAAACTTAAGTCCTGAAACTGATTGTCATAACGCGCATTAATGCCATCGATATACGCCAAACTCAGTTTGGTATCTTTCAGCTCTTTAGACTCTAACCACGCGCCGCTATAGGTGGTGAGTAACTGACGCGATGGGTCAAACACCAACACCGGGGACACAGGCAATAACTCACCTACTTTAAGTTCGGTTTGCGACACTTTGGCTTTTAAAGTCGCACCGACTTTGCCGAAATTGCTGGCTTGTTCCTGTCCATTGTGCGGAAGTACCCAATCCGCATTTTTGTCACGCCCATTTAAACGAAATGCATGTTGCACCAAAAGATCGGCACCTAACTGCAAACCACCCAATTCGGCATAACCTGATTTGGCATCTAAAGTGATGCCTTGCGACCAACTGCCCCAATTGTTTTGCGGCACCGTTTCATACTGACGGTCTAAATAAAAATTTCTGAGTTTAAGCTGGACTTGGCTATCGTCGATAAATTCTGCATTCGTTGCAGTTGTACCTAATGCTGCTGTTGCAACACAGATGGCTGTCCATAAAGTTTGACGACGCATGAGATTCATTCCAATGATCACGTTAAGCTATGACGCCATCATGCGGAACTTGTCGGGCAGAAAAAATCCGACCACAGTCTTAAGAGAATGCACCTAAACCTGACTTAAATAGCTGAATAGAGCGAACATTTTTTAGATTAAGATATAATCACAATAACTCGCTCTTTACCCAATTTCGCAAGATATGATGAGAGCTTAGCTCTACCAAGCCTTTCCTAAGGAAATTTGATTTATTTTCTCAAGAGCTGAAATTTTTAAGTGTTTTTTTGTTTAAATTTTAAAGTGGAAAATTTTACGTTCGCTACAGAATTATAAGAAAAAGCGCTCATATCACAGATATTTTCTATATTTAAAGCAAGTAAGTGAACAGCCTGAAAACCTGATGAATATGCAATTAAATTGAGGAAGAAAAGTATTTTTCCCTATAGCTTATTTAACAATCATGACTTGGTTCATTGTGAGTTCATAAAATAAAATTAGCTTTCCTTTGGAATCTTCTTTTTATTTGATACGCGAAAATGGCATTCGCAATTGTTTGAGGCAGACTGTATTTTGCAAATAAAGTTTCTGCGATTAATTATTTAGTAATAATTATATGACGAGTTTTGCGATGAGGCGCACTGCGCCGCAAGATACCTTTCTTGCGAACTCAAAATATATTTTGAGTTTCTCATTTGGGCTTATCCAAAGTAACATACGAGCTCCAAGTATATGATTCTTGAGGGACTCAACAAAATTATGAAAAGAAAAAAGTTAAGGAGTTTACGAGAAACTCCTTAACTTATAGACATTAGATGCTTTCGATTCTTCGCTTTAATTAATAAATTAAACCAAAGCTGCCTTCGCTTTAGACATGGTCAACGCCAAATCTTCAATCATGTCTTCCTGACCACCCACGGTACCACGACGACCCAATTCCAGCAGAATTTCACGGGCAGAGACACCATATTTGGCTTCAGCGCGTTTCGCGAACAACAGAAATGATGAATACACGCCTGCATAGCCTAAAGTTGCGGCATCACGGTCGGCACGGATTGGATTTAGCATCATTGGAATCACCAAATCTTCTGCCACATCTTGCACCTTAAACAGATCTACACCTGTTTCCATGCCCATACGGTTTGCCACCGCAATAAACAATTCCAATGGTGTATTGCCCGCACCAGCACCCAAGCCTGCAGAAGCCAAGTCGACACGAATTGCACCCGCTTCAACCGCTGCCACCGTATTGGCTACGCCCATGCCCAAGTTATGATGCCCGTGGAAACCCAGTTCAATACTGCTGTCCAATTCTTGGCGCAGTAAAGCAACACGGTCGGTCACATCTTGTGGCAGCATATAACCGGCTGAGTCCGTCACATAAATACAGTTTGCCCCGTAAGACACCATCTTTTTCGCTTCTTCTAAAAGACGCTCAGGTGATGCCATATGCGCCAACATCAAGAAACCTACTGTATCCATCCCCAAGTGACGCGCAGCGGTGATATGCTGTTCGGAACAATCTGCTTCGGTACAGTGCGTCGCCACACGAATGGTCGACACCCCAATCTCATGCGCCATTTTCAAATGATCAACGGTACCAATCCCAGGTAAAAGTAATGCCGAAACTTTGGCATTTTTCATCCGTGGAACCACAGCAGATAAGTATTCTTCATCGCTTGCCGCAGCAAAACCGTAATTGACCGATGAACCACCCAATCCATCCCCATGAGTGACTTCAATTAACGGTACACCCGCATCATCCAAAGCAGTTGAAATTGCAATCATTTGCTCAACCGTAGTTTGATGGCGCTGAGGATGCATCCCATCACGCAAAGTCATATCATGCACAATAATCTTAGACATGGGTTGCTCCTTATACTTCAGCGGTTTCCAATAAACGTTCTGCAAACATTTCTGCGGTTCGTGCAGCTGCTGCAGTCATAATGTCGAGATTGCCTGCATAGGTCGGCAAGAAATCGCCCAAACCTTGCACTTCAAGGAAAATCGAAACACGATTGCCATCAAAAACAGGACCATTCACCAATTTATAGCCCGGTACATATTTTTGTACTTCTGTGATCATGGCTTGCACCGAAGCGGTAATTGCCGCTTGATCAGGTTCTCCTTCGACCAAGCAATGCACGGTGTCACGCATCATCAATGGAGGTTCGGCTGGATTAATAATGATGATGGCTTTACCTTGTTTTGCACCGCCAACTTTTTCAATCGCGCCTGCCGTAGTACGGGTAAATTCATCAATATTTTTACGTGTCCCTGGACCGACCGATTTGGTCGAAACGGTGGCAATAATTTCACCATAGTTCACAGGCTGTACACGTGAAATCGCAGCTACCATGGGAATGGTTGCTTGACCACCACAGGTCACCATGTTCACATTTGGCAACTCACCTGCATCCAACAATTCTTGCAAATTCACGGGCGGTACACAAAACGGGCCAATCGCAGCAGGTGTCAGGTCAATCATCTGTACACCCAACTCATTCAACTTGCGGCTGTTTTCTGCATGCACATACGCTGAAGTCGCATCAAAGGCAATCTGAATTTCATCTGCCAGCACATGTGGCAGCAAACCGTCTACGCCTTCTGACGTAGTTTTGATGCCCATGCTGGCAGCACGTGCCAAACCTTCCGAGGTTGGGTCAATCCCGACCATCCATACAGGTTCCAGAAATTCGCTACGCTGCAACTTATACAATAAATCTGTTCCGATATTTCCCGGACCGATTAATGCGCATTTAATCTTTTTCATGCATTTACTCTCTCAAGAATCCAATTTATTCCGCAGCAAACGCAGCGACCACTGAGCCAAATCCTTCAATTTCAACCTTGAATTCATCTCCAGGATGGGCAACCACCATAGGTCCCAAAGCACCAGTTAAAATAATGTCACCTGCAAGCAATGGACGACCACGGCGTACCATCTCATCGGCAAGCCATACCGCAGCATTCAGCGGATTGGCTAAACACGCCTTACCCACGCCTTGCGAAACCACTTCTTCACCACGCGTCATGATCATTGTGCAATTGACCAAATCAAGTTGATCTAATTTGACTGGACGTGAGCCCAATACAAACGCAGCCGATGAAGCATTGTCCGCCACCGTATCAATCAATGAAATTTTCCAGTTTTCAATGCGGCTATCCACCACTTCAATTGCAGGCAAGGCATAGGCTGTGGCACTGATAATATCGGCATAGCTATGTTTTGCTTGGGTCAAATCTTGGTTGATGACCAGCGCGATTTCAGCTTCGACTTTGGGCTGAATCAACAATCCGGCTGGAATGGCTTCACCATCTCCATAGGCCATATCGGCAAACAGCATTCCAAAGTCAGGCTGATCCACGCCAAGTTGTGCTTGAACCACTTTGGAGGTCAGACCAATTTTGCGTCCGACTAAACGACGACCTTCGCTTAAGGCACGTTGGGTATTGACTTCCTGAACCGCATACGCAATATCGACGTCTGCTTGTTCCGCACCCAGTTGTGGGCGAATAGGAGCAATCGCAGTCTGTGTAAGCTCAGCGTTACGAAGTGCCAAGGCAACGGATTCAACAACAGCAGAATTCGACATCTATGTTTCCTTAAACTGTAAATAAAGATAGATAACGTTTTGCGCGAGAGAAGCGTATAGACAGCATCTTTTCGATTTAACGAAAGTGCGAAATGAAATCTGATGGCTGTCCCTAACCACCGCTAAAAACGTGTATATTTAGACAGCTTAAGCATCGGAAAATTGGCGATTTTATGCCAATACTTATTTTATTTTTTACAATAGCTAGAACTTATTAATCTTTGTTTTTTTACTCATCAAAATAAACAATGTAGAAAAATCAAAGAGAAAAATACGCTAATTATTCAAAACTCAGCGTTATAGATTGGATTGAATTTTTCAACTACGACTAAAAAATAATACGCGAGCAGTCTATTGAGATAGATCTATAACTTTAAAAAGCCTCTTAGATCAGAGGCTTTTTGAGTCAAATGGCGTTATGCTGCAAACAAAGCCGGATTGTTCTTTAAACTTTCACGTTGCTGTATAGCTGATACATAGCGGTCAATTGCAGGATGCGGCTTTAATAAATTCATCTTTAATTGCCACATAAGCATTGCGCCTAAACTGATATCGGCTGCCGTAAACTGTGCACCGCACAAATATGGACTCGCCTGCTCCAAACCTTGAATCAAGGCTTGATAGGTATCCTGATAATCGCCATAGCCCATAAACATTTTTTGCTCGGGCGCCACCTGAACTTTTAAATGTTCATTGTCGGAAGCTGCTGCAAACGGGCCTGCAGCAAAGAACAACCAACGATAATATAAACCTCTTTTCGGATCATCGAGTGCGGGCGCTAAACCTTTTTCAGCGAATTTATCTGCCAAATATGCACAAATGGCATCTAATTCATAAATCACCACATCACCATCTACCAACACAGGCACTTTACCAAATGGGTTGAGTTGTAAAAATTCGGCTGATTTCATTTCTGCACCATAAGTGACTTCTATCCGTTCAACCTCAATCCCCAAATCAAGCAAGAGCCAATCCACCACTACGCCTCGAGATTGCTTATTTGTATATAAAGTTAAAGCCATGGTTCTATCCTCTGTGTTTATTGTTTTTTTAGAATAGACCTGAGCTGTGTCAGTTTTTGTCAGTAGTGCTGGCTGATTTTTCTGAATTTGAAAATTCTTTTTGACACCATTGCTGAAATAAGTGACGTTTAAACTGAGGATAGATGTGCTCAGTCAATACCAGCGTTTGTATGCGATCTAAACGGAAATTTCTAAAATCTTCCCTTAATTCACACCATGCAGCCAACAACATTTTGTCATTAAAATATCCCAATGCGAACGGCCATAATTGTCTATGTGAAATCTGTTTGTGCTCATCTAGATAATCAATCTGGATTTTAGTTTGTAAACGAATGGCGATACGCACTTGTTCAACAACAGTTGAGTCGACCTCAATCCACGAATGAATCGATTTTAGATAAGTATCATTTAAAAATTCTTGTTTTCTTTGGGGTAATACTGCTCTTAATTTACTTAATACCGAATGTGAAGCCTGTTGTAAGGCTTGATCAGGAATGGATTTGGCCCATTGTAAGGCCAAATACATGGCCTCAATTTCTGATTCATCCAAACTCATAGGGGGAAGAAGAAAGTTTTCTTTCAATTGAAAGCCTACACCGACACTTCCCTCAATATTGACGCCTTGATCACGTAAACTTTCAATATCCCGATAAACACTTCGTACACTGATGTCTAGATGTTCAGCCAAACGTTGCGCAGTAACAGGATAACGCTGTTCACGAAGATGCTGTAATAAATGCAGTAATCGAATAGAACGACTCATAGCTTATTTTCTTGTTATTCAAAAGTCATTTTAGGCGCATATCCTAATACGCCTTGAAAAATAATCAACGTTGCTTATGCCACATCAGCAGCCTTGACTTGCCGATTTAAAAACTGCGCTAAACTGGCAACATCATCGACAATGGTTAAAGGTTGATACTGTTTTAAGGTTTCAGGCGTATGCACACCATAACTCACCCCTACGCGAGGCATGGCAATATTTCTCGCCATTTCCAAGTCGTAGCTGGTATCACCGACCATAATCGCTTGTTCGGCATGCAGTCCAGTCACCTGCAAAATTTCCTGTAACATTAGCGGATCAGGTTTAGAACGGGTTTCGCTGGCAGCACGTGTCGCAACAAATAACTCGTGGCTATTGGTTTGCGCCAAAACACGATCCAGACCTTTACGGCTTTTGCCTGTTGCAACCGCCAACAACAAACCAGCTTCGCGTAATTCAGTGAGCATGTTTGCCACACCATCAAACCAGACATCGCCTTTGGAATTTGCCACATAATGCTCGGCATAACATTGCAAAATTTCGGTGTGCAATTCAGGCACTTGCGGGAATAAACGCTGAGCGACTTCAGGCAAACCTAAACCAATAATACTTTTGGCATCTTCACTCGTGAGCGGTTGCGAAAATTGCTGTGCTGCAAACAACAAACTCGCCACAATCTGCCCGACTGAATCAAATAAAGTACCGTCCCAATCAAAGATAATTAGTTCTACAGGTTTTTGCATGCTGGGGTTCCAATATTTGCTTTTATGAAGAAAATTTCACGAGGCATTTGCTACATGATGGCAACAAGGATGTCGCCGTTGAGCTGTGGTACAAGTACGTTCCATCAGCTCAACAAATGATTTTTGTTACTTTTCATCGCTGAAAAGTAAAGATGACCAATACCGCATCATTTCCAGTTAATCACGACAAAAGAGGTCCTATATTATTAGCTCTCGCTAATCCTCTTCTAAAAAGGAGAGGGAAACAGCTTAGTCCTTTTTCTGTGCTCTCAACTGCGCCACAATACTCTGCATATCTTCAGGCAACGGTGCTTCAATTGGCGGATAACCAGGAATATCCAAACGCATGGCGTGTAGACATAAACGACGTGGTTTAGGACCGTTGTACTCGGTTTCATGTCCATATTTTTCATCCCCTACCAGCGGATGACCAATACTTAAACCATGCACACGAATTTGATGAGTACGACCTGAAAGCGGCGATGCATACACCAAAGTGGCATGCATAAAACGCTCCGCCACATTCCATTGGGTTTTCGAGTCCTTACCTTCTTTCGATACACGCACACGACGTTCGCCATTGGAAAGTTCATAGCGGTGCAACGGTGCATCTATCAGTTGCTTATCTAAACTCACCACACCTTTCACGACAGCCGCGTAGGTTTTCTTGATTTTGTGCTCACGCAACAGGTCTTGTAAGGTTTTTAACACACTGCGCTTTTTAGAAATCATCACCAGACCTGACGTATCACGGTCAATACGGTGAATCAATTCTAAATATTTTTTGCCTGTAGCCGCACGCAAGCCTTCAATCAGACCATAGGCCACACCGCTTCCGCCATGTACCGCAATGCCCGATGGCTTATTCACCACCATCAGACCTTCATCTTCATACACCACACGGCTGAGTAAACTCTGCGCCACTTTGTCCGATACAGGCGCAGCCGTTTCATCTTTTTGTTCATAGCGAATCGGTGCAACGCGAATTTGGTCCCCAATCGCCAATTTGGTTTCGGCTTTAATGCGCTTTTTGTTCACGCGCACCTGCCCTTCACGAATCAAACGATAAATGCGACTTTTCGGTACACCTTTGAGTCGGCTAAATAAAAAATTATCGATGCGTTGACCCGCTTGATGCTCATCCACTTCAAACCAAGTGACACTTTGCCATTCTTGCGTAGAATTCATACAGATACTGTGACCTAAAAAAATACTAAAATTGATTAAAAACTGATCATTTAGGCTATACTTTTCACTAGAAACGTAAGCTTAGCCCATAGGCAGATGATGCAAGGTTTGCTATAGTCAGCGCACGGAAACCACCGTAAGTGAATCATCATCAACACATTTCAATTATCTTCATATTGAAATATGGCTGAAATTTTGATTATAAACTCGGAAAGGTCCCAAAAGAATTATGCCGACGCCGAAGGCTTATTATATCGGCAAAACTGCAAACTGTTGCGTTTAATTGTACCTCAGGTACATAAATCAGTTTGCCTGAAAAAATATGTCGCCAACCTCAAGTTGGTTTTTAAACGTAAACTGATACACATCAGATTAGTCGCACCCTGAAACCACATTCAGGCTACAGCGTCTGATGCATTGGATCTGCACAATTTGTAAAGATACGACGATAATTCCGTATCAAGACACTCTTATTTTGTAGGGATGCTCTTCGAGCAATGTGACAGTGAAAGTTACTCACATCCAATGCACCGCTTGTTTGCCAGTGAAGTGTACAGGTGACTTTAATCGTTTAAAGATTGAAGCCGTATTGCCATCATCAATACGTGAATCAAAACTGGAGCCCACCTTAAAACAGGCCAGTGTAAACCCTCAGACCGCAATCGGTTTATTTGAGATCTGAGTTTGATCCGTGATGTTTGATGTTCGCTACGTGTATAGCGATTTTTTGCTGTGTATCACTATAAGGTGTTACACCCATGAAACGTATGTTGATTAATGCAACACATGCCGAGGAAATCCGCGTTGCACTGGTTACAGGTCAGCGTCTTTACGATTTTGATTTAGAAAATCGTACCCGTGAACAAAAAAAATCGAATATCTATAAAGGTCACGTAACTCGCGTTGAGCCTTCTCTAGAAGCCGTATTTGTTGAATACGGTGCGGGACGCCAAGGCTTCCTGTCTATGCGCGAAATCGCAAACTCATACTACAAAGCCGACCCTCGCCAAACTTCAAATATTCGTGAACTGATTACTGAAGGCACTGAGCTTTTGGTTCAAGTTGAAAAAGAAGAACGTGGCAACAAAGGTGCTGCGCTTTCGACCTTCATTTCTTTGGCTGGTCGCTATTTAGTGTTGATGCCAAACAACCCAAAAGGTGGTGGCATCAGCCGTCAAATTTCGGGTTCAGTTCGTGAAGAATTGAAAGAAATGTTGGCCTCATTGAATGTGCCGCGTGGCATGAGCGTGATTGTACGCACTGCGGGGATTGGTCGTTCTCAAGAAGAATTACAACTTGATCTTCAACACTTGCTTGACCTTTGGGCACAAATCCAAAATACAGCGAGTTCTGGTCCATCACCAATGTTGGTGCATCAAGAAGCGGGTGTAGTGACACGTGCGATTCGTGATTACTTACGTGATGATGTGGCTGAAATCCTGATTGACTCTGAGCAAGCTTATAACGAAGCGTATAACTTCGTAAAAGCAGTCATGCCGCGTCAAATCGACAAGTTAAAAACCTACACTTTAAATGAGCCGTTATTTGCACATTTCGGTATCGAAAGCCAAATTCAAACGGCTTATGAACGTGAAGTAAAATTGCCTTCTGGCGGCTCAATCGTGATTGACCAAACAGAAGCTTTAGTTTCCATTGATATTAACTCTGCGAAATCTACACGCGGACACGATGTTGAAGAAACTGCACTGAACACCAACCTTGAAGCCGCAGAAGAAATTGCACGTCAACTTCGCTTGCGTGATATTGGCGGTTTGGTGGTGATCGACTTCATCGACATGACCAAAGACCGCAACCAACGCATGGTTGAAGCAAAGTTACGTGAAGCAACGCAAAGTGACCGCGCACGTATTCAGTTTGGTCAATTGTCTCGCTTTGGTTTAATGGAAATGAGCCGTCAACGCTTACGTCCATCTTTAGAAGAAGCAACGGGTTATGTCTGCCCACGCTGTCATGGCACAGGCATGGTCCGTGACCTTCGTTCACTTTCGCTTTCAATTATGCGTAAAGTGGAAGAAATTGCCTTACGTGAACGTCATGGTGAAGTACAAGTTGAAGTGCCTGTAGAAATTGCAGCATTCTTATTGAATGAAAAGCGTCACAGCTTGGTTTACTTAGAACAAACGTCAAATGTACGTGTCACAGTATTACCGCACCCACACTTAGAAACCCCTCATTATGAGATTTCTTATAACCCTGAAGGCTTCGCGCCAACCAGCTATGAACGCACTGAAGCAACACGTTCTAGCGAAAAAGAATTGGGTTATGAAGCTTCAGATTGGCACTTAGAAGATGCTGATCAACAACCAAGTGTTGCACCCGTAGCTGAAAAACATGGTAAGAAAAAACCACAGCAAGCGGTTCAACAACAACAGCAAGCCCCTGCCGCTGCACCAGCTGCATCAAGCAGCCCATGTGCATGGTTAGAAAACCTGTTTGTTCAAAAGCAAGCTGCAACTGTAGACCAAGCGCGTACAGCAAATAACGCAGCTGCTGCAATCGAACAAATGGTGAATGGCGGTGCCGTTAGCCGTGGTCAATTTGGTCAAGTAGCAACGCCTGCTGCTGTTGCACCAGCACCTGTGGCAAGCAACAACGCGTACCTCTCTTCAACACCTGCTCCACAAAAAACTGAGCAACGTGACTTTGCTGAGAAAAATGCAGAGAAAGAAGAAAGAACGCAACGTCACAACAAAAAGCGTAATAACAACAAGCAACGTGAGCCGCGCGAACAGCAACCGCAAGAACAAAATCAAGTGGTTGAAGAAGTTGTGCAAATGTCGCGTCAAGAGCAACGCCAAGAACAGCGTGAGCAAAAGCGTCAACGTCAACAACAACGTCAGCAACAGCCTGAACAACAAAATGAAGTTCAAGCTGAACAAGCTGTACCACGTCGTGACCGTAACAACCAGCAACGTCCAAATCGCCCAAATCGCCACCGCGACCAAAGCGTATTTAACGAGCAACAACAACCTGCGGCAGCAGCTCCAGCGCCAGTGGTTGTAGATGAGCAACAGGTCAAAGTGGAACTGATTGATGCGCCACGTCAAGACATGCTGCCTACGGCATTGGTGGTGAATGTTGATCAAGCACAAAGCGAAATCGTAGCCATCAACAACACTGCGCCAGTCGCTGCGGTTGAAGCTGCAGCTCCAGTTGCGGCTGAACCTGTAGAAGCCGTGAAAACTGCACCTGTGGCTGTGGAAGCAGAAAGCAAGGCAGAAGCTCAACCAGAAGCTACGCCAAGCGTTGAAAAAGAAGAGCAAAAGCCGCGTTCTGAAGTGAAACGTGCCAGCAACGATCCGCGTATGCGTCGTCGTCAGCAACGTGAAGCGCACGCTAAACAAGCGCAAGCACCTAAGCTCAACCCTTCACAAGTGCCGACTTTGGCGCAATACACAGTGGGCAGTTTAATCCGCCATGTCTATGGTGAAGACTGTGCTGTACTGATTGAACAATTTGGTCTAATTCCAACGTTCAACCGTGCGCTACAAAAGTTCACGACAGAGTATGCAGCCAGCTTAAGCAGCGCTCCTGCTGCTGAAGCAGAGAAGAAGCCTGTTACACGTGATGTAGAAGTGGCGAAACCTACGCCTGAAGCTGAACCAGCGCCAGTGTTGGATTTAACTCCACCAAAGCCTGAGTCAGAAAAGCGTGTTGCCAATGACCCGCGTGAGCGTCGTCGTTTAGCCAAACAAGCGGCTGAACAAGCCCATGCGCAAGCCAAACAAGCACAAGTGGAAGATGCTCCTGTTGCCGCTGAACCAGCTGCTCCAGTTGTAGAAGAAGCTCCTGCTATTGCTGAGCCAGTAGCGGTCGTTGCTGAAGTTACAGAAACTGAAGTTGTTGCTGAAGCACCAGCCCCTGCTGTAGTCGAAGAAGTAGTGGTTGAAGCGAAAGCCCCTACGAAAGCTAAAGCCAAGGCAGAACCTGTACAAACTGAACTGGCGGTAGATGTGGTTGAAGAGACAGCCCCTGAAGCAGTTACGACAGAAGACACTGCGGCTGAAAAGGAAGAGAAAGAAAAAGCTCGTCCGCGTCGCCCACGTGGTCGTCCACCGAAAAAAGCTAATCCAACAGCAGAGTAAGTATTTACCCAATTGCTGTGAAAAAATTAAAACCTAGTCATTTCGATGGCTAGGTTTTTTTTGTTATTTTGAGCAGATTAGGTTGATTGCACTAGAAAGAAACGATTAAAAGGACAACTGTACAGATTACCTCGTTCAACCTGTAGACAAAGACATCGTATTGGACACGAAAAATAAATAGGATTCTTATGAGCCAAACCACACAAAGCGATCTTATTGGAATTACAGACGTCGCTGCCAAAATCCCACAATTTCTTGGAAAACTGCCGCATCTGGTTACAGGGTTGAAACAAGCCTATATCCGCACCCCAAATTCTCCTGCTGGTTTAGGGATTGCCTTTGAAAAAGCGGTCAAACGCAATCCTCATGGCGCTGCACTCCTATTTGAAGAACAAAAATATACCTACCAGCAACTCAACGACTGGGCCAACCAGATCGGACATTATTATTTGTCGATTGGCGCGCAAAAAGGTGATGTGATTGCGGTCATGATTGAAAACCGCCCTGAACTGGTTGCCACGGTACTGGCATTGGCTAAGATTGGCGTGACTGCAGCACTGGTGAACACTTCCCAAGTGGGCAAGGTACTGGCGCATAGCATCAATTTAGTTCATCCAATAGCCTTAATTGTCGGTGAAGAATGCCGCAAAGCGGTCGATGAAATTCGCCAAGAACTGAATTTGCCTGAACAGCGTTTTTACTGGTTTGCCGATCAAGAAACACGTCAAGATGCAGGTACTGCCCCTGCGCAGTATCTGAATTTGGCCAATGAAATTATCACCTTCCCGACCTTTAACACGCCAACTACACACAGTGTCAAAGGCAAAGACGGTTTATTTTATATCTACACCTCGGGAACCACTGGCTTACCGAAAGCCGTGATTTTTACCCACAGCCGCTGGACCCTCGCCTATGGCACTTACGGGCATGTGCTGGGCTTAAACAGCAACGACGTGATGTATGTAACCCTGCCACTCTACCATGCCACAGGCATTGTGGTGTGCTGGTGTGGCGTGATTGCAGGGAGTGCCGCATTGGCCCTGCGTCGCAAATATTCCACCTCCTCTTTCTGGAAAGATGTACAGAAATTTGATGCCTCTGCAATTGGCTATGTCGGAGAATTGTGCCGCTACTTAATGGATGCACCTGCATCGGATTTAGACCGTGCCCATCGTGTGAAAAAGATGATTGGCAATGGCATGCGCCCAAATATTTGGGACAAATTCAAGCAACGTTTTGGTGTTGAAGAAGTACTGGAACTGTATGCCTCGAGTGAAGGCAATGTCGGCTTTAGCAATGTGTTTAATTTCGACAATACCGTGGGTTTCTCGCCGACACCGTATGCGATTATTCAATTCGACAAAGAAAAGAATGAGCCGATTCGTGATGCACAAGGCTGGTGTCAAAAAGTCGCAAAAGGCGAGGTTGGATTGTTAGTCGGCAAAATTACCCGCCGCTCACCTTTTGATGGCTATACCGATCCTGAAAAGAACAAATCTGTGATCATGCAAAATGTGTTTAAACAAGGAGATGCCTTCTTTAACACGGGTGATTTGGTCCGCGATATTGGCTTTCGTCATGCACAGTTTGTCGACCGCTTAGGAGATACCTTCCGCTGGAAAGGTGAAAATGTCTCCACCACCGAAGTGGAAAACATGCTGTGTGAATACCCTAAAATTGTAGAAGCGGTGGTCTATGGTGTGGAAATTCCGCATACCAATGGTCGTGCAGGCATGGCCGCCATTACGCTGGCAGAACAAGCCCAGCTGAATGAGCAAGACCTGCAAGCCATGGTCAGTTGCTTTAAAAAAAGCCTGCCTGCCTATGCCGTCCCTGTATTTTTACGGGTACAGAAACAGGTTGAAACCACAGGTACCTTTAAATATCAAAAGAATAAATTAAAAGAACAAGCATTCAATCCTGAAAAAACTGATGAGCAAATTTTGGTCTTATTACCAAATAGCAGTGCCTATTGCGATATGAATACAGAAATCTATAGCAACATTCAGCAGTACCAATATCGCTTCTAAACTGAGAAATCGGCATTTTTTTGCATAAAATCAGGCAAAGTTGTTGTATTTATAATCAAACATCAACAACTTTGCGATTTTTCTCTTGCGCTCGTGTCATATCTTGCTACAATACGCTCCATCAAAACGAGATGGGTCGTTAGCTCAGTTGGTAGAGCAGCGGACTTTTAATCCGTTGGTCCCGCGTTCGAGTCGCGGACGACCCACCACTTATTTTGATTCCTGATGGGTCGTTAGCTCAGTTGGTAGAGCAGCGGACTTTTAATCCGTTGGTCCCGCGTTCGAGTCGCGGACGACCCACCATCTTTAAGCTTGATCAAAAAGCTGTCATAATGTGAAAGCATTCTAAATGGGTCGTTAGCTCAGTTGGTAGAGCAGCGGACTTTTAATCCGTTGGTCCCGCGTTCGAGTCGCGGACGACCCACCATTTATTTCAAAGCTTCTTCAAATTTATCTCTTCAGCACTGCTGTTCTAAAGCTCTAGTTTTCGTTTATATTCTTCTGCTCTTCAGCAAATTTAAGCCTAATATTATTGATCTTTGATCAAGCGATACGCTTGTGTTGGCATGGGATAACCTGCTGCGAAAAAGTGCTGATTGGTTTGATTACTCAAGTCTAAAGTTCGATCTATATCTAGAATTAAATTATGTTGCTGGTCGACCCGATAATAAAATTTTGCACCTTCTTCTAAATGCACCACCAGCTCTGCACTTTCAGGATTGACTGTCCATGTATCTCGGCGGTAAGTTCGGATTCTGCGATCCTCCGCCATTTTTTCGCTAAACAGTTTTCCCGTATAAATAATGCTGCGATAGGCCGAACCATCGGCCACCAAAGTCAAAATATATTCTGCAGAGCCTTCCGAGCATTGCACAAAATCATCTTTACAAAAAATCTGGACATGATAGCGCCCAATATAAGGGGTTTTATCCTCGGCAGAAGCCTGTTGTACCGTGGATGCCGCTTCATTGTCTGGCATACTTGCCTGCCCTGCCAGTTCCGTGAGTTTTTTACCAGACTGGGGCGGATTGACAACTGATGCTGGCTGCTCTTCTGCGGCAGAAGCCATCGGCTCATCCGCTGGCGTTGATGATCGGCTACACGCCGCGACCACCAGACTGGCGCATAGACACCCCAATAGCTGCCAACCGAACTTCGGACGAAGTTTTAAACTGTTCCATTTCATCACGTTAATACACAATCCACTTTCATTTGACCGAGCACCCAAAGGGTAAAAAAATGCTATGACATTATTTTTCCTTAAATTCAGCAATAGCATTGCAAGTGCCTGTATTTGCTTGTCAAAAATAAAGGCATCTGTAAATTTGATCACATTTTATGTACAGCGCAGCTCAGAGCAAATCTTTCTTTACATAACTTAACTATTTTCATGCCAGCTTTGCTTTAAAAATTGAATTGCATCACCATTTATTAATTATGAGATTACATAAAATCTCTCATTTATTTTCTAAGGAGACCTAGATGGCCAATGTTGGTTTATATCGTTCGAATCGCCAAAATATAATTGCAGGTGTTATGGGCGGTATTGCTGAACGTTTTGGTTGGAACGCAAACTTATTAAGAATTATCTTCTTTTTAGTTTCAGTCATGAGTGCCGCTTTTCCAGGCATTCTCGTATATTTGGTTTTATGGTTAGTGATTCCAAAACGTCAGGATGAGAGTTATTCCGATTCATCGAATTACCAACGTCCAGTACGTACCGTAAATAATCACAAATCACCATTATAGGTTTCATGAACATCATTTGACCTACCGTTTTGGTCGCTACGGCTTTTTCCCCAAAGAGTCGTAGCTTTTTTTTATTTCAGCCCATCATTTTTGCTGTTTCAGTTGAATCAATTGCTGGTTCAATGCCGCAATCATATCGGCGCGACTAATCATACCGACTAGTTGTTGCTGCTCAACCACAGGAATATAGTTAAATGAGCGCTCAACAAAATACGGTACCAAATCTTGAATCGGCTGACTCGGCTGTACCGTCACCACTTGTCGATTCATGATCTGTTTCACCTGATGCTCCCAACTGGCTTTCGGATCAGCAGCACGTTTAAACCATTCCACGACTTCATACAGTGCCAAAGTTCCCACCAACTGCCGAGCATCATTGACCACAGGTAAGCTCATCAAATTTATCTGCTTGAACTTATCTAAAGCCAAATGAATATCATCTTGCTCATTCAGCATCAGTACATCTTTAGACATCAGGTCTTGGCAGGTGAGTTCGTTCACTGCACGTGCGTTGGCAATTTCCTGTGCCTTGAGAATAATCTTTTGTAAATCATATTCACTGATGTCGAGCAACTGTGGCTGATGTTCCAACACGTTATGAATATCTTGTGGCTGAATGGTGACTTTTTGGGTCGGTGTTGGATCGGTGGAACGTGAGTTTAGCTGTGCCGTTTGCGGATATTGGCGCCCCAACAATCGGTTAAAAATAATAGCGATGATCAGTAGCAATAATGAATTCAACAACACAGGATAGGCAATAAAAGCATAACCTAGTTCATGTACGCTTTTACCCCCCAATACCGCAGTAATAGCGACCGCACCACTGGGTGGATGTAAAGAATCCGTAGTCATCATCAGAAAAATAGACAACGCCACCGCAATACTAAAGGCTTCTGTTAAATTCGGTAGATACAAGGCACATGTCACCCCAATAAAACCCGCCAACGTATTGCCAATGATCATATTCCACGGCTGTGCCAATGGACTGGCAGGTACAGCAAACAGCAGTACAGAAGATGCACCCATAGGGGCGATATACCATGCGTTAATATCACCCAGTACCCACCAACTAATCAAGGACGACAGTGTCAGACCCAATAATGCACCGAAACCGCAGACTAGGCGTTCCTTCAAAGGTAACACTTTAAAATTGGGTTTGAGATGATTTAACCATTCAAGCTGAGTCTGAAACACGGTCATCCTTCTTTATTCTAGGCAGGCTTGCAAATTATACGTGGGCTAAACAATAAGATGTATTTATTTTACATGTTATAACAATCAACTTTCTTGATTCTTAAACCGTTAAGATTTAGTCGATATAGAGCTGTAACTGCAACACCCGCTCTGCATAGTGTTGCATCGGGCAATAAGCATACATCGGTGAACCAATATACTGCCCTGCATTCTCACATTCTTGATCGACATAAGTTTTCCACAAACGCTGTGATTTCAAAATGGCTTGGTAACGCTCAGGCTGCCTCCAATCTGCACTTTGTACCCGAATTTGATCGAGTAATGCCACAATTTGCTTTTCATAGCCGTGCTTGGCTTGGTCGGAACAAATCTGTACCACGCTGTTATTGATACTGGCAAGTTGCTGTTCTTGAATGGTTTGCTCAACACACGCATTATAAGGATCAGGCTCTTCTTGAGCTGGTTGCGCATAGACCGCACCACCACAAAAAAGTGTGAGCAATAAAATAAAAGAAATCGATTTCAGCATAGGTTATTGCTTTTGTTGTTATGAATTGTCGTCACTATAGCAAAATGCAGAATCATCCCCCAAATCACAAAACGTATGCGGTATCTTGAAAGATAAATACCTAAGCTTCGGATCATCGTTTATCAACCAACTTTTAAACCGAAAAAACCACAAAGCTGTGCACAAATATTAAATTGCTGATTGCAACTGAACCCTTTGCCACTCCCCTGCAAAATCCTTATACTTAGGGGCAATTTTTCTCTAATTTTTAATGGATGCACCATGAGTCGCGCCATATCGCATATTGATACATTTCAAGGCTTAATTCTTGCCTTACAAAACTACTGGGCTGAACAAGGTTGTGTGGTTTTACAACCTTACGATATGGAAATGGGAGCAGGGACTTTCCACACTGCTACATTCCTTCGTGCATTAGGGCCAGAAACATGGAACGCGGCTTATGTACAACCTTCACGTCGTCCAAAAGATGGTCGTTATGGCGAAAACCCGAACCGTTTACAGCACTATTACCAATTCCAAGTGGTGTTGAAGCCTAACCCAGATAACATCCAACAGCTTTATCTTGACTCATTAAAAGCGATTGGTATTGACCCACTGGTTCATGACATCCGTTTCGTAGAAGACAACTGGGAATCTCCAACACTCGGTGCTTGGGGCTTAGGTTGGGAAGTTTGGCTTAACGGTATGGAAGTGACTCAGTTCACTTACTTCCAACAAGTCGGTGGAGTTGAATGCTACCCTGTCACAGGTGAAATCACTTATGGTTTAGAGCGTTTAGCCATGTATCTACAAGGTGTAGACTCAGTTTACGACTTGGTTTGGACCAAAGGTCAATTCGGTACGGTAACGTATGGCGATGTGTTCCATCAAAATGAAGTGGAACAATCGACCTATAACTTCGAATATGCCCCTGTCGACAAAATGTTTGAACTTTTCGACTTCTACGAAGCAGAAGCGACGCGTTTAATTGAAGCAAAACTTCCGCTCCCTGCGTATGAACAAGTGATTAAAGCATCGCATAGCTTTAACTTGCTCGATGCTCGCGGTGCAATCTCTGTGACTGAACGTCAACGTTACATTTTGCGTGTGCGTACTTTGGCACGTGCGATTGCACAAAGCTATGTAGCAGCGCGTGCGGAACTGGGCTTCCCAATGGCAGAGCCACATTTACGTGATGAAGTTTTAGCGCAACTCAAAGCTCAGGTTGAAGCAGAAGCTGCTCAAGCAGAAAAAGCAGCGGAGAACAAATAATGTCTAAACATACTGTTTTATTTGAACTTGGCTGTGAAGAACTTCCACCAAAAAGCCTCAAAACTTTACGCGATGCCCTAAAAGCTGAAACTGAAAAAGGCTTAAAAGATGCGGGCTTGGCATTTGATACAATTGAAGCGTATGCAGCACCGCGTCGTTTAGCCCTTAAAATTGTCAATGTCGATGCAGCACAAGCAGACACGCAAAAACGTTTTGATGGTCCTGCGGTTCAAGCAGCCTATGATGCTGAAGGCAAACCGACTAAAGCTTTAGAAGGCTTCATGCGTGGTCAAGGCATTACCGCAGATCAAGTTTCGACTTTCCAAGCAGGTAAAGTTGAAAAAGTGTGCTTCTTGAAAGATGTGAAAGGTCAAAGCCTTGAAGCACTTTTGCCACAAATTTTACAAACAGCTTTAGATAACTTGCCAATTGCAAAACGTATGCGTTCTGCGGCAAGCCGTACTGAATTCGTGCGTCCTGTAAAATGGGTGGTATTGCTGAAAGATGACCAAGTGGTTGACGCGACCATCCAGGATCACAAAGCTGGCAACGTGACTTATGGTCACCGTTTCCATGCGCCTGAAGCGATTACTTTAGCGAATGCAGATGCTTACTTAGATGCGCTTCGTGCAGCGAAAGTTGTAGCGAATTTTGAAGAACGTCAAGCAATCATCGACCAGCAAGTCAAAGCATTGGCAGATGAAGTCAATGCCATTGCGATTGTGCCTGCGGATCTTCGTGATGAAGTGACTGCATTGGTTGAATGGCCTGTCGCATTACGTGCCAACTTCGAAGAACGCTTCCTTGCTGTTCCTCAAGAAGCATTGATTACCACCATGCAGGACAACCAAAAGTACTTCTGTTTGGTGAATGCGGACAACAAATTACAACCTTATTTCATTACCGTTTCAAATATTGAGTCTAAAGACCCAACGCAAATTATTGAAGGTAACGAGAAAGTTGTACGTCCACGTTTGTCGGATGCTGAATTCTTCTTCTTGCAAGACCAAAAGCAACCATTGGCTTCTCGTTCAGAAAAGCTTGCCAACATGGTCTTCCAAGCACAATTGGGTACGCTTTGGGACAAATCTACACGTATTGCAAAACTCGCTGTAGCGCTTGCGCCAATTACAGGCGCTACTGTTGCTGATGCTGAAAAAGCAGCGCTTCTTGCAAAATGCGACTTAACTTCTGAGCTTGTGGGTGAATTCCCAGAACTTCAAGGTATTGCGGGGACTTACTACGCACGTCTTGAAGGTGAAAATGACGAAGTGGCTGAAGCTTTAGGCGAGCAATATCTTCCGAAATTTGCAGGTGATGTATTACCACAAACCAAGACCGGCACCACCATTGCCCTTGCTGACCGTTTAGACACGCTCACAGGTATTTTTGGTATTGGTCAAGCACCTACAGGTTCAAAAGACCCATTTGCATTACGTCGTTCTGCGATTGGTATTTTGCGTTTAGTGACTGAAAACAACCTTGATGTTTCAATTGAAGCACTCATTAAGTTGGCTTTAGCAGCGTATGGCGATGTATTGAAAGATCACGACAAAACTTTGGCAGATGCAGTTGCATTCTTAGAAGGTCGTTACCGTGCGAAATACGAAGACCAAGGTGTTGCGGTTGATGTGATTCAAGCGGTTCAAGCGTTGTCTCCAAAATCTCCACTTGATTTTGACAAGCGTGTAAATGCGGTAAATCACTTCCGTAACTTGGCTGAAGCGGCTGCGCTTGCTGCGGCAAACAAACGTGTTGCCAACATTCTTGCGAAAGAAGCAACTCCTGAAGGTGCGGTAGTTGAAGCAAAATTGGTTGAAGATGCTGAAAAAGCATTATTCGCAGAGCTTCAAGCCATTACTCCAGTGGTTGAGCCATTATTGGCTGCGAAAGACTACACCGAAGCACTTTCTAAACTCGCTGCCCTTCGCGCGCCAATTGATGCCTTCTTTGATGGCGTAATGGTCATGGCAGATGATGCTGAATTGAAAGCCAACCGTTTACGTTTATTGGCGCAGTTACGTGGCTTGTTTACAAGTGTTGCAGATATTTCGGTGTTACAACACTAAGCCTTAATTGGTTGTAAATTAATGAGAACCCCGCTATAAATTAGTGGGGTTTTTTATTAAAAATAAATATGGAAAATTTAGAAGTCTTTCTTATCAATTTATTCATGTTAGGTGAAAACTTCTCTAACCATAATAATCAGCGAATTCGTGATACAACAGTCATAGAATGTGAAGGTTTTAAGTTTGAATTTAAGCAGCTTAATATCCACCTAAAGCAAAGTGAATTTATAAATCAAAGTTTAATTACCACTAAAATTACTATTGAAAACATTAGTTCCGATCAAGTTGAACATGTTTTAGAAGTCATTGATGATCTTTGCTGGCTACTGTCGTTTGCTCAACAATCTCCAGTTCGACGCTATAGCCATAAAATCGGTTCAGCTGAATATGGAACAAACTGCTCAGGAGCTGTTGTTAATCCACTTCGTACAATAATTGAAGATAGTGGTAAAGAAATCCGCAACTTTATTGAGCAAACTTATCCAACTTTTAAAAAACTCAAATCGATTAGACAGCTTACGGTAGTCTTCGGTTATTTATGTGAAGCCAATCGCTCCACTTTAGCTTTAGAGATAACTCTAATTTCACATTACGTTGCGATAGAAAATCTTAAAAATACGTTTGCACTAGAACAAGGCTATAAATATAAAGATGGCAAGTATAGTCATAATCTTTATGGTAAATGCAGCTCAACTGAAATGACTAAAAGAATGTTCGAAGCAGTCCAATTTAACAGAGAGGAAATAGCTCCTTTCTTAAAAAAACGGAACAAAATGATCCACGAAGGCATTTTATTACCTTTCGGAGATGAAAATTATATGGAGCAAGCTATAGAAGACCGAAGAGATGTTAGCGATCTATTACGGAAATATTTACTGACTTTATTAAATTATAAAGGAGCATATTATCTCAGCCAAGATCGATTAGGTGCTTCAGGATATATCCCTTAATATCGAACTAGCCAATCTAAATCCAATTCCCTATACTCAAGCTAACAACACTCAACAAGAAAGAACGTTATATGAAATTAAAAACACTTTTACTTACGGGCTTCACTTGCGCAGCACTTACAGCATGTACTTCATCTCCTAAAATTCCACAAATGGAAACAGGTGTACTGCAAGAAGTTCAAAACCTAGATGTCTATCCAAACACCACAGATAACAAAGCCAAACTGACCAAATTTGCAGACAAATGCGTCATCGAATTTACAGGGAATTTAGACGGCAACAAAGTCGTTGAGCAATGGTCATTTAGAGGCAACACGCTCATTACAGGCGCTACAGCAACCTTCGCGAAAGATGGCACCAGCCAAGCCAGCAATTTCGACCTGAACAATGCTGACGTTCAACAAAACTTTATCAAGTTACGTAAAAACTTCGCTAATGATGCCGTTGCACAATGTGACTAAATGACACACAGGCTTTACGTCCACATGACGTAAAGCCTTTCAAGAATGCTTAAAATCCAAAGCCATAAATTCATTTTCCACATCTTCCCTGCACTTACATAACGTTGCTGATGCCAACAAATGGCAGCATTCAGACACAGCAACATCCTCGAACGAACGTGTATCTCTACAATCTTGCGCCAACTGTAAAGCTGCTGTGCGGAACTGTGTAGCTTTTATCTCAAAGCGCAAAACACGCTTTAAATCTGTTTATGATGGCCCACATTCAGCACTTCTGTAATACGGAGTGAAGTCACAGAGGAAAATCCAACATGAACATGATGAAAACAGCACTAATGAGTACCGCATTTTTTGCGTCTGCATCGGTCTTTGCTAACGTGACAGTCAATGGACAGGTCAATGCCTCTGCCGAAGCACAAGGCAATACGCACGGCGTATTACACAATATTCATGAAGGCGTAAGTACGTCTGCCCAAAAAGTCGGTAATGGTTTAAGTACGGCAACAGAACATGCTGGGCATGGCATTCAACATGCCACTACCCAAGTTGGACAAGGACTCAGCACAGCAACACAGCGCGTCGGTCAAGGCATCGAAAATGGTGCTGAACACACCAAATCTACCAGTAAAGCGGTTTGGAACAACACCAAACAGTTCAGCGCAGAACAAGCGCAAAATATCAATCAAGGCGCAAGCAAAGCCAAAAACTACAGTGCAGAGAAAGCAGAACGTACCCAAGCCTATTTAGGACAAAAAATGCAGCAAGGTAAAACCTCAACTGAGCGTACTTGGAACAAGACTAAAACGGCATTGACCCAACCCGCACAGTCAGATGTAAACGCACAAGTGGGGGTACATACTCCAGTTGCCAAAACTCAGGTTGGAGTTTCATCACAAACGACTGTGAACACACCAAAATAATTCTGCCAATCCGTTTGAATAGACACATTTTTAAACCAAGCTGTGCATTAGCACGCAATGAAAATTCTTGACGTCCGATGGGATACAGCAGAATATGGGGTATCCATTCGGTCATGACACTATGCAAAACATGCCAGCCTACAGCGTGTTTTCGCCTACATAGTGCAGAGCAATAGAGGACTATGTGCATGCAGTTGATGAAAACCGCCTTAATTTCGAGTACGGTGTTTATGGTTATGGTGCTCCCTGCCCATGCCGCAGAAAGTAGCAAGAAAAAAGGCTATGGAGACAATCCCAATATTTTTGAAGTGCTGGGGCAAAAAACCTTAGATACCGCGCAAGATGCCGCCAATGCTGTAGATCGCACTACCCAAGAAGGGATTGCCAAAGTCAGACCAAAAGTGGCTGAGACTTGGGAAGGCACCAAAACCTATAGCGAAGAACAGGCAGAAATTGCCAAAGAAAACTCACAAAAAGCCGCAGCCACAGTCAATAAAAAATGGCATGAAGCCAAAGCCAGCGTCTTAGGCGATCCAAACAGCCCTCCTGCCCCAATTGAATCGCATCCCTTGAGTCAACCGAATAATGCACCTGCTCAGAATGGACAGCTTTAAGTCCATTTGCTCTGCCCAAAAATCAAAAAGCGCAGCATGAACACTGCGCTTTTATCATTTGAAACGTGAATAAATCACATCAATATTTCTGTACTTAAGCGACTTGGCGAATCGGTTTCCCCTGCTGATAAGCAATAAAATTTTCCAGCATTTGCTGCACAATACGCTGTCTGGCATCGACACTGCCCCATGCACTGTGCGGGGTAATAATCAGGTTCGGAATATCCTCTGCCAGTAACACATTACCCGCTTTCGGTGGTTCCACCGTCAGTACATCAGTTGCAGCACCTGCAATCCGCCTTTCACGTAATGCTTGTGCCAAAGCCGCCTCATCCACAATTCCCCCGCGGGCACAGTTAATCAGAAAGGCACTGGTCTTCATAATTTCCAGTTCATCTGTACTGATTAAATGACGGGTAGATTCAGTCAATGGACAATGTAAGCTAAGAAAATCGATCTGAGGCAATAGCTCCGCCAAAGGCAAACGACCTTCACGTTGCGGGCGATCAGGCAAGCCTGCGATCAAGACCCGCATATCAAACGCTTGTGCAAGCTTGGCTACTGCCTGCCCCAGCTCGCCATAACCGACTATCCCCAAAGTTTTGCCTGCCAATTCCACAATTGGAAAGTCCAACAAACAAAATTGTTTAGCGGTATTCCATGCGCCCTGCTTCACCGCACGGTCATATTTCAACAGTGAAGTCGCCAGTGCCAGCATCAGCGCCAAGGTGTGCTGTGCCACCGCAGATGTGCCATAACCCTGACAATTACATACCACAATGCCTTGCGCTTTGGCTTGAACCAAGTCGACGTTATTGGTGCCCGTGGCAGAAATTAAGATCAGTTTTAACTGCGGACATTGCTGCATCACTTGTGCAGAAATCTGGACTTTATTGGTGATGATGACATCGGCATCCTGCACCCGTGGTAACACCTGATCCGATGCAGTGGCGGGATAAAGTGTCAACGCATCAAAAGCAGCAGTTAAGGGACTCAAATCCAGATCGTGCTGATCTAAAGATTCCACATCTAAAAATACTGCTTTCATTCGACGCTCCTGCTGATGTTGCTCATGACCTGTATGCAGTTCATTAAAAGCCAAAGCAGGTTTGGGTTCAATACATGCGTGTGAAAAAAGAAAAATCCACTATTTTGTGGATTCCTTTATACACTCACGCACCGAAAGTCGAATTTGCTGATAGACATAGCTTGCCAACATGAGCAGCACCAAGACGCCACTGACAAAGACCATCGCTGCCAGATCAAAACCTTGAGAAATGAGATAAATCAAACTGAGAATCAGCGTGATAGACAAAAGTACAGCAGGTATAAATATCCTATTCATACAACCTGACCTTGAGTGAGCCATAAAAAAGAGTGGATATTTTTTATCCACTCTTTCAATCTTAAACCTATTCAATTAAAAATCAAGCGATACAAATCGAATAAGATTCACCTAATTTTTAGGCCTGTTCAGTCTCTTCCGACTCTTCTGGCTGCGTCATGAACTTGGCAGTATCTGGCGTATCTTCAACAAAGTCATTGCCGCCATATTCATCACTGCTGAGGTTAAATTGCTTATAGCTGAGCAAGTAATAGTCGCTATATTTTTTCAACACCAGTGGATGCATACCGCCTGACAATTCATCCTGTTCTTTAAACAGTTTCATCACATGACGGTCATTCATGGCAATCACATAACGCTCATCATTCAGACTAATCTGTACCAGCCCTGTGCCTTTGGCAAAAATCGGAATCAGGAATTTGTGGTTCAGGTTAATCGCATTTTGCGCATAACTTTCAATTTTCTGGCTAATCACGTTAAACACCAGACCATGCCCAAAACTGTCCAGCAACTGACTGTTGCTTTCCTGTGGCAAGTTCACCTGAATACCGAGTTTCAGCAAGTCCTGCTCACTGACCTGACGGTTACTGAGTAACTGACGGATAATGCTTTGTTTGAGCTTGGCATCGAAGAACTGGCTGTCGAGCTGCATGTCATTATTTCTGAGAATTTTCCCCAGCGAACGGCGGTGATGCGGCAATAGCGTTTCAATGACTTTGCGGTAATAGAACTTACTGCCCTTTTTCACCTGACGAATTTTTTGATAGAAATAGACACTGTCAAATTCGCGGGTTAAAAAGTCTTTGAGCAACTCAGAGCTTGCCAACACAGCAATCGCATCATGTCCTGTAAATGGCAAGTTCAGCACTTTAATCTCAGGAATCACTTGTTCTAATTCAACAAAATGCGCGCGGTCTTCGGCACAATAAGGGTCATAGACCACGATATATTCGCAGTCTGCCGCAATATCCTGCGTCTGAACTTGCATATCTGCATTCAGTTCAGGGTGATAGAACATGTTATAACGACTGTCTTCAACCACCTCTGGGTCAATCGAAAACTGCGGCACCAAAGACACCACACGCTTTAAGCCCAACAAATTGGAATACTTAATGGCGGCATAGCCACCCATTGAACCACCATAGCCAATGCGTGTTTGGAAGGGTGCAATCAGCTCTTCAATGGCTTGGAATAAATTGTGCATGGACTCCGCTGGAAACCATGATTTTTCTTTGGGCATAATGCCAATCACATTAAACTCAAATTTGGCTAATGATTTTTCAGCGTTGATTGCAAGTCCTTTGGCACGGGTAATCAAGTCACCAAAAGAAAAAACTAACTCGTCTGACGAACCTTTTAAAAAAATAGCGCGAATTTGTTCGTCTTCAAAAATAATGTGTTTATCCATGTCCACACCGAAACAAATCGGCCCTAATTTTTTGTATCAATAAAATTCATAGTCCAGCAGCCTATCACGCTGTCTATGTAGGAGAATGTGCTGACTGTCATCTCAATCACAATCAACAACAAGATAATTCAACGGCATCACAGATCCGTGGCAGCATTTTAACGTATGCATCAGCAGATGTATGTATCAGAAAAACACATCCAGCTCAGGCTTGCTAATATCCATCAACAGGGACTATGTTATTTTATAGATGCCCAGCAGATAAAAAAGCGCAAAATATGACACAATCACTTCATCCTGCCGCACAACAAGGCTTCAGTTCTGCCGCTGAACTTTATCAACAAGCACGTCCAAATTATCCACAGCAGATCGTGACTTGGTTACAACAACAATTAAATTTAGATGTGCAATCGACAGTGGTCGATTTGGGCTCGGGTACAGGAAAATTCCTGCCTTACCTGCAACAAGTAACCAGCAAGATCATCGCAGTAGAACCAATCAGTGAAATGTTGGCACAGTTAAAACACGCCTATCCACAGGTTTCAACCCTGCAAGCCAGCAGTGAGCAACTGCCGATTACTTCGGAAAGTATCGATGCAGTGATTTGTGCGCAATCTTTTCACTGGTTTGCCACGATTGAAAGCCTGAACGAAATCCATCAAATCTTAAAACCCAATGGGCAACTGGGTTTGGTCTGGAATCAACGTGATATTCAAGTCGATTGGGTCAAAGCATTGGCAGATGTGCTCGAACCCCTCGAAGGTGACACGCCGCGCTTTCATAGCGGGCAATGGCAACAGGTGTTTGAACAGCAGTTTTTGTTTGAACTGGATCAGATCAAAACCTTCCCGCATGTGCATATTGGACGGGTCGATGAAGTGGTGTCCAAGCGCTTGCTCTCGACCAGTTTTATTGCCGCAATGCCAGCCGCTCAGCAACAGCAGTTAAAAGCACAGTTTGAACAGATTGTTACCGATTACACGGGTAAAGCGCCACATGACGAAATTGCTTTCCCTTATGTCACCTACGCGTATAATTTTAAGAAAACAACATAAAATATTCTTTAGGATAACCACGATGCGTAACTTTAAAGCCTATTTACTGCCCCTGCTTTGCAGCTCGCTACTGTTCACGGGGTGCAGTAAAAACAACGAAACCGATACCCCGGATCCTTCCGAAGATCGGATGATGCAGGAGCTGGAATCTTCCCCAATTAAAGAATTCCCGCAAACCAAAGATGATCAACATGACATTGCCCTGCTCCTTGACTATGACCGTCGCTTTAGTGAAATGAGCGATGAAATGGAAGATGAACTGATTAAGATGCGGGACAATGGCAACCTCACCGATGAGTTTGCCCGCAGCCGCAAACAGGACAATATCCAATCGGCATTGACCATGCTCAAAGATCTGGATTTAAAAACCGAACAAGGGCGATATATTCAAGGACTGATGGCACAGTATTGGGAGAATCAAGCCAAGCTTCTGAACAACACCAGCAAAACCTCCCAAGACATTCCCAACTCGACCCCAGACAATATTAAAGGTTTGGGTGAATTCCTGCATGCACAGGAACAACTGGATCATTGGGAAGCGCAATACCCAAGCACTGAAAAAACCAAGTCTTAAGCCTCGTTAAATAAAAGAGCTACACATAAAAAAGACCAGAGACCATCGTGCTCTGGTCTTTTCATTTTCATGATCACTGTCTCAAGGACGTTCAGAGTATTGCGGCAATTGATCGCAAATCACATCCCATTCCGCCTTAGAATCAACAAAAATATGCATGCTTGGCTTTTGTGCTAACGGCGTATCCAAAGTCCCTATACGCAGACGGTAATACTCTGGTGTATCCGCTTTAATGCTCATAATAGGCGAACCACATTCACTACAGAAACAGCGTTGTGTGGTGGCAGTTGACTGATAAGACTTTAAAAATTGTTCACCTTGTACCAACTGAAAGTCTGACTTTTTAATCGGTGCATTGGTGGCAAAGGCTGTCCCATTGGCTTTACGGCAACGCTGGCAGTGACACTGCACCACATCGCCAATTTCACCGCGCACTTCGTAACGAATTGCCCCACATAAACAGCTTCCCGCATAATATTGTTGTGACATCAGTTCTGCCCTGTGATTGGAGGAGTTTTAAACTAGCATGACTCTGGCAGGCTTTACATCACTTTTTGTTGCTGAGACAGATAGGCATGCACCCCTTCACCTGCGGCACGTCCCGTGGCAAAACAAGCCGTTAAGAGATAACCACCAGTTGGTGCATCCCAGTCCAGCATTTCGCCACAACAAAAAATCTGTGGCTGCTGTTTTAACTGTAAATGAGCTGTCAGCGCTTCACGTTTCACGCCGCCTGCACAGCTAATTGCTTCCTCAATTGGGCGAAAACCCGTTAAAGCAATCGGTAACTGTTTAATCTGCGACGCCAATTTTTCAGGGTCATTCCAGTCAGCTTTTGGCACCAATTCACGAATCAAACTGGCCTTTGCGGTATCCAGACCAGCTTTACGCCAGACATTACTTAAAGATTGCTTCTTGCTCGGCTGTAGTTTTTGTACCAATTGTGCATGACTCAGTTCAGGCAACAGATCCAGCATTAACTGCTTTTTCGACTGCTGTCTTAAGGCTCTGCCCAGTTTATAAATCAGCCCACTTTCCAAGCCATAATGGGTGATGACAATATCCCCCTGACTCTTTTGTGCAGGGTCAACCCAAGCAACCACTCGTTTCAGAGGTTGCCCAAAAACTGGCTGCATAAAGCTCGACCATGCGCGTTCAACACCTGCATTACTGGCTTGAAACGGATTCAACTGTTCGTTAGACAGCCAGTTTTGCCATTGCCCATCACCGCCCAATTGCGGCCAAGAAACAGCGCCACAAGCCAGTATAATCGCAGCAAAATCTTCAGAAAACTCGCGTTGCTGTAGTAAATCTTGGATGTGTAAAGTATTGGACTGAATCCCGATACATGCGTGACGGTAATGAAATTGCACACCTTGTTCAGCCAAGCGTTTTAGCCACGCTCGAAGCAAGGGTGCAGCTTTCATCTCAATTGGGAAAATACGCCCTGAGGAACCGACATAGGATTCCACTCCCAAGCCCTGCATCCAATACTGAATCCACGTGGCATCCCAACGGTGGATCCAGTCTGCCAACCACTCTGCCTGATCATAACGCTGTATAAATTGCTCAAGCGGCTCGGCATGTGAAATGTTCAGTCCCGTCTTGCCTGCCATCAAAAACTTACGCGCAGCAGAGGGTTTCTGCTCATACACATGTACTTCATATTCCGATTGGCTCAAGACTTCGGCTGCCATTAAACCCGCAGGACCCGCCCCAATAATCGCAATGCGTTGCTTCATGACTTAGGCATCACTTGGCGTATCGGTAGTAGTGTGTTTTGGCATATTCACACCCGCCAAAGCCTGAAAATCATCAAAACGCGTGCGGTAATGCTCGGGCTTTTCAATCAGTAATTGCTGGCACAATTCACCGCGTTCCAGATATTTGATTTCAAAATGCGTACGTGCTGAATCTGAAGCAATCACTTCTTTCACATATGGCAGTTTCCATACCTCAAGTAATTGCTGTTCTGCTTCTGCAATATATTCAGGAATATTACTAGCGAGGGTAATTTGCCCACCGACTTGTAAACGAGACAATAAAAACTCGAAGAACGGCATGTTTAACCAGCGCTGTGCTGGATTATGTGGTTCTGGATTTGGATATAAAATAAAGAATTGCTGTACTTGCTGTGGTGCCAAGGCATGCACAATCCACGGTAGAGCATCAGCATGCACCGTGTGTAAATTTGGTTGCCCTTCTAGTTGATGCTGTTTTTGCATCGCCAAGAATTTCTCGCGCGTACGTTCAATCGCAATCAATTGGCTGTCTGGATGTTCATGGGTAAACAATAAGGCATGTTTACCCTTACCTGCTCCAATTTCCACACAAATCGGGTCTGAATCAATCATGATAAAATCACGAGGGGCATGCATGTGCTGTGCTTGAAATTGACGAATCGGCATAATCAGATCAAACTAAAGAAAATCTGCGCCAGTCTAACACTGCACAAAGTTTTGACCAAATCTTCCCAGCCTTTTCTCAGGAGCCAATCATGCCGGAGACCTTTGCTTGCCCACGTTGTGGCGAACCTTCAACTTGGGAAGGCAATCCATTTCGACCATTTTGCTCTGAACGTTGCAAATTGATTGATTTGGGTGCTTGGGCAAATGATAAATATAAATTACCTACCGAAGATGCACCGCAAGCAGACAATTCTGAAGAATAAGACTTTATTTTTTACAATTCATCATAACGACATACAAATCATTAATTATTTTATACATGATTATTCTTTGCACAGGTGCCTTTTTGGCACCATAATTTAAATGAGAAAGATTTCTATTCCTTACTTTATAAATTGTGCATTTTGACCTATTCGAGAATTTCCCATGCGAGAATTAGCCCTAAAAATATTCTTCTATCTTTCTATTGCCCTCACGTTCTGTAGTTTTATTGCAGCTATTTATGCGCAGGACCTATTGTTTGCAGGAATTGGCATTCTACTTGCAATTGCAGCGGTATTATTAGGCTTAGAGAGTAAGCAATTCTCCGCAAATCCATTCAGAAAGTAATCTTCATCTATCTCATTTCATGTTGTTTAAAACCACTTTCAATGAACTGTCTACAGCTTCCAAAAGTTAGACAGTTTTTTAAATTTCTGAATAGTTCTGAATGTAAGAACTAACTTGGAACCAAAACTCCAGCGACTGGTCTTATCCTAAAAGCTTAACTTATAAGGCTTTTCTAAATAGCCATTTTCTTATTGCTTTCTATCAGCAAAAACCTATACCAGTTATCATTTTTTTAATCTTTCTCTAGATTTTCACTAAAACCTCCTTATAATGCCTAAAATTTTACGCATCAAGTAACAAATTGTTAATTGCGTTTCTTTATCTGCCGATTTGGGGAATCTCCTATGAAAGAATTAGTACTAAAATTCTCATTCTATCTTCTGATTGTTTTAACCTTATGCGCTGTGACTCTGAGACTTTTCACACATGACATGATGATCATGGGGATTGGTATTCTCTTGGCAATTGCTACTCTGCTACTTGGACTAGAAAAGAAGCAATATAAAGCAGATCCATTTCGCAGCTAAAACTGATCTATCTAAAAAATGGGAGCCTTTACCTCCCATTTTTCTAAGAAAAAATTAAATTCGGCATCCAAAATTCGTTGCAATTGAATGGCTGGATGTGAGTTTTTCCATACCCACTATCCCAAATAAACTAGCCTGCCTTACCCGCCACAAATGGATTATGTTGTTTTTCAAAACCAATGGTGCTTAAAGGTCCATGGCCTGAAATAAATTGTGTTTCATCAGGTAAACTAAAACATTCACGCTTGATCGAATCAATCAATTGCTGGTGATTACCACGCGGGAAATCAGTGCGACCAATCGAACCTTTAAACAACACATCCCCTGTCCATAACAACGCATTTTCCGCATTATAGAACATCACATGGCCTGGAGTATGACCGGGTGCAAAACGGACTTCAAAACTTTGCGAACCAAGCTGTAAGGTCTCTCCACCTTCCAGCCATTGCGTAACTTCAACTTTTTCTGGAATTGGAAAACCATAACGTGCAGAAACATCTTGCAGCATATCCAACCAGAACTGGTCTTCTTTATGTGGACCTATCACAGGCACATTCCAGATACGACTCAGCGCACCGACTGCGCCTGCATGATCTAAGTGTCCATGAGTTAACCACAACGCTTTGACTGTCAAACCTAATGCTTCAACTTCTGCCTGTAATTTTTCAGGTTCACCGCCTGCATCAATCAGCACTGCTTCTTTACTCTCTGAATCCCAAAGAATCGAACAGTTCTGCTGAAATGCAGTTACAGGTACAATTTTCACTTGAAGCATAGTCGCAGCTCTCTCTTAAGCAGATGCCAATGTTTGTTTTAAGCCATCAAGATTAGCTTGCAATAAGCTCAAGAGCAATTGCAGATGATCTTCACGCGCATTCAGAGCAGGGATATAAGCGTAGTGCTCACCACCATGAGACAAGAATAACTCTGCATTCTGAATCGCCAATTCTTCTAAGGTTTCCAAACAATCCGCTGAAAATGCAGGGCTCATAATCTGCACCGATTTCACCCCTTGCTCCGCCCAATCTTGTAACAATTGATCGGTATAAGGCTTGACCCATTCCTGTTTCCCAAAACGAGACTGGAAGCTAATGGCCCATTGATCATCCCTCAAATTCAAGGCTTGAGCCAGTAATTGTGCGGTTTTACGACAACGATCCGCATAGGGGTCGCCCTTATCGGCATAAGGTTGCGGGATACCATGGAAAGACATCAATAACTTTTCCGCCTGACCATGAGCTGCCCAATACTCTTGGACGCTCTGTGCCAAAGACTGAATATATAAAGGATGCTGATAGTAATCCCGCACAATCGAAATACCCGGCAAATTACGCTGCTTTTGCATCCACTGGGACAATAAATCATACAAAGGCGCGGTCGAGGTCGCTGAATACTGTGGAAACAATGGCAGTAAAATAATATGGTCTTGCGGGGTTTGACTGAGCTTGTCCAGTACAGTGGCCATGCCCGGTTGACCATAGGTCATGGCAGGAACCACGTTTAACTCAAACTCTGGATATTGTGCCAATAAAGTCTCACGAACTTGTGCGACTTGCGCGAGGAGAATTTCCCGCATCGGAGAATCTTCAGCCCAGACACTGGCGTAGGCATGCGCCACACGTTTTGGACGAAAAGGCAAAATAAATAAGCGCAAAATGATTTGCCATAATGGCTTGGGAATTTCAATCACGCGTTGATCAGACAGAAATTGTTGTAAAAACTTTCTAACTGCTGGTGCCGTGGGTGCATCAGGTGTCCCCAAATTGGCCAAAATAACGCTGATCTTTGCTTTTTCCGCAGGCATTATGCAACCTTCATTTCCAATTCAACCCACTCACTTTATCAACTTTTGAGTTAAATTAAATATGAATTAATACAATTATTTCGATAGAGAAACGCGATCATCTGAAAGCAAATGGCTTTCAATGAGGTTATGTCCCTTCTGCGTCAACTTCCATAACAAGCGCTGGCGGTCATCCCGCCCTGCAGGACTGATCCATTCATTCTGACGCATCTGCATTTTAATATTATGTAACGCTCGAATGTTGATTTGAGCACGTGCAACCGCATGCGCGCGCGGCATTTCCATCCGCGCATCTTGCAGACCAATTTCATTCAAAAACTCATTGATGCGTTTTGAAAAATATTCTTCAGGCGTTGGATGCAAAAAGGTACTACCCAATACCGCCAACAATTCTGCCCATGTCAGGGTTTTCTGAATTTTTAATTCTTTAAAATTGCCATCTTGATAGGCATGTACACGATACTCAAAACTAAAAGCTTCATTCATCGCCACTTTGGGCAAGGTCAAAAATGGATCAGCTTCTCGTGTTCCCAAATCGCGTTCTAATTGCGCCATTTTGGCTTTTAGGCGATCAATTTCATCATGCAAAGCTTGGGTATTTTGTGGACGCACCCATCCCGTTGCAGGATAACGTTCCAACATTTGCGTCATATTCAAACGTACCGCCATCTCCAGATCACGCAAAGTACGATAGCTAAAGACTTGATCGACTTCCTGCTGCAACAGTTTACGGAACTCGTTGAACTTTTCTTTCAGCTCAGGCTTCTGATCATGTAAGGCTGGATCACGTGCAGCAGGATCATCATGCATAAAGACAATAATCGGCTTTTGCTTGGTCACGGCATAAATATATTCCAGATGCATATAGCCCACACCCGAAACCGACTGCTCCCCGTATTGGCTGCCTAAAAGCAGAATCACATAATCACAATCATCGATCTGGCGACGCGCAAAAGCAGTACTCAGGGGTGTTCGTTGTTCTAATCCCCAAGAGAAAAAACCCATGCCCACCAAAGTTTGGGACAAAACCATCCGTTCTGGTTGCATCTCCGCACCAGATGTCGAAATAAATACTTGATAACGCTTATCGATCATTGGTTATCCTCATCCTTTCTTTGCATACCACAATCAAGATCTTGCGGTATTACAACCCCAATTTTTAATATTGATACTCAAGTTTTAAGACGGATTATTGTTCTGCATTTATTGCATCGAGATATTGTGGATACTCCAACTCAAATCAGGTTGAATCAGATGTTGCAATATCGGTTCTAAATGCGCGGCATTATTCCCACTGACATAACATTCTATGCGCGGTAAGCCATCCTTCCGTCTTTGTTCAAATAATAACTCATTTTTTAACAAAATACGGGAAGTTTGACGCGCAACGGCATATCCAGAGTCAATTAATGTCATTTTTTGCCCAAAAATTGATTCAATCGCTGGTTTTAAGAACGGGTAATGTGTACAGCCGAGCACCAAATAGTCTGCGCCTTGGTCCACCACGGGCTGTAAAATCTGTTTTAGCGTCGTTAAACAGGCAAGACTCATCTGCTGTCCATTTTCGACAAACGGCACCAAATCTAAACACGTGACAGGAATGACCGTGACATGTGATGGCTCAGCAAAACGCTGCACCACATCGTGAATTAATTTACCGCGAAAAGTCGCAGGCGTCGCCAACACCGCAACGGTTTTACTTTGACTTTGCAGCACCGCAGGCTTCAGTGCAGGCACCAAACCAATAATTGGGAAATTTTCTCCATAATGCTCACGCAAATAATCCAGACTAAAAGCGGAAGCGGTATTACAGGCGACCACAGCCACTTTACAACCTTGTCGATATAACCATTCAATCGCACGCGCAGTCAGCTCCCGAATCTCCTGATCCTCTCGCGGGCCATAAGGGACATTAGCGGTATCGGCAAAATAGAGAATGCGTTCATTTGGCAAATAATGTGCAATTTCCTGCGCCACCGATAACCCACCAATGCCTGAATCAAAAATACCAATCGGGGCATCCAATTGCGCTTTGGGCATGGGATTAACTAAAGGGTAAATCGGATGGATCGCTGTCATGACACGCTATTTACAAAGAAAAGATGGGAATGGATCAAGCTTAAACCTCAGGTGCCCAATTGCAAGTGAAAATCACCGCTTTGTAGGCTTAAAATGGTATCGCCCTGTGCATTTTCAAGCAGCTCGCCCATCTCGATCAGATGAAAAAAGGCGGAACGTTGAATCAAGGCATTCATGCCCCAGCGTACATGCACATATGGGCGCAGTTCTCCTGCAAATTCACGCATAAAAATTGGATGTTCTTCATCCACAAGAATCACATCCTGATTGGTGGTGGTGAATTGAATGAATTTCTGCCCATCAATGACCGTAGAGTCAACTTGGTTGACGAATAACGCTTCGTCTTCCACCTCAATTTCAATTTGCTCTACAGGTGTCTTTAAATAAAAGCGCCCCTCTTCTTTCCATAGAACGCTCGAAAACAGGTCCAGTAAGGACTGGCGCTTAATCAATTGACCTTCGTGCCACCATTCTCCATTCGCAAAAACCTTCAAATCCATTTTGCCACAATGCTTTGGCTGCCATTGCTCCAAAGGGGGGATTGACCTTTTGTGACCGCCCTGTGCACTTTTTAAGTCTTGTACAATACTCATTAAGTTTTTATCATCATTTTTCGCTGAATTATTCGTCGGACTGATGGAATTAGTTTGATTTACCATGAATTAATGCCTCCCTGACGTAAAAATATTATGATTCAGCCAATTGGCTAGACCGCGGTTTAAAACTATACTAGCCCACAATATAAAAGGCACGATAATCCATCTGTGCCGAATATTTAAGAACACTCATGGCAGCACTGTAAAGAGTCATACAGTTGCCACCTTTAAGTAATATGAGGAGTCCTACATGGAACACATCGAACGTGAATCGATGGAGTTTGACGTCGTTATCGTAGGCGCAGGCCCTGCAGGTCTTTCTGCTGCGATCAAAATTCGTCAACTTGCGATTGAAAACAATTTATCTGATTTATCCGTTTGTGTGGTAGAAAAGGGCTCCGAAGTCGGTGCGCATATTCTTTCTGGTGCTGTACTAGAACCACGTGCAATCAATGAATTATTCCCGAACTGGAAAGAAGAAGGTGCGCCTTTGAATGTTCCAGTCACAGAAGATAAAACCTATTTCTTGATGTCGCCTGAAAAAGCACAAGAAGCGCCGCATTGGATGGTACCTAAAACCATGCACAATGATGGCAACTACGTGATTTCTTTAGGTAACGTGGTCCGCTGGTTAGGTCAAAAAGCGGAAGAACTTGAAGTTTCAATTTTCCCGGGCTTTGCGGCAGCTGAAGTGCTTTACCATGAAGATGGTACAGTCAAAGGTATTCAAACGGGTGACATGGGTATTGGTAAAGATGGCGAACCAACGCATAACTTTACGCCGGGTTATGAACTGCATGCCAAATACACGATTTTTGCTGAAGGCTGTCGTGGTCACTTAGGTAAGCGCTTAATTGCCAAATTTGATTTGGACAAAGATGCCGATCCGCAACACTACGGTATCGGGATTAAAGAACTTTGGGAAATTGACCCTGCAAAACACAAACCAGGTTTGGTGATGCACGGTGCAGGCTGGCCTTTAAGTGAAACGGGTTCTTCAGGCGGTTGGTGGTTATACCACGCTGAAAACAACCAAGTGACTTTGGGCATGATCGTGGATTTATCTTATGAAAACCCACACATGTATCCATTTGCAGAAATGCAGCGCTGGAAAACTCACCCACTGGTGAAACAGTATCTGGAAGGCGGCAAACGTATTTCTTATGGTGCGCGTGCAGTCGTGAAAGGTGGTTTCAACTCGCTGCCTAAATTTACCTTCCCTGGCGGTTCTTTAATTGGTGATGATGCAGGCTTCCTGAACTTCGCGAAAATTAAAGGTTCACACACGGCCATGAAATCAGGCATGTTGTGTGGTGAAGCCGTGTTTGAAGCAATTCAAGCGGGTGTTGAAAAAGGTGGTGATCTGGCGATTGCTCGTGTCACCGAAGGTGAAGACTTCTTCGCGAAAGAACTCACGGCATACACTGAGAAATTCAACAACAGTTGGTTAAAAGAAGAGTTATACAACGCGCGTAACTTTGGTCCAGCGATGCATAAATTTGGCACGTTCGGCGGTGGTGCATTTAACTTCATCGACCAAAACATCTTTAAAGTGCCATTCACACTGCATGACTTGGTACCTGACTTCAGTACATTAAAAACAGTTGATGCAGCAACAGTTAAGCCAAATTATCCAAAACCAGATGGCAAGTTAACCTTTGACCGTTTGTCTTCAGTTTTCGTTTCAAACACCGTGCATGAAGAAAACCAACCTGCACATTTGAAACTGACTGATGCTTCAATTCCTGTGAACGTGAACTTACCAAAATGGGATGAGCCTGCTCAACGCTACTGCCCTGCGGGTGTTTATGAAATCATGGAAAATGATGATGGTTCAAAACGTTTCCAAATTAATGCAGCGAACTGTGTTCACTGTAAGACTTGTGACATTAAAGATCCATCACAGAACATCACATGGGTAACACCAGAAGGTGGCGGTGGTCCAAACTATCCAAACATGTAATTCACGCAGGTTCGGGCTATGCCCGACCTCACTCAGGAGATCTACATGATCTCCATAAAAAAATCCCCTCACTTGAGGGGATTTTTTATTTAGAAAAATTCTGAGTTTTTGCTAAAGACCATGACGGTCGGTCCTATTGCTGTATGCCCGACGCCATGATCCTGATAAATTTCAATTCGATAATCATGACATTGATAAATATATTTATTTTGTTGTTTTATCCAGCCTTTTTGAGCCACTTTAAACTTTTTAAGAATTCTAGTTTTAAAAAGGTTCAAATCCGTCTCATAGCTTGCCATGGGTCCATCCAAAAAACTTAAACTATAGGAAGTAATCATTTTGGAGTGCGGATCATAACGGATATGCTGAACCCAGCTCACGCCTGCTTGCTTAAGCCTTGAATCAACCCCATCCGCAAATTCTAATTGGTAATTATTGCCCCCTAACACCACAGATTTCACAGCGGGATGCTGCTTTTGAAACTCCCCGATACTTTGCCCAACTTTTAAGCCTGCGACATTCATGCTCTGTACTGGAATTTCACAAGTTTTCGACCATGCCATTGAACTACATAAGGCAAAAATACCCAACCCTAAACATAGCGAACTAATTTTCATTTTATGTCCCGAGATGAACTGTATTTATTGTTTCAAACACTTGTGATCATTGAATTCAAGCGCAGCATCAACAGCGCTCAATATCGACTTTAGCCCTTTTTTACCAAGTAATGGAACTCTTTATTACCGTTTTCATCTAAACGTTCTTCTTGCAACAACAATTCATGCCCCAAGTGCATACAAAATTTAGGAATATCCCAAGAAGTTGAATTGTCCGTTGCAAACACTTCCACCACATCCCCAGATTTAGATTTACGAATGGCTTGATGCAACATCATTACAGGTTCAGGACAACGCAAACCACGGGTATTTAATTGCAGGGTCGGGGTAACAGAGGATTCAGACATCTAGGCACTCTTGGTTCAATTTCAGCGCTATTCTAACATAAACTCGACGGGACACAGCAGCACTTGCTATTCCCCCATGGTGCACAAAATACACAGCCATCAAATGCCCGTTTGAGTCGAAGAATGACCTCAAATTATGACGATAACATTCATATTTTGCTGTATTTTTTGCATAGACATCTGCATTTTCTAAGGTATGATGAAAATAATTTTTTTCATATCTAGAGTCTTTAGGAAAGATCATGCACGATGAATCCAGCCCGTCGTGGGGCATGCGTGGCTTAAGAAAGTGGTTAGGAACCGCACCAGAAACTCGCGACGAATTGCTCAAACTCGTACAAGATTCACGTCGTTTTTTAGAACCTGATACGGTCGCCATGCTTGAAGGTGTACTTGACCTGCCTGCGACCAAAATTCGCGAAGTCATGACGCCGCGTACCGCAATGATTAGCCTGCAAGAAGATGATGAATTACTTGATATTCTGCATGTCTTGATTGAATCGGCACATTCACGCTTTCCCGTGTTTTCTTCAGACCAACCCGATAACGTGGTTGGGATTCTTTTGGCGAAAGATTTACTACCGTTTCTGACTGAAAAAGCCAGCAAAGTCGACATTCGGGTCTTGATGCGCCAACCACTGTTCGTTCCTGAAAGTGCGCGCTCGGATCAAGTACTGCGTATGCTGAAAAACACCCAGACGCATATTGCAGTGGTGATTGATGAATATGGCACGACATCAGGTTTGGTGACGCTGGAAGACATTCTGGAAGAAATTGTCGGTGAAATTGAAGATGAACATGACATGGTCGATGAAGAAGCGCAATACATCGTCCCTGATGATGATCCGAAAACCGCCAATACATGGATGGTGCAGGCACTTACACCAATTGAACACTTTAACAATCTTTTAGATGCTGATTTTCCAGAAGATGAAGTAGAAACTATGGGCGGTTTGTTGCTTCAAGAAATTGGTTTAGTGAGCGATTTACAAGGTCAAGTCATTGAAATTGGCGATTGGGAATTTACCATTGTAGAAGCAGATGCACGCACTATTCATCTGATTCGAGCTGTACTTAAATGAGAACTTACTTTCATGCGCTGTTAACGTCTTCACAACAACAAAAACAGCTCCCCATGATTTTACCTTTTATTATTTCCTTATGTTCGGGTGCCATGCTGAGTTTCGCATTGGCACCTTACTATTATTGGTGGATTGCACTGCTCTCACCAGCCTTGTTGTATGCTTGCCTGCGCCAACGCTCAGCCAAACAAGCCTTCTTCATTGGCTGGGGCTATGGTTTCGGGCTGTGGTTTGTGGGTGCGTTCTGGCTTTACACCTCAATTCACGTCTATGGCGATACTAGTGCAGTCCTCAGTGTCATCATGATTGCGATCATGGCTTTGGCGATGGGACTGTTTACGGCACTGCAAACTTGGATTTATCGCCGGTTTTTTCCTGAAACACCATTAACCTTCGCACCGCTCTGGGTCTTGTTTGAATGGGCAAAAACTTGGGTCTTTACAGGCTTTCCGTGGCTATTTGTCGGTTATGCCTTTACTGAGCGTTTCCTCGATGGCTATGCACCGCTGTTTGGGGTATTCGGGGTTTCTTTTATCGTGATCCTGCTGGCCTGTGCCATCGTGGAAATCCTCAATAAGCGTCTATTCTGGTTGGTTCCTTCGCTCCTGTTACTGCTAGGGGCTTGGGGCGCAGCGCAAATCCAGTTTGTGCAACCTAAGCATGAAAAACCGCTTTCAGTTTCTCTGATTCAAGGCAATATTCCCCAAGACCTGAAATGGCTGACCGAATACCAAACGCAGACTCTGATGATCTATGCAGAACTCAGCCGTAGTGAATGGGGCCGAGATTTAATCGTGTGGCCTGAATCTTCTATTCCAATGTTCCAGACTGACATTCAGCCCTTTTTAGATGCAATGAAAGTACAGGCAGAAAAAAAAGGAACGGTATGGGTCACAGGTATTCCGTATTGGGATTTAGCAGCCTCCAAGCAAGAAGGCTCACCGATGTTCTACAACAGCATCATAGCATTGGGTGATGATGCCGATGGCCTGTACAAGAAGCAACGTTTGGTGCCTTTTGGCGAATACATTCCACTGTCAGGCATGCTGAGCTGGGTTTTGCCTGCATTACAAAATGATCCTTCGGTCAGCGGCTTTTCTCGAGGTGCTTCAGATCAGCAACCCTTACATATCAAGCAGCATAATTTAGCGGCTGCAATTTGTTATGAAGTTGCCTATCCGAATCTGACTCGTCGCAATGCCAGCAACAGTGATTTCTTGGTGACCGTGTCGAATGATGCATGGTTTACAGGGACCGCTGGTCCATGGCAACACCTACAAATGGTGCAAATGCGTGCCAAAGAGAATGGACGTTGGTTTATTCGTGCCACCAATACAGGGGTCACCGCCTTTATTAATGAGCACGGGCATATTGTGCGCCAAGCTCCGATTGATCGACGCACGGTGTTACGTGGCGATTTACCTGCTATGCAGGGTCAAACCCTGTATACCCGTCTAAGTGACTGGCCTATCCTCGGATTTTCAGCACTACTTTTAATCATGGGCTGGTTCTTCCGCCCACGCAAAGTGGATATTTCGTTTAAATCACGACGCTAATCAAAAGGGGATTTTTAAAATCCCCTTTTTTTTTATATTGAAATTCAAGCAAACTTTTGAAAGCTAAAATAGCTTAAAACATGACTGTAAATTGACTCGCCAAATAGGCCACTAGACTGGATAAGAACAGCATCGGCACATAACGATAAGCCTGAAAGATTTTTTGCTCCATTACAGAGTGCTGAGTTTGCACCTGCCAGAGCGTGGCTTTAAGAGCCATCATGAAACACACCACCAACCAAGCACTCATGACACTCAAGGCAAAAAAGCCTATCATGATCTGGCTACTGCCCTCGGTATTTTGCCATAAGGTCACTGCCCCATTCATCAACGGCAAGATGGTCAAAATCAACAGAACAGATTTCAGCATCGCCCAATGAAATTGGGTGATTTCATCTGATAAAACGAATGCTTTCATTCTATTCTCCCCAGCACACTTTTTGTTCTTAAAATCATTATGCTAGGTTTTTTTTAAATAAAAAGTCTATTTATCTACATACTTGACAATTTTTGTAAACATTACGGTTAGGAATAATTCTTATTATAACTCTCAAAAAACCATTATTATATTTAATTATTATTTATCAATATCTTGTATTTAAATTAATAAATAAGAAAGATTATCACTTTATTTTTAATTGGAACACTCAATCATATAAAGTGATAATTTCCATGAATTTAAAAATCGATTATTTAGGGTTGATAATAAATATCAGCATCTGTGCCTTCACCGCCTTCTTTGCCATCAGCACCAAAAGAATATAAATCAAAAGCACGACCTTCCGCACCCGGACTAATATATTGAATGTCATTTTCCCAACTGTCTTTTGGATAGCCACCTTTGACATAGCCCCCTTGCATCCAGTTCTTCGCTGAAGCTGGCTGATTCACCAAGGCATCTAAACCACCATCTTGCATTGATGGGTATTTACCGTTGTCCAACTTGTATTGATCCAGCGCACCCGCAACGCCCTTCAAGGTAATCACCGTGGTATCGACTTTGGCTTTTTCACCACGTCCCATCACATTCGGGACAATCAGCGCGGCCAAGACTCCTAAAATAACAATCACCACCATCACTTCAATTAAAGTAAAACCCGATTGCTGGGCTGGATATTTATTCATTTGCATGCAACAACTCACTCTAAACTCTTTTACTTCTTAAATCATATTGTTCATATTGACGATTGGTAGCATGACCGCAATCACAATCACCAAAACAATGCTCGCCATCAGTACCAGCATTAAAGGCTCCAGCAATGCCAGCAAGGTCGAAATCAGCGTGGTCACTTCCCGATCTTGCATATTGGACGCACGCTCCAGCATCCGGTCTAATTCGCCCGAGGCTTCACCACTTTTGATCATTTGTACCATCATCGGCGGGAAATAACCACTGCGCTCCAGCTGGGTTGCCAAGTTGCCTCCCTCGGTGACTTTTTCTGCGGCCAAATCGACAGAATCACGAATGACCCAATTACTGCTCACGGCGGCACCAATGCGTAAAGCATCTACCAGCGGTACACCCGACTTGGTCAAAATAGACAGCGTACTGGCCAAGCGAGCTGAATTAATACCACGCGACAATTTACCAAATAATGGCAGTTTGAGCGTTAAACGATCAAAAGCATAATGCCCCGCTGTGCTCTTTAAAAACCGTAATAAAAAAACAATGCCCAATACTGTGAACACAATTAAAAACGGCCAAGCCACGCGAATAAAGGCACTGGCTTTCATCAGTGCCACGGTAATCCAAGGTAAGGCATCTTTATTCTGATCGAAGGTTTTGACGATGTCAGGTACGACATAAGTCATTAAGCCCATCACAATTGCAAAGGACATCAACATCAGAATAATGGGATAGATCATGGCCCCTTGAATTTTCTTTTGCATGGCAAAACGGTTCTCGGTGTAATCTGCCAATTGCTCCAGAATTAAATCCAAATGCCCTGAACGCTCGCCAGCAGCAATGGTGGCACGATACAGTTCAGGAAATCGCCCAGACTGCTGTAATGCACTCGCCAACGAATGCCCTTCCAGAACTTTTGAGCGCACAGACAGCACCAGTTGTTGCACATGGGCTTTTTCACTTTGTTTAGCCACGGCACGTAACGCTTCTTCCAACGGAATGGCAGCGGCGACCAATACAGACAACTGACGGGTAAACAGCGCTAAATCATAAGCGGTAATACTTTTTTGAAACCAACGCGTTCCTTGCTGTTTGGCTTTATGTTCTACAGGGTCAACCGTAATCGGGATCAGTGATTGCTCACGTAACTGCTGACGAATCTGGCGTGCCGAATCTCCTTCGAGCACCCCTTTTTGCTGCTTCCCTAAAGCATCAATGGCGGTAAATTGATATGCAGGCATTGTAATGCTCTAATTTTCCAAAATTTGTTGCAGCGCAGTTGCGTCTGACCACTAAAATCATTCATATTCTTCAATATAAATTTTATTTGCACACTCTAACATAACTCTAGACTACACACGACGACCTTTCAGCTGGAACCTTTGACCTGTTTATGCCAAATCCTGTATCGCCTGCCTTAGCCCCATATCGCATCCGTGTTGCCGTTCCAGCACATGTCTACGACTGTTTTGACTATCAAATTTCTGCGGAAGATTATGCACGGGCACAGGTTGGCGCACGGGTAGCGGTGCCTTTTGGTCCTCGCAACTTAATTGGCGTGATTATGGAAAAACTGGCGCTGGATGCCCCCAATAATCCCAAGTTCAAGCTAAAGTCTATTCAAGCTCTGTTAGATGATGACGCGATTTTAGATGGCAAAGTTTTAACTTTGTTGACATGGGCGGCACAATATTACCAATTCCCAATTGGTGAGGTGGTGCAGAGTGCTCTGCCGACCTTATTACGCCAAGGCAAACCTTATGATTTACTAGCACATATGTGGCGTCTGCTTGACCAGCATGCCGATGACAAAATCAAGCGTTCTGAAAAACAGCAACATGCTTATAAAATTTTAAAGCTGCACCCTGCGGGCACATCTGAAAATATTTTAAATCTGGCTGGCATTGAAACCGCCACTTTAAAGGCTCTGGAAAAGAAAGGCATCTGTAAAGCCTATTTAGAACCGAAGGATTTTAGTCCGCAAAGCATGAGCTTGGCGCAAATGCCGCTGACGGCCAATCCAGATCAAAAACATGCCATTCAGCAGGTGTTGAAATCACTGTCGTCGTATCATGCCTATTTACTGGATGGTTTAACCGGCAGCGGCAAGACCGAAGTGTATTTGCAAATCATGCATGAGGTGCTGAAGCAAGGCAAACAGGTATTGGTACTGGTTCCTGAAATTGGACTCACCCCTCAAACCATCAGCCGTTTCCAATCGCGTTTTCACTGTCATATTGCACTGCTGCATTCGGGACTGACCGATGCCAAACGTCTGCAAGCTTGGCAAAGTGCACAAATGGGCAAAGCCTCGATTATTCTCGGTACCCGTTCCGCAATTTACACCCCGCTGCATAATTTGGGCTTGATCATTTTAGATGAAGAACATGATCTATCATTTAAACAGCAGGAAGGCTTTCGCTACCATGCGCGCGATGTAGCACTCTATCGGGCACATCTGGAAAATTGTCCGATTATTCTGGGTTCCGCAACCCCAAGCATGGAAAGCTATGCACTGGTTAATCAAGGTAAATTAAGCTGTCTGGAATTGAATGAACGTGCAGGCACCGCACTACTGCCCAAACTGCATATCTTGGATTTAAAACTCGGGCGCAAACAGCATGGCTTTAGCCAGTTTTTGCTGGATGAAATGCACAAGCGCTTGGCACGCAAAGAACAAGTGCTGATTTTTCTGAATAGACGCGGTTACGCACCCGTGCTGATTTGTGAAAGTTGCGCTTGGCAGGCGAAATGCCCGCATTGCGATGCCAATTTCACCTTACACACTCAACCCTATCAGCACCTGCATTGCCATCATTGCGGCACCATTCATCGTGTCCCCGATCACTGTCCACAATGCCAACATACTGAACTAAAACCGATTGGTATGGGCACAGCCAAAGTCGAGGAAAGTTTAAACGAGTTATTCCCCGAGTTTGATGTGATTCGGGTGGATCGCGACTCGACCAGTCGCGTCGGCAGCTGGCAAAAAATTTATGATCGGATTCAAAAAAGTGAACCTGTGATTTTGCTCGGCACGCAAATGCTGGCCAAAGGACATCATTTCCCTTATGTGTCTTTGGTCGCGATTTTGGATATTGACTCGGGTTTGCTCAGTGTCGATTTTCGTGCGCCCGAGCGTACCGCACAACTGATTGTACAAGTCGCAGGTCGCGCAGGTCGGGGCGAGAAAAAAGGCGATGTGTATTTACAAACCCTGCGTCCAGAACATCCCTTATTACATACCTTGGTTGATGGGGATTATCGACAGTTTGCACGCCAAACCCTAAAAGAACGGCAACAGGCTTTGTTTCCGCCTTATCGTTATGCCGCGCTAATTCGCTGTGAGTCGAAAAGTCAGGAACAAAATCAGCAATACCTGACCGAGCATGCCCAGCAATTGCGCCAGATATCGGAATTGAATATCGATATTTGGGGACCAATTCCAGCACCGATGGAGCGTAAAGCAGGTCGTTATCAGGCACATATGGTGCTATTGTCTAAAGATCGAGCACGTTTACATTACTACTTAAGAGCATGGTGGCAAAATATGTTGCAGCATAAGCCAGCCAGCATGAAACTGAGTCTGGATGTCGATCCACAAGAATTTAGCTAAACGGGGATCATCCCCAGCTAATCACGCTTAAAACTTTCTTTCAGGACAGATGCATGTCGTTATTGTTGCAAATCACGCTTTTTCTCGGCGCAGCCCTACTGGTGGTGCCGCTACTAAAACGCTTGGGTATTGCTACAGTCTTGGGCTATCTCATCACGGGTATTGTTTTGGGACCACATGTGCTGAATATTGCCAATGACCCCGAAGCGATTCACAAATTAGCTGAATTTGGCGTGATTTTCCTGATGTTTTTAATTGGGTTGGAGCTGCGACCACAACGACTCTGGACCATGCGTCAATCCATTTTTGTCATCGGCAGTGCGCAGGTGGGTATCACTGCAGTGGTGATAGGCACCATTCTGTTTTTCGTGTTACAACAAGGCATCGCCACCAGTCTGATAATCGGCAGTGCACTGGCATTGTCCTCAACCGCATTTGTCTTGCAACTGTTGACTGAAAAACAGCAACTGAATACCAGTTATGGTCAACAGTCTTTCTCGATTTTGCTGTTCCAAGACATTGCCGCAATTCCGCTGATTGCCGTGATTCCGCTACTCGCAGGGAATGAATCCACCCATTATGGCATCGCCTATTTTGCGGCAATCGTGGCGGCATTTACTGGACTATTTTTGTTTAGTCGCTTTTTAATTCGACCTTTTTTCCGCTTTATCGTGAAAACTGGTGCACATGAGTTAATTACGGCGATCAGTTTATTCATTGTTCTCGCTGTTGTGTTACTCATGGATCTGCTCAATATCAGTACCACATTAGGTGCATTCTTAACGGGAGTATTGCTGGCAGATTCTGAGTTTCGACATGAGCTGGAAGCCAGTATTGCGCCTTTTAAAGGGCTATTACTGGGACTGTTCTTTATGACCGTGGGGATGCTGACCCCCATTCAGCTTTTATGGCAACAACCGCTGTTTATCTTGGCGGGCGCACTACTCTTGCTGTTGATCAAGTTTACCCTTTTAACGGCAATTGCCCGTTATTATCAACTGTCTTGGCCCAACAGCTTACTTCTGGCCAGTTGTTTGGCACAGGGGGGAGAATTTGCCTTTGTCATATTCAGTGTGGCACAAAGTGAACAACTGCTATCAGAAGCGATTATCGCGCCAATCACCTTAATCGTGATTATCTCGATGATCCTTACCCCAGTTTTATACTGGATTATTCGCCAAGGAATTGTGCCTCATCTTAGGCCTGTCACCGTACCCGCTTATGATGAAATTCTAGATCAGCAACCTACGATGATTATTGCCGGTTTTGGTCGTTTTGGACAAACCATTGCACGGGTGGCGCATCTGCAACACCAAAAGTTTACTGCCATCGACAGCAATCTGGAAAAAGTCGATTTTGTGCGTAATTATGGCGGTCATCTGTATTATGGCGATGCCACCCATCCTGACATTTTAAGAGCCGCGGGCATTCAACAGGCCAAGGTATTTATTCTGGCGATTGATGACATTGAGGACTCCATGAATGTCGCACGCCATATTCGCCTGAATTACCCTGAGTTACAGTTATTAGTCAGAGCACGAGACCGACATCATGTACACTTATTACGTGACTTAGGTGTGCAGCATATTTGGCGAGAAACCTATTTATCTTCACTCGGGATGGCCTATCGCGCCTTGTGTGATTTAGGTGTGAGTGACAGCGATGCCAAGAAAAGTATTGAGCTCTTTCGCGATTATGATGAACAGCTACTGGCACAGCAACAACGCGTCTATACCGACGAACAGAAGGTATATGAATCGCATCGCAATGCCCTGGCTGAACTGGAACATCTGTTTGAGCGTGATGCTGAAATTCGTGCAGTCGAAACAGGCGTGGATTTACAGCGGGGTTTAGATTCTACTCGAATAGATGTGACACGAGATGAAGCAAAATGACTTGTGTTTTACAATATCGCCACCATTAAAGCAGGGTTTTGGAGAAAATTATGTCTGATATACGTCAACGCTTTTATATTGAAGATTGCCCTGTGCGTGGTGAAGTCGTTCATTTAGAAGAAACCTTACAAACGATTCTTGCCCAACGTGACTATGCACAAGCGGTACAAATTTTACTGGGTGAAATGCTCAGTGCGACCGCCTTGTTGGCCAGCACGCTAAAAATTAAAGGGCGTATCAGCTTACAAATTCAAGCCTCTGGAACATTCAAATGGGCAATGGCGGAATGCAACCATTTAGGTGAAGTCCGTGCCTTAGCAGACTATGAAGAAGATCCGCGCTTCCAAGCCGCAAGCGACAGCAGCACTGTGCTAAAAGCATTAGTCAGTCCTGTATTGTTCATAAACATTGAACCTGAATTTGGTGAGCGTTATCAGGGCATCGTACCGCTAGATCAACCGACTCTGGCGGGCTGCTTAATGCAGTATTACGACCTGTCTGCGCAAATTCCGACGCGTATTGTGCTGGCAAGTACGGCACAACGTTCAGGCGGTTTACTGATTCAACTGTTACCGCGTATCAGTGAAGAAGAACAGCAACGTGTAGATGAAGATTTATGGCCGCGTCTGACCATGCTTACGGAAACGCTAAAAGTGGAAGAGTTGACGGACTTGGAAGCCAATGAAATTCTGTACCGTTTATACAATGAAGAAGATGTGCGTCTGCCTGAAATTGAACAACTCAAGTTCGGTTGTACCTGCTCTAAAGATCGTTGTGCCAATGCCCTACAGCAAATTGGGGTCGAAGCAGTACGTGAAACCTTAGAGCATCAAAATCCAATTACCATGGATTGCCAATTCTGTAATACCCAATATCAATTTACTGCTGAAGAAGCGCTTGGATTGTTTGGTGAGCATCTAAGCTAAGGATTAAATGTTCTCGTCTGCCTGTAGCCATCGACTCTGCTCATTAACTACAGGCAGTCATCCCCTCCTGAAACCATCTTACAGTATTCCTCTCACCACGTTTATCTGTATCAAACTTATCTTAGTCTTTGAATCTATTGAACTAAAATCGTATTTATTCAAACAATCAAAACACTCTATAAAATACTGCGACCTAGATAACAGTCATTTGTTGAACAGCGTCCAGATATGACAATAAATCCATAATTTTAATATGTGATTCATTCTAATTTTATACATTGATATTGAGGTAATGTTCCATGGGAACTTCTTTTCTTTCCCGCACGGTTTTCCTTTCCGCGTTACTCTACAGCGCGCACAGCTTGGCAGCGACAGATCCCCTAATTGGTAAATGGAAAACCATGGATGATCGTACAGGACATTCACTGGCAGATGTGATCATCAGCAAAGATCAAAACAATCTGTACAGTGCCCAAGTCACCGAAATCCGCCCCCTACCTGGCAAAGAGAAATTGAGCACCTGTCAAAAATGCACCGGCAATCTGAAAGATCAACCGATGATTGGCTTAACCATTTTGTCAGGCTTAAAACGCGATCCTGAAAAGCGTAACCAATTTATTGAGGGCAAGTTTCTGGATCCCCTCTCTGGACAGCAATATGTTTCAGAAGCCCATTTGGATCAGCAAGACAAATATCTACAAATTCGTGGTCAGGTCGCAGGCTCATCCAATGTACGTCACATGACATGGGTGAAAGTGAATTAACTACTGCGACCCATTCCACATAAAAAGCCCCAAGTGGGCTTTTTATCATTGTCATGATTTGAAACAAATACGAACAGTTCTACACTACTTCCCACTCTCCGAAAGACATAATAATATTGATGAAAATATCATCAATTTAACAATGCTCTTATGCCTAAGAATTATTACGAAATCCTTGGGGTAACTCGCGACGCAGCCCCAGACCAAATTAAAAAAGCGTATCGGAAGTTGGCACGAAAGTACCACCCCGACATTAGTAAAGAAAGTGATGCTGAAGCCCGTATGCAAGAAGTGAATGTCGCATACGACACCCTCAGCAATGAAGAAAAGAAAAAAGAATATGACTTCATCTTAGATCATCCTGAAGGATTTTCAGGCTTTGGGGGACAAGCAGGTGCCTCAGGATTCGATGGGGCTGAATTTTATCGGCAAGGATTTGGCCAAGGCAATTCTTCCGATTTTTCAGGCTTTGAAGACCTGTTTGGTCGCTTTGGTACAGGTTTTGGAGGAGGAAACTATCAGTATAAACAACGACAGCAATCTTTCCGTGGTGAAGATCAACACGCCAAGCTTGAGGTTGACTTAGATGTTGCCTTCCACGGCACTTCACAGCAGATTACCCTGCAAATTCCAACCATTAACGCCTATGGAGAACCAGAAGTTCAGCGCAAGACCTTACAGGTCAAAATTCCCAAAGGAATGAAAGAAGGACAGCAAATTCGTTTGACTGGACAAGGACAAGTCGGTGTACGTGGCGGCGAAAATGGCGACCTGTATATCGAAATTTATTATAAGGATACCGCACAGTACCGCGTTGAAGGTGCCGATATTTATTACACCATTCCCGTGACGCCATGGGAAGCAGCCTTGGGACAACAGATCGAATTACTGACGCCAGCAGGAACAAAAATTCAGGTTAATCTGCCGAAGAATGCGCAAACAGGACAACAATTACGTTTAAAAAATCAAGGGATTCCCAATAAAACAGCAGGACATTTATTTTTAATTCTTAACATTGTGAATCCACCTGCGCAGAGTGCAGAGCAAGAGCGTGCTTACCACGCCTTTGCCGAAGCCTTTTCGCAGTTTAAGCCTCGACAACTTTAAGGAGAACGCTATGACAACCATTCATTACCGAGAAATTATTTGCGACGGTTATAGCACCGCAGAGATCGTCGATGAACATCGTAGTTTCGATTTAAAACATTTTGCCGAAGCCTGTGGTCAAAGCCCAGAATGGGTTTTACAGCTGTTGGAATACGATATTTTGCCGACCCGCCCAGAAGAACGTATCCATCAATTTTTTGGTGAAGATGTTTCGCGTGCGCGTAAAGCCTATCGTTTACAACGTGACTTTGATGCCAGTTTTTCCGCAGTGGCTATGATGCTGGACCTGATTGATGAAGTACAACAATTACGTCGCCAAGTTCGACATTCACATCATCAACAATCATAAACCAAAACATAACCCATTCCCTGATGCCAAAACATCATTGAATGGGTTTCTTCTTTGATCGCTAATACGAGAGAAATACGGTTCCATGAAAACAAAAGAATGCAATAAAAAAGTCAAACTGATGTTCCCAGAACATCGTGAAATTATTCCGCAATTACGCCAAGACAATCCGCATTTTGCGAGAATTTTTGAAGAGCACGAAATACTCGATCAGGAAATTTGCCAGCGTGAGCTCAATCCTGTGTTTCGCATTAATGATGATATTGAAGCCCTCAAGCGTAAAAAACTCCGTCTTAAAGATGAAATTTATCGCCTGCTTCAGCATCATGCCAGTTCACAAGTCTAAGTGAACTCCGAACGCGCATTATGCTTTATCTGCCGAATGATAAGCGGATTAGAATAAAATCAGATCATCCACTTCTGGCTGTATCAAGCATAAAAAAAGAAGATGTCATTTTAATGACATCTTCTTGTATTTGATCGTGATTATTTTAACTTGGTCAATTTTTCCACTTCTTTTAAGGTGACTTTGACGCCTTGCTTGATCGGTTCATAATCCAAGAACCACAACAAACCCACATGCTGGTCCTGATGTTGCTGTGCCAGCATATCAATCACGCTTTTTTCTCCTCGTCCAACCAAATGGCGACGATAGAAATATAGAATCAACCAGATGGTCGTCACCAGCATCACCATCAACATGATCCAAAACCCAATCGGAGATTTCAGCCCTGGAATAAACTCGAAGTTCATGCCATAAATCCCCGTGAGCAAGGTCAGTGGCGCAAAAATAGCGGTGATAATCGCCAAGATGCGCATGTTTTCATTGGTCTGATTGGCAATCGCAGAGAAATGCAATTCAATCGCTGCCTGCACCGCACTGCGTAAGCGTGTAGTGTGTTTTTGAATGCGCTCGACATGACTGACCAAATCATCGGTACGCACCAAGACAATATCGCGTTTTTCCGAGCGCTTTTTCGGTTTTAAGTGGGAATAGTTTTCCACAATTTCATCGCGTAATTCTTGCAGGACTTCAATTTGTTCTTCACACAAATTCTCGATTTGCTGAAAGGCCATGTTCTCTTGCAACAACTGATTCCATCTAGTAAAGCGACGATGTCCTTGTAACAGTTCCTGCTGCCAATATTCCACCCGTCTGGTTAAGGGCACTCGCAAATCCAAGTAACCATCCACCATGGCGTTCAATAGGCGCAACGCTAAATCTAAAGGGCTATGCGACAATTTACGCGGCTTGTTTTGCTCATCCAACGCACGGGCTGCAATCGCGTTGATCCGTTCAATGTATTGCTCCACCACCTGATTCCCCTGTTCCCGCACCGTAATCAATACTTGTGAGGTCAAGACAAAGCTAATGGGTGTGGTCGACAGTCCGAAAAAACGTTCATGCTGTTCTAAGGCTTGCTCTCCGACCTGAATTTTGTCATCGGGTGTAATCAATTTACGGAAAATCAACAGGTCATAATCTTCCATGGCATCGAAAGCACAGGGATGTTCCAGATTCAAAATATCCTTAAGATGGAATTCATTCAGGCTAATGCCGGTCAGTTCAAAGATTTGGTTTTGCCAGTGTTCGGCATGATTCACCACATCATCACGCGTGCTGTCGACCCAGATAAATTCAGGTTCAATCTCTTGCAAGGGCTGTTGTTGCACGTACAGATAAGCATCGGTCGGATGTTGATAAAAATAGTAACTCTGCATCTATCTCGTCACTCTATTCCGTCAATCTTGTTATTCATTTCATGGCTTCGAGTGTACTGCATTCAACTGAATAGATTCATTTTTATCGCAATTTCACCACAAACTTTCTCTATTTATCTTTATTCCTAAAATTCAGGCATAAAAAAGCCCACTCATTTGAGCAGGCTCTTTTTCAGATTAAGCGCAGTAGATTAAGCTTGCTCAATATCTTTCATCGTCAATTTAATACGACCACGGTTATCAACATCCGCAACTTGTACTTTCACTTCCTGACCTTCAGATAATACGTCTGCAACGTTGGCAATACGCTCATTTGAAATTTGTGAAATGTGAAGTAAACCGTCAGTACCCGGAAGGATGTTTACGAACGCACCGAATTCAACGATACGAATCACTTTACCTGTGTAAATTGTACCTGGCTCAACTTCAGCAGTCAGCGCTTGGATTTTTGCAATCGCAGCTTGTGCAGCCGCTTTAGTTTCACCAAATACGCGCACTGTACCGTTGTCTTCGATATCAATCGCCGCTTTAGTTTCTTCAGTAATGGCACGGATTGTTGCACCACCCTTACCAATCACGTCACGGATTTTGTCTGGGTTGATGTTGATGACTTGGAATGTCGGCGCATGCATTGAAATTTCAGGGCGTGCACGTGAAATCACTTGGTTCATTGCGTTAAGGATGTGCATACGACCTGCATACGCTTGGTTTAACGCAACTTCCATGATCTCTTCAGTGATCCCTTCAATCTTGATGTCCATTTGAAGTGCAGTAATACCGTTGGCAGAACCTGCTACTTTAAAGTCCATGTCGCCAAGGTGGTCTTCGTCACCTAAGATGTCAGAAAGTACTGCGAAACGCTCGCCTTCTTTCACAAGACCCATTGCGATACCCGCAACTGGTGCTTTCAATGGAACACCTGCATCCATAAGTGATAATGAAGCACCACATACAGAAGCCATAGAAGATGAACCGTTCGACTCTGTAATGTCAGATACGATACGGATCACGTACGGGAAGCGATCAGCCGCTGGAAGAACCGCTTGTACACCACGGCGCGCCAAACGACCGTGACCGATTTCACGACGCTTAGGACCAGATTCACGACCCGTTTCACCTACAGAGTATGCAGGGAAGTTGTAGTGCAACATGAAGTTATCAGTTTTTGTGCCTGCAAGGGTATCAACCATCAAGGCATCACGTGTATTACCCAAAGTTGTTGTTACCAACGCCTGAGTTTCACCACGTGTAAACAATGCAGAACCGTGCGCACGGCCTAAAACACCTACTTGTACGTCTAATGCACGTACAGTTTTGGTGTCACGACCATCGATACGTGGTTTACCCGACAAAATGTTGTCACGTACAGTGCGGTATTTCAAATCTTCGAACAATTCGTTCAAGTCATCTGCAATACCCGCTTCGTCATTTTCAGGAACGAACTGTGCAACAGCTTCTGCTTGGATTGCATCTAATGCTGCATAACGGTCTTGCTTAACTGCAATGGTATATGCTTCAGAAATTTTCGCTTCAAATGCTTCTTTCAATTTAGTACGAAGGTCTTCATTTTTCGCTGGTGCAGTCCAAGTAGACTCTGTTGCACCCGCAGCAGCAGCAAATTCTTTAATTGCTTGTACAGCAATTTGCATTTCGTCATGACCGAAAAGCACTGCGCCTAACATTTGGTCTTCAGAAAGTTCTTTCGCTTCTGATTCAACCATCAATACTGCTGATTCTGTACCTGCAACCACTAAGTCAAGGTCAGATTGCGCCATTTGTTCGAAGTTCGGGTTAAGAACATATTCACCGTTGATTAAACCAACGCGTGCAGCACCAATTGGACCACGGAACGGTGTACCCGCAATTGCCAATGCAGCAGAAGTACCAAGCATTGCAGCAATGTCAGCATCCATCGTTTTGTCAGAAGACACAACCGTTGCTGTAACTTGAATTTCGTTGTAATAACCTTCTGGGAACAACGGACGGATTGGACGGTCAATTAAGCGTGAAATTAAAGTTTCAGCTTCTGAAGCACGACCTTCACGTTTGCCATAACCGCCAGGGATACGACCCGCTGCATATTGTTTTTCTTGGTAGTTCACAGTCAATGGGAAAAAGTCTTGACCCGCTTTAGCAGTCGGTTGAGCCACAACTGCAACCAATACAGTCACACCACCCATGGTGATTAAAACTGTATTTGCTTGACGTGCAACACGACCTGTTTCAAGTACTACATTGTACTGACCATATTGGAATTCTTTACGAACAATATTAAACATCGACATATATTTTTCTTTCCTGATTTTATTCTAGTGGAGACCCCTAAGGTTTGGCATTCACAACCTAAAGTTTGTGCAAATGACAAAGCTTAGAAGCCGACCTCACTAGATACACCATTTTTAAACACAAAGAAGGAGCGAAACATTCGCCCCTTCCCCATTATCTAGACGTAGCTAGATAGACTTTAGTTTTCAGCAATACAGCATTCAACATGCAATAATCCGAAAATAAAAGTTTCAATCGAATTAACGACGTAAACCTAAAGCACCGATCAAAGCAACATAACGGCCGTGATCTTTACCATTTAGGTAGTCAAGTAACTTACGACGTTGGTTAACCATACGGATAAGACCGCGACGGCTATGGTGGTCGTGTTTGTGCTCTTTAAAGTGACCTTGTAAGTCATTGATTTGAGCAGTTAAAAGCGCTACTTGAACTTCTGGTGAACCAGTGTCGTTTTCAGCACGAGCAAATTTAGCGATGATTTCTGCGCGATCTGCGTTTGTTAAAGCCATTCGATTTCTCCGAGATGCTTAATAAGTTACATTTGATACAAATCAAACTGATTCTTCAAAACCAATTTGACTGCCGTGCATCACTACAGCAAGAGCGATATTTTAAGGGAAAACGGTGCTGATTGCAAAATATGCGCACTATTTAAATTTTCTAAATAAATAAACTTTTCTTTTCAATCACTCGCATACAACTTTGGTATGAAATGTTGCTTAGGTTTGGATTTAAAAATAAAAAATGAATAATAAATCACATTTTCACATCCATTTAACTATTAGCACCACATTGTCATATGGAGTGAGATACAAATCCTATAGACCGCTTGTCTTAAGCCAGAATACACAACCGACATTTTAATCAAGCAGCGTTTTAATGCGGCAAGTGCAGAATAAAATTTAAGCCTAATCAAAAGCTGCTGAGTGATCCCCTACAAGCAGATACAAACCCCTAAAAACCGTGCGTTAATTCTCATAAAACATCAATAAACACCGATTACCTCTAAATATAAACAAGTGCATTTTTGATACTTTATGCCAATCCACCAACTCAATAATCGCAAAAAGAAAAAAGCCCAAGCTCAGCTTGGGCTTTTTTCATTGCGCTGTAGTTCTTATATTTATTTTTATCATTGTTCTTATTGTTGCGCATTATGCGCTTATTGTGCAAACAGTCCTTGTTTCCACCAAGATGTCCTTATGTGTAACATTTTGCCACAATCAAAAAAGAAGACTAGAGGTATTTTTCCTAACACGATGTACGTTTAAACTTACAGCCGCTGAACGGTGCAGATCTAGATTGAAGAAGTTGAATGCCGCAAACCATACAAAACTCGCAGCAATAAAAAAGCCCTGTAGTCTCTCCCAAAACTACAAGGCTTAGCGGCTGTAAGTTTCCTCTTTCACCTACTTCACTGTAAGTTCGCTGTCCTATTCCGACTTTGTTATTATCCTTTTGCGATTATGGCTCAACGTTCCTTGTTGTGCTCTTTATGTGAACTCATCTTCTCAGAAACCGAATCAAAGCTCTATGCGCAAATATCTCGAATCAATGTAAGCTTTTTCGTACAAAGTCACACATTATGTAGTACAGATTAATAATACAGAATACCCTTTATTTTTTCTAAAACTCCACTGACTCGAGTGGTTCTTTTTGACAAAGCTTGCATCAGTGCCTGAGGATCTGCCAGCACACTCACCACTGTTTTAGCACGAGTAATGGCGGTATAAAGCAACTCCTGACTCAATAAGTTTTGTGCTTGCGCATCTAATACCACAGCGGTATGGGTAAACTCCGAACCCTGTGATTTATGAATGGTCAACGCAAAAGCGGTTTCTATGTTCTTGGGTAAACGAGTTGCCAGCACCCATTTCTCCAGACTTGGGAAGTAAACCTCAAACTGGGTCTGCCCCTGACGTTGCCGCTTAAAACAAATGCCGATATCACCATTCGAGAGTCCCAACTGGTAATCATTGTAGGTCATCATCACAGGACGCCCGACATACCAATCACCTTGTTTGGCGGTATAGCGGCTCAGCCCATGCAGTAAGCGCTGCTCCATCTGTTGATTGAGTTGCTTTAAGCCAAATGCACCGTGGCGAATAGCCGTGAGAATGCGATAATCATCAAAAACTTGAATGACATGCGGAATAGACACTTCAGGATCTTCAGCACTCAAATGGGTCTTCAAGGCTTCAATATAACGCTGATAGCCCAGCATCAGTTTATCGTAATACGGCTCTGTGACTTGAACCTCCTCCGCGAAATACTCCAATTGCAACACATTCGGCATGTTCGCTAGCAGTGGCACAGTTTGCAGTTCGGTCGGAGCAACCACTTGTTGCTGAAACTGCTCGAGTAACGCTTGAGAAGAAGTGACTTCAGGAGGCTGCTGAATAAATGCAGCCATTTGTCCAATCAAAGCTTCTCCATCAAAACGTCGACTGGTCTGTAAATGCACCCGATTGCCCTGCAACGCAGGAACTTGTTGCAAATCTGCCAGCACCGCCCCGACATCAACCGACGCCAACTGATTGGCATCACCCAAGAGAATCAGTCGCGCCTGATCGGGTACAGCAGCAAACAACATGCTGGCGAGATTCAAATCCAGCATAGACGCTTCATCCACCACAATTACATCATAAGGTAAAGGCTGTGTGGCATCATAGCGAGGTCGTGCGGAATGCCCCAGCCCCAACAAACGGTGCAAGGTAACCGGGTTTAATTGCTTTAATGCTGGAGTGACCAAAGTTTGCAGGTTTTCATCATTCAAGGCTTTTTGCAGGGCTTCTTTCATGCGCTGCGCTGCCTTACCTGTCGGGGCTGCCATGGCGATGCGTAAATTGGGTAATGACTGATTCAATGCTGCGATAATACGTGCCAAGGTATAGGTTTTGCCTGTGCCTGGTCCACCCGTAATAATATTCAAGGCTTGCTGACACACCATACGCAGTGCCTGTTGCTGATGCTCGTCACTCAGCAAAGTAGCATAAGCTTGCGGATCAACCATTGCGACGGCTTGTTGCTGTAAGCGTGCTACATGTCGTGCCAGCGTATCTTCCTGTTTCCAATAACGGTAGAGATATAAATACTGCGTGTCGTAAATAAAAGGCGCTACTCGACTCGACACTTCGCCCACACTGACTGCCAAGTGACCTAGATTTTGCAGGGCATTTGCCTCAACAGGCACACAACTATTGCCCTGCAACATCGCTTCGAACACCGACTGGACGACAGCATCTGCCTGTAGATTGGGTGTTGCACAAAAAGGAGGCTGCTGAATGTATTGGCTCCACGACTTGATCCATTCGGCATTCAATGGCTGTTCCTGCTTGTTTTCCACACAGTTATCCTCAAAGTTATCCACAGTCTAATTCATTGTTTTTACATCGGAGTAAGCGCTACTTATGCACTTTTATGAACATGCTCTTCAGCAAAATAGCCCAATAATGCATCCAAACGCAGAATAAATTCTGCATCAGGGCACCAATAGTTGACCCCATATTGCGCATCGCCACGCATGCCGCGCAAGTACAGATAGCTGGCACCGCCCAAATGTTTTTGAATGTCGTAATCTTCCAACTGCACTTGTAAATAACGATGCAGTGCCACCAAATACAGCCCCGCCTGCAACCAGTAACTGGCGTGTGACATGCTTTCCTGTAATTTTGATGGCGTGTAATCGGCAATATCGGCACCCAAGAAATTACTTTTGTAATCGGCAATTTGGTAACGCTGCCCATCAAAATAAACCAAGTCGATGGAACCCGTTAAATAGCGCGCGGAATTGGCAGCATTCAGTTCAGGCATGAAAATGCCATATTCGGCATATAAGTCCTGTATGCGTTTAATCGCCAAGACATGATTGGACAAGGCCAAATAGAATGGAAATTCTGCCAAATGAGATTCTGCACTCAACTGATTTAGACAAAACTGTTGATGTAATGGGGTCGACAACACCTGCGCCAACCATTCGGTCATCCAGAGCAAGAGCTGCTCTTCATCCAGTTGCTGAAAGTCTTGCTGATATTTCTCGCACAAGGCGCTCCACAAACTTGGATAATCATTTTTAAAACGGCGACGAACTTCGATTTTCCAGTCCTGTTGCTGTTGAAAATCAATATGTTCAAAAATTTCATGCAAAAAATTACCTGCCAATGTCCCCATCGGAAATTGACGCTTGATCCAACTGATCGGTTGGGCAATTGCTTCAGGTTGATCCATCGCTTCCAGATTGATTTCATCCGCGGCACTTTGTAGTTGTTCACGCTGTACCGCGAGCGCGTCCAGTGCTTGCTGCCGACTCAAATGCTGGGCCAAGGCACTAAAACTCGTTTTAGCACGTGGATAAAAGCGCTGTGTCGGAAATTCGATGGCATACAACGCTGGTTGCAGCTGATCTTGTGTACGCTTCAGTGCAAGAGGACACTCACTTAATACCGCTTCATCTGTGCTATGTGGGTGCTGAAAAACCTGATCGGCATGCCCACGCCAGAATGCCAGCCCTGTGGTCGACTTGCCCGCCTGATCTTGCAACATAGCATAAACTCGATGACTAGCACGGGTTAGAGCCACATACCACAACCGATGCTGCTCTGCCTCTGCACGCGCATTGTGCTGTTGAATCGCTACGTCATCCAAAAGGTGTTTGTCATTCACCGCAATCACGCGCTGCATTTCGGGTTGCCCTGTCACAGGATCGGGCAATTGCTGGGTGGAGAAGTTCAAGGTCTTGTTCATTTCCCGAAAATCTTTATCTGCGCCCAACAGGAATACAATCTTAAACTCCAAACCTTTGGATTGGTGAATGGTCATCAACTGCACGCCCGCCTCATTCGACAGTTTGCGTTCCAGCTCCCACTCACGCTCACTTGGTGCTTGAATTTGTCTGAGATACCAGTGATAAAGCGCCTGCGGTCCCTGAAAATGCTCACTGTGCTGACTCAGTAATTCGGTTAAATGACGTAAGTTCACCACACTGCGTTCATTGTCGCGACTTTGGCTGGCCACCAGATTCGACCATGCCTTAAACAGATTTAAAGCATATTGCCAGGCACTTAAAAAGCCCGTGTTGAACCACATTTCCCGAATATAATCAAAATCCTCGATAAACTGGCTTAAGCCTTCAGGACGTTGCTCCAACTGCATCAACTGACTCAGTTGATAATTCAGCAAGCGTGTCAGCAAAGCCCTCTTGACCTTGGCTTCATCAAAAGGATGCATGATTGCTGTCAAAATAGCCGCGACATCCTGCGCAATGGGGCTATCAAACACACTACGTTTGGAAGGTCGATTCACCCGAATTCCCAAACGCTCAAGCTCATATTGCACCTTATCCAGTCCATCATGGTTTTTGGACAAAATCGCAATATCATTTTCATCGATACCACGGTTACCTGTTGCTTCAGCCAAATACAGTTGCTGCTGAATCCCCTGATTCAACAAATCACGAATTTTCCATGCCACTTGGATAAATTCATCTTTCTTGTCTTGCAGCATCAGCCAGCGCAACGGCTGAAGATTTTGACCTTGTGCATCGACCAAAACTGGATGGAGTCTAGGCCCTGCCTCAACAGGGCTATATTCGACCTCTTCACCAAATTGGATTTGACGCTGGAATAAGGCATCCACCACCGTGACCAGTTCTGCCACAGAGCGGTGATTGTATTTCAGGCTATATAATTGCCCTTGCTTGCTCAGCACATCGACACGGGCTTTGTTATAGGTCAGCATATCGCCGCCACGGAAGCCATAAATCGCCTGTTTCGGATCACCCACCATGATCATGCAGCCTTTGGCATAATGCCCTGCATCGCGCCAGATGCGTGCCAGCATATTGTCCTGATCCTGATTGGTATCCTGAAACTCATCCACCAAAATTAAGGGATAACGGGCTTGGACAAAACGGGCAAAGCGTGCGCCTTGCGCATCTTGCAAGGCATCAGCCAAGGTACGAATTTGCTGGGAAAAAGTGGTTTCACCTTTTTGCTGCAAGACTTGTGGCAAACGTTTCTTCACTTGCGATGCCAGATAGAACTGCAAATAGCTATCCAGCGTGTCTAGGTCAAAACTGAGCTTGTCCAGACTTTGTATAAATGCGGTGAGTTCACGGATCAGCGCATGCTGTTGAAAGCCTTGCAAGACCTCATCAGGGCATTTGTTTAATACTTTATTCGTTGCATCACTCAGATTTTTCAGGGTTTCGGCATATAAAGGCGCGAATAAGGCATAGCTGCCTTGCTGCTTTAATACTTCTAACAATTCAGGCAGTTTGAGCGTCAAGAGTTGCTGTAGTTTTTGGTCATCGCGCCATTTTTTTGCCAGCAATTTAAAATGTGCACCATCGGCAGCATAGTAATCGGCCAATTCAGCAATTCGACTCCAGTCTAGCCCCAACAAATATTCAACTTGCTGATTAAAACCGTCCACATCGACTTCGGGAGCAGCCACTGCCTGAAAATGTGCAGAGGCAAAATTCAGACTGTTTTCCACCACCGCCACATAAGCCTGCTGCGACTTTAATTTCTTGTTGAGCAGCAGATAGTCCAAAATATTTTGTGGTTGCTGCTGAATCCATTCGCGTAGTACATCGTGAATCAGTTGCTGAGTATATTGTTTGGCATCATCGGTAATTTCTGCCCGTTCAATTTTGCCGCTTTCAAAGGCAAATTCGCGCAGTAACTTCTGACTAAAACTATCCAAGGTCCCGACAAAAAGTTCATCCAGTTGATCAATCACCAATTTCAGCCGTTCACGTGCATAGTCGACCCGCGGTGCATAATCCTGCAATAGCTTTTGATATAAGGGATCCGACTCTACTGTCATTTTCTGTTGCAGTTCGGATTGCGTCAGCGTTTGGCAGGTTTCAAAATAACGCAAGGTATCGACTAAACGACTGCGAATCCGTCCTTTCAGCTCCGCCGCTGCAGCTCGGGTAAAGGTCGTGGCAATCACCTGATTCGGCAGATAATCGCCCAAGAAAATCCTCACCATCAAACTGGACAAGGTAAAGGTCTTGCCTGTGCCCGCGGAAGCTTCAATCCAGTGCAGCCCTTTAAATTGCATATCTACAATGGGATGATAAGAAATTGAAGCAGGTGGAGTTAATGTGATCATCTGCATTATTCCTTGATCAATTGTTGATACTGAAAAATCGGGGCATATAAGTCATAGGCATATTGCTGACAGGCTTGTGCCAACAGCGCAGTACTATCTTGCTGTTGCAGGATAAACTGCCAATCCCGATGCTGTTGACTGGCTTCATTGTCCAGTACGGAGAAACCTGCAAAACGTCCATCATCCTGCCAGTCTTTTAGCAAACTGTCCCAGTCTTTAATCTGAGGTCGTCCTTGTTCATCCGGCTGCCATTCCAGCTGTTTGCCTTTTTCTGCCGCTTTAAACAGTAACGCCGCAGGTAACACCACAGGCGTGGTTTGTCCGTGTTGCCACAACTTAAACCATACACTCAAATATTCTCGTGCCTGATGGGAAGTCACCCCACTACACAATACGGTCTGGTCACTAAACACCACCAATCGCGCCAAGTCCTGTCCAGCATGACCCAAGTTTTCATGTGCCAGCCAGAACAGATATTCCAGCCAGAGTTGCACCCGTCGTTTGGCACGGACACTCGATGCTTCCAGACTGACCCATTGCTGCGTTGATTGCGCGGGAACGCTAATCTGAAACTGGATCGTTGCATCCATATTCCAGAGCTGCTGTGTGACAGGCGTGACCTCTGTCGCATAACGCTGCAAACGTGCCTGTAATTGTTGCTGCTCAATCACACTGATTTGCCATGCCGCCTGCTGCATTTTACCTACAGGCAATTGATCCAAGAGCAGTTCGGGTTGGGTCGACTGTCCTTGCTGCTGCAAGAAATGGCGCACCGCATAACGTCCCAAACCATCTAAAACTAGAGGTTCCACTTCATCGGGCAAGTCTTCAGGTTTTAAGTTTTCCACCCCAAGGGTTTTCAGATACAGACGCGCGGGGAAGCAGACATCCTGAATCCATTGTCGGCTTTGCAGACTCAAAAAATCACTTTGCGTCGCGAGATAAGGACTATCTTGCCATGCCTGACGTTGCCCCGTTGGTGCCGAAATCTGTTGTGCCACCCGATACCAATGATCCTGAAAGCGGGTCGGCTTCGGCTGGGTAAATCCTGCAACATCAAAAGGCTGTAAGGGATGAATCTGATACAGCGTATTCAATTGTACAGGTACATCTAAGCCTTGCAGATTCTGGATCGGTTCTTCCACTTCATTTTTCTGGGTAATCAACGCCAAATGCTGAATCAGTTCCTGCAAGGCGGTAGATGGCTCACGCACTTCACCATCATTGACATCAAAACCGTTATAAAACAGCCACAAATTTTGCTGAGCCAGCAGCAAGGCATCCAAGAATGCCCCTTGATCATCCTCTAAACGCGAGCGATCGCCCAATTGCGGTTTCAAGATATCCATCAAATCAAAAGGTAAATGTTGATTGCGACTTGGGAACTTGCCACTGTCCAAATTCAGCATCACAATCAGGCGATACGGAATCGGACGAATCTGCCCCAACTGGCTAAAGGTAATTTGTCCCGTCGGTTCCGCCTGATCCAGCTGTGCATCCAAGGTGGTTTGAATTTCATCCAGCAAATACGCCAACGGCAAACTTAACTGATCCAGACCATATTGATCCTGCCCTTCATAGAAGTTAGACAAGGTCAGCATGCGTTCTTGTTTTTTAATAATTTGTGCAACTGTGGTCAAGACGTCGACGCCCGCCTGCTCAAATTCCGCGACTTCCTGCATCAGAATTTTCAGCCATTGCTCAACCTGTTTGGGCTGCTGTTGTTCATGTGCCAGCAACCAATCACGGCGCGCATCCAAGTCTTGATAAATCTGAATCAACTTCGCGATCAGCTCAAAATCGCTCGGCATCACCTCGGCAAAACTCAGGGTGTCTGCAAACAGAGTATGTTCTGGAATGGCGATGCCCAAAGCCAAACGATCCAGCGCAAATTTAAAGCTGAAGCGGTAATCGCAATCACCTTCGGTCAGACTAAGAGCCAAATGTGCTGCATCGAGTCCACGCTTAAAGCCCGCTTGTTCCAGCAGCTCCAACATGCGTTCGACGGCATTCATGTCTAAAGCATAGCATTGCTGCGTGGCCGCCAAACTCAACCAGTCAGCAAAGTCATCCAGACGGAAGCGTCCTTGGGTCAATTGCATGCGTCCCAACACCGCACGCCAAGCATTGGCTGCATCCAGTTGGGTTACGCCTGCAATTTTCACAGGTAGATAAATACTGTCTTGGCTAATTCGTCCCGAACTGGCACCCGCATCTTCACGTTCCCGCACGGGCGGTGCAAACACGCTGCGAATATGCGGTTCAATTTCTTTTAAATTGGGACTGAGCACCAAAATATCGCTTGGACGGCGAGGTTGTTCTTTACTGCCCTGTGCCAACCATGCAATCAACTGCTCTTTCAGCACTTCCAACTGCCGTAAACTGGAATGACAGACATGTACTTGTATGGAATCATCCTGTGCATCCAGCTCAAATTGATGTTGTTCAGGCTCGACCAAATACAGAATATCCGACTGGACTTTACCCAATAAGGTCGGCTGATATTCATCCACGAACACATCTGCCCAAACCCCATCTTCACCCGAAGAAAGTCCCGAAAGCAGTGAAAAGTGATCACGTGCTTGCTTGCCAAAGCGGGTCAACAGCGGATGGCGAGATTCACGAATTTCGGCATTAAAATGCAGGGTAAAATCCTGAAAAAACTGTTGAATTTCAGCATCACTCGCTTGCGGATTTTTAGCAATAAAACGCTCTTTAACCCGTAAGTCGTAACGTGCTTTCCAGTTCGGATCGACACTGTCTGCCCAGTATTCCTGCGATGGGTTATAGTGCAACAGGTAAATATCAAGGTATTGCCCCAAACGCTGCAAAAACTGTAACTGACTTGGAGGTAAGTCCAGCAGGGTAAACACCACCAAGGGCTGTGGCAATTTTTTTAGTGCCGCTGCATTCGGTGCTTCCACACTGCCCAAGGTCTGCCAAAATGCCGCATCAATCTGCTGCATTTCCATAAAATCCTGATGAAACACCACCTGCCATAGCCAGCGCTGCCATGCTTCTAGTTCATGTGCCTGATTCAGGGTAAAGGCCGAAATTTCGGTATTGGTCTGAAAGAACATCTGCTCAATGGCTAAGGCTTGATCATTGCCCCAGCGCTGCAACCAGTTGGTCGGACAGGAACATTGATGAGCTGGACAATTTTTCTGACAATGCCCGCGATATTCCATGTAATGGCTGAATAATTTGGACACCTGCTCTGCCACCCAATACAGCATGCGCTGCTTCTTCAGCTGTTTTTCGCTGCCTTGTTGCAGTTGATCGGCACTGGCATAAATGCGTTGCACAATCGGGGTCAGGGGATGTTCCGCATCTAAGCTGCAATGTTCAGGCTGAATATACGCCAGCAAGGCTTGATAGACCCGCCATTTAATAATAATCCGTGGAATATTGGCTTTACGCACCTGCTCTTTGTCTTGATCCAGCACCCACTGATAGGCAGACCATTGAAAACCACGAATGCGATGGTGAAACTGGGTATTGGCACTAATGCCTTTTTGTTCTGCTAACTGCTGGGTCAACCAGGCTTCTACAGCTGGTGATGGCACAATAAAATGCTGGGTTTTGAGCACCTGCAAGGCATTGCGACTTTGAGATTTTACCGTTTTCAACATGGCCTGTAACAATACATCAATCCGTTGACTTTGAATCACGTGAATGGCCATGAATATTTATTCTCCGACGATAAATGAACGACAATCTACAAAAGCATAAAGATTATTGACTATACTTGGTGTACTGTCTATGTCACGGTATAGCACAATATCGATTTAAAAATGACTTTGAAAATCGATGCTTAAAGATGCTTCAATATAAAAATGGATACAAGGTTTAAACTAGACAATGAAAATAGACAATATTCCCGACTCAATTGATGCCTCGTTAAATCTAGAACAAATCCGCGCCGAATGCCTTGAACTGGTGCAAAAGCGTGCCTATGTTTCTGCGGGTGCTGCCGTCATTCCTGTGCCTTTTTTCGATGTGGTGGTTGATGTTGGCATCTTGTCGCAACTGATTCCAGAAATTAATGCCCGTTTTGGGCTTGCACCTGAACAAATCAGCGTGTTTGATTTGGAAACTAAACAAGTTCACTGGCAAGAACTGCGTAAACGCGGATTTGAATTTTCAGGTCTGGTGGTCGCACGTACTGCGGTGAAAAATTCATTGCACAATGTCGCATCTAAAATGATTACCAAACAAGTGACCAAATATATCCCCTTAGGAGGTCAGCTGGTGGCGGCAAGTCTCGGCTATTTCGTGATGAAAAAAGTGGCTGAGGCACATGTGGAAGATTGCTACAAACTCGCCAAATCCATCCAACACAAGCAAAACCTGCAAGCCACTGCTTAAACTTAACCCAGTGAAAGCCTGATTCCAGCAAGCAACTCAGCCCAGACTATTCGGCTTTGAGTTGCTTCAAAATGCTTCTTAAAATTTCCAGCCTCGCCCCATATTTATCATCGTTGGCAACGATATACCACGGGGCATAATCGGTATGGGTTCGCTCAAACATATCTGCTGCGGCATGCAAATACTCATCCCATTTTTCACGATTACGCCAGTCATCGGGCGTGATTTTAAAGCGCTTATGCGGTGTTTCTTCACGCTCCTTAAAACGGGCATATTGCTCATCCTTACTAATCGACAGCCAAATTTTCACCACAACGGTATTACTATCGGTCAGATCTTTTTCAAAGCGATTAATTTCTTCATAAGCACGTTGCCACTCGACTTCATTGGCAAAACCCTCAACCCGCTCTACCAGCACACGCCCATACCAGGTCCGATCAAAAATCGTAATGTTCTGATTGGGTAATATTTTCCCCCAAAAGCGCCAGAGATACGGATGACGTAATTCATACTTTTCGGGTGCCGCAATACTGTGAATTTCGTATTCCCGCGGGTCTAGACTTTTCACAATCCGTTTAATGGCACCGCCTTTGCCCGCAGCATCCATCCCTTCTAAAGCAATAATCACATTGCGCTCACCAAAACGTAAGGTGTCTGCAACCTTACGGGTCAGCCGCTCTAGCTCGGTTTTATACTCGGTCTTATCAATTTTAAGAGTGGGTGGTTGTTCCAGAATGGCCGGGATTTCAACTTGTTTCCATTTATGTTGTGCCGACTTCACATGCTCGGGGCAATGCTGCATCGCTCTTAAGACATGCTGTGCAAATTGTTGATCACGCAATTGCTCATCTTCACAGTCAATAATAATCCAGTCTTCGGTAAAACGCTGACGTAACTTCTGCAAGCGATCATATTGCTTTTTATTGCGCCAATTTAAACCATGCAATTTATGCCAATGTATTTCACTGGCATCCATCTCATCCAGCCGCTTTTGTAGCGACTTCCAAGACAAGTCAAACCAGACTTTAATTACATCCACATGATTATTTTTCAGGTCTTGCTCAAAAGCACGCATGTTGTCGACATATTCATCATAAAGTGTTTCATCCAGCGGCTGTGACACATGTAAGGCAGTGCTGAGCAAATCTCCATACCAGTTTCCAAACAACACCGCAATTTGCCCTTCACTGGGAATAAAGCGTGCATAAGGCTGCCAAAAGGTTTGGGTATTATTAAACATTACGGGAGCATCGGCTTTGACGCGCAAATAACGCGGATCCATCCACTCCCGTAATTGCTTCACCGACTCCCCTTTGCCCGCCAGCTCGATGCCGCTGACTAACACCACTAAACTTTTGGCATTGGGCTGATCTTTGGTGTCTTTTAAGGCGTATTGCGCATCAATTAAATCGAGTGACAGTTGGCTTTCATCTACCAAGGCTGGTTCTAGTTGTTGTTTTGCCATTTTTGTCTCGCCATCAGTTGATTAATATCAGTTCGGTCTTTTTTAAAGCCGTTGTTTTGTTTCAGTATAAAACAAGCCGAAAGTTCATTTTTGCAGATCTTTGTATAATTTCATGACAAATTGGCTGATTTTCATGTCGTATTCGATCATTTTGTCATGGCGGGAACGTGCAACAAGCTCTAAGATTTGCACACGTTTCAAATTGAGATAGCTCATGTCTAAACTTGCAGTACTAGATGACCTACTAGAACAGTATTATCAATTGCAATATCACCATAATGCTGAGCTATTTCAACGTCTGCAAGATGTGCAAATGTGGCAAAAACAGCGGATGCAACGCACCCATCAACAGCACTTCGCAGTGAAAAATAACCAATTGATGGCGCAGTACTTTTTGAACCGTTTATACGGTGGCCCCGATTTTGATGCTTTGGCCAAACAAATAGCCCGCATGATGAAATATGTGCACAAAGCCGAGAAACTGATTCCAGAAAATGCGATTAGAACAGGCACCGCAGGGGTTGAGTTGGCAATCCTTGCCGTTCAGTTGGATGAACAAGTAGCCCTACAACTGCTCGAAGACTATGCCCCGAACACCCCACTGACCGATGAAATGATGCGCCTCAGCTATTTAAAGCTCGATCAAGGACAACCCCGTTTACATCAACTGGAACTGCTGGATCAGTTGGGCGCCAGCCTCGACAAATACATGCGTTCATTCATGGTTTATACCGCATTCAAAATGTGTAAAGGGGTGGCGTATAAACACCATTTCGACGTGATGTACGAATTTATGCAGGACGGTTTTTTGGCCATGAAACCCTTAAAATCGGCAGAGCAATTTGTCAAAGATTTCACCGCCATTGAACGTCAAATTATTGCCAAAGTGCATGCAGGTGATCTGCATCCGTTCCAATAACAGCGCATTCGCAGCGGGATAAAATCGTGCATACAGATACAGGATGGGTCATTTTTTCTGTATATTATTCATAACAATTGCATGATGATTGCTGTACATCGGCTGAGAATCTGTCATCATGCTTGCACTGCAACATTAACCCTATTTTTATGTTAGGAGTGACTTGAATGTCTAATGAAAATCAAACGCCTACCCCTACACCTGAGTCGGCTCAACAAACAGACAAAGTCAGCCCCTTCCTAAACAGCCCACTTCCTGAGGGTATCCCTCAAGGGCAGCAACAATCCTTACAACAACAATTAACCGATACGCCTGTGAATGGCACAGTACCAAAATACAACCTGCCACGCGGTGCCAATACGGGCAACGTCGGTGCGACCACCCACTTCGGTTACCAAACCGTGAACAGTGAAGACAAAGCACAGAAAGTTGCGGAAGTGTTCCATTCGGTTGCCAGCAAATACGACATCATGAATGACTTAATGTCTTTTGGTATTCACCGCCTCTGGAAACGCTTTGCGATTAACATGTCAGGTGTGCGCCGTGGTCAACACGTATTAGACATTGCAGGCGGTACAGGCGACTTGGCGAAAGTCTTTAGCCGTGAAGTCGGTCCTACAGGTCATGTAGTACTTTCAGATATTAACGAATCGATGCTCAACGTCGGTCGTGACCGTCTGATTGATGCTGGCTGTACCAATGTCGACTTCGTCTTGGCGAATGCAGAAACCTTGGAACCTTTTGCTGACAACAGCTTTGACTTGCTTACCATCAGCTTTGGCTTACGTAACGTGACCGATAAAGATGCGGCACTGGCAGCCATGTACCGTGTGCTTAAGCCAGGTGGTCGCCTTCTGGTATTGGAATTCTCGAAGCCTGTGTTCGAACCATTCTCTAAACTCTACGACTTGTATTCTTTCACGGCTCTACCAATCATGGGCAAAATTATCGCCAATGACTCTGAAAGCTATAAATACTTGGCTGAATCGATTCGTATGCACCCAGACCAACGTACCCTGAAAGGCATGATGGAACAGGCTGGCTTCCAGAACTGTGACTACCATAACCTCACTGGCGGTATCGTGGCTGTACACCGTGGTTTTAAACTCTAAACGGACTGGTGAAGGTTAAGCTATGTGGTCAATTCTGGCACTTGGTGCAGTTGAACGCTTGATTCACCATGTGATTGATCTGGATGCCATCACGCGCATTCAGCTCAATCAACTGCAAGGTAAAATGTTGCGCGTGGTGCTCGAGTCACCGCAACTCTCGGTGGATGTCTTCTTTGATCAAGACAAAGTGCGTCTTGAACCGAGTGTTACAGGTCAGGCAGAGCGTCCGTCCATTTTTGAGCAACGCCCGTTTGATCCGCAGCAAACCATTACTGCTGCAACAGCCACCTTACAGGTTAAAAATGTGATCGAACTGCTGAAACTCTTTTTAGCAGAAGATGTCGGCACCATTCCTGTACAAGGTGACTATCATTTATTGCAAGATCTCCAAAGAATCATGCAACAGGCTGAACCCGATTTGGCTGCGCATCTTAGTCCTTGGATTGGACCTGCCTTGGCGCATGAACTGGGCAAAATCCAACTTGCACCCAAACATCTAAAGCGCTCTTTACAGAGCCATCTATTCTTTGCTGAAGATGCCCTCAAAGAAGATTCAGGCTTGTTTGCTGCACGTTGGCAAATGGATGACCTGCAACAAGACACCCGTCTTTTGAATCAGAACCTTGACCGTGCAGAAGCCAAAATCCAGCAACTGCAACGTCAAATTGATGCCCTTCCAGACTCTCTTTAAATTTAGGTAATACACTTTATGATTCCGCACGTTTCACGTTTACTCGAACTTTGGCGCATTGCTGCGCACTATAGACTCGACACGTTGTTTCCTGCGGAAGAATTACCTGAAAAGGCACGTCATGCGCTGGCGATTATTCGCATGCACCCTGCAGCATGGTCGAGTAAAGAACGTAAAAATCCACTAAAACTCAAGCAAGCGCTTGAAGATATGGGACCGCTGGCGATTAAGCTGGGTCAATTACTCTCGACCCGTCGTGACTTGATTCCACCTGAAGTGCTGGCGCAACTGGTGTTGTTGCAAGATCGCGTCAAACCCTTTGGTAGCGATGTCGCAAAAACACGTATTCAACAATCGTTGAAAGCCGATGTTGCCACCCTGTTCAGCCGCTTTGATGAACAACCGCTTGCCGCAGCATCAATTGCACAAGTGCATACTGCTGCCCTGCATGATGGTCGTGAAGTGGTGGTAAAAGTCACCCGCCCTGATATTCGTAGCCAGATTCTGCAAGATTTCGAAATTTTAGAATGGCTCGGAGCCACTTTAGAAAAGCGTCTTGAAGCGGCACGTGCGCTGCATCTTTCTGAGATTATTCAGGATTATCGTCAAATTATCCTGAACGAATTGGATCTGACCTTAGAAGCGGACAACACCCGTCGCATGCGTCATTACTTTACCGGTTCAAGCATGATGTACGTGCCTGAAGTCTATATGGACAGTAAAGAAGTGATGGTCGCGGAGCGCATTACTGGCGTGCCGATTTCCGACACGGCGACCTTTGACCGTATGGGCATGGATCGTAAAGATTTGGCTGAAAAAGGTTTAACCATCTTCTTTACCCAAGTGTTCCGCGACAACTTCTTCCATGCGGATATGCATCCAGGCAACGTGTTTGTGGAAACCATCAATCCGAGCAATCCACGCTTTATTGCGCTGGACTGTGCGATTATGGGCGAATTGTCCAAGCACGACCAAATGACCGTGGCGCGCATGTTACTGGCAGTGATGAACAGTGACTTTATGCAGCTGATTCAGATTGTGCATCAAGCTGGCTGGATTCCACCGGGCACCGACCAAGATGCCTTGGCACGTGAAATGCGTCGCACGGTAGGACCGATGGTTTCAAAACCAATGCACGAATTGGACTTTGCTGGCATTCTAATTCAGGTCATGGATATTGCACGCCGTTTCCATTTAGAAATTCCGCCGCAATTGATGTTACTGCTGAAAACATTGGTACATGTAGAAGGTCTGGGCACTGACCTGTATCCAGAATTAGACATCTGGAGCTTAGCAAAACCAATCCTGACTGATTGGATCAAAGCGCAAATGAACCCGCAGAAAAACCTGAAAGAACTTGGACAGAAAATCCCCGATTTACTTTTGGGTGCGCAGGATTTCCCAACCCTGTTGGTGGACAGCTTAAATGGCTTGAAAAATCAGTCAGCTTGGAATGCCAAACAGTTGAATGAACTGCAAAGCCTGCGTCTGCAAATGGAGCATCAACAAAAACGCAGTTGGATTTTTGGCAGCCTGATGGCCATTTTCCTGTCGATTGCGATTATTGCCCCGTGGTACATCTCCATTGTTTTGATTATCTGCGCTAGTCTATTGTCAATTTGGCGCCTGTTTAAATAAACACTTGCGGATAAAACATACTGTGGATAGCCTGAGAGTTATCCACAGTATTGTTTATTTTTAGCTCACCGCACCAAAGTGACTACCAAGTCACCTAAAGTTTTTCCACGCCATTGAGACCCTAGACAGAACTTTTAAACTGAGTGCACATTCGTATATTTATAATTGCACCATGATTCAAATTCTTGAAAAGCGCTCACCCGCCTTGAACATTCGTGCTGGTCATCTGGCTCGGCAACTGATCCAACAAGAAGGCTTCCATGCTAAACAGGTCGATATTTTACCCGGTGCGGCAGGTGGTCCCAAAGGCATCGGTTTAACAGGTCTTGATCAGGCCATCTTTGGCAGTTTTCTGCCGCAAGCCAAACAGCGCCGCTTTTTAGTAGGTTCTTCTGTCGGCGCATGGCGCTTTGCAGGGATTTTGGCGCAAGGTGAAACGCTGGGTCCTGAGCAATTGGCGGAGTTATATATCCATCTGCCTTTTCATAAAAAGATGAAAATTGCCGAGATTGAAAAAATTTCACGCGACATGCTGGCAGGCATTTTAAATCAGCAAACCCCAAAATTGGTTGAACACCCTGACTATCACCTGACCATCATTGCGGCCAAAGCCCAACATTTATTCCAAAGTGATCAGCGTCTTGCCTTGTATGGCTCTTTGCTCGGTATTGTTGGGAGCAATGCCATTGCACGTCAGCATTTAAATCTATTTATGCAACGCGTGATTTGCCAGCCGCAGCATTTCCCGCAGTTCAAAATTAAAGAGGATAGCTTCACCACTCATTATCTCAACTTCAATGCTGACAATGTTGCAGACTGGCTCATGGCCTCAGGTTCGATTCCGGGGGTAACGCCTGCGGTCAAAAATATCCGTAATGCCCCGCAAGGTGCCTATCGTGATGGTGGTTTAATTGACTATCACATCGATTTACCCTTTGAAAGCCAAGGGATTGTGCTCTATCCACATTTTAGCGACAGCATTACCCCGGGCTGGTTTGACAAGATGTTTAAATCGCGCAAAGCCAATCCGAAGAATCAAGCACGCACTCTGCTGATTTCACCTTCGCAGGATTATCTGGCCAGTTTACCTTTGGGGCGTTTACCTGATCGTAAAGACTTCATCCTGAAAGACTTGGAACCGCAGCGCCGTATCCAGCTCTGGAAACAGTGTGTGGCTGAAAGCCAACGTCTGGGCGATGAGTTCTTGGAACTGGTTGAAAAACAGCGCTTTGCCGAGGTCATGCAAGCACTTTAAACCTGAGATCTGCAACATGAATGAACGGTGCCGAGTTCATGTTGCAACGCCCAGACTGGGCAAATTGATGAAAGATAATTAACACAAATCCAGCCCGATCCCCTACACTATAGCCTGATGTTTTTCGCATCAACCTGAATATTCTTTTCGATTAACTGATTTTGGTGAAGTCCCTATGAACAACGTGCGCTGGCTCGATGAAGTAAAATTTAACGAACAAGGTTTAGTCCCTGCCATTGCACAGCATCATCAAACAGGACGCGTGCTGATGGTGGCGTGGATGAACCGCGAAGCCTTGGCACTCACTGCTGAAAAAAATCAGGCGGTTTATTTTTCCCGTTCACGTAACAAGTTGTGGCACAAAGGGGAAGAATCTGGACACTTTCAAACCGTACATGAAATTCGTCTGGATTGCGATGCCGATGTGATTGTGCTGCAAATTGAACAGCATGGTGGCATTGCTTGCCATACCGGTCGTGAATCATGCTTCTACCGCAAACTCACTCCGCAAGGTTGGGAAATTGTGGATGCACAACTGAAGGATCCAAACGCGATTTATGGCGAAAAATCCAGTAACCCGCATACCCTTGCCATGAATGCATCGAATACGCAATCGGAACAGGTGGAAGTTTTATCCTATCTCGGTCAGATGATGACAGAACGCAAAGCTGCAGATCCAGACTCGTCTTATGTGGCGAAGCTCTATCACAAAGGTTTGAACAAAATTCTAGAAAAAGTCGGTGAAGAAAGTGTCGAAAGCATTTTGGCTGCCAAAGAGCTACAACTGGCAGCCAATGCAGACAATAAAAATGACCTGATTTATGAAGTTGCAGATTTGTGGTTCCATACCATTGTGATGTTGGGTCATTTCGACCTTGATCCACAACTGGTATTGAATGAATTGGCACGTCGCCAAGGACTGTCAGGTTTGGTTGAAAAAGCCAACCGTAGCCACTAAAGCCTTTTTGCCTGTGTCTAATCCACATCCAAAACCGAGCGCAACCTATGAGCAGGCGACTGCCATTGATAACGCGCGTCTGGGACAATCCTTTAAAGTGATTGCCTATGCGGGCACAGGTAAAACCACCACCCTGCAAATGATCAGTGATGCCATGCCGCAACGACGTGGCATGTATCTCGCGTTTAACAAAGCCATCGCCAGTGAAGCCCAGCAGAAGTTCCACTCCAATGTGGATTGCCGTACCTTTCACTCGTTAGCCTTTCGTAGTGTTCCACGTGGAATTACCGACAAACTGCGTTTACCCCGACTCAGCCCCAGCTTCATTGCCAAAGAGTATCGCCTAGAACCGATTACCTTAAGACGCATGATGGGCGGACGTTATGAAAAATACGTGCTGATGCCGAGTCGTCTTGCCAGTCTGGTGGCGAATGCCGTCAGCTATTTCTGCTCGACCAGTTCACAGTACCCTGCGCCGCGACATTTGCAAGCGCCGAACTGGTTGCATCCCGATGATATCGAAACGCTACAAAAGCACCTTTATCCTGCGGTTGAACGACGCTGGCTGGAATCGGTTGATCCCAATCATCAAGCTGGTATTGGGCATGATATTTATCTGAAACTTTGGGCGCTGTCTGAACCCAATATTCCTGCAGATTATGTCTTGTTTGATGAAGCACAGGATGCCGATCCGTTAATGTTGGGCATTTTGCTGCGGCAACGGAATACCCAAGTGATTTATGTCGGCGATGCGCATCAGCAAATTTATGCTTGGCGTGGTGCCGTCAATGCCATGCAGCAGCTGCCCTTGCCCGAATCTCGTTTGACCATCTCATTCCGCTTTGGCGAAAGCATCGCGCAAAATGCCAATGCGATTTTGGGCGCACTCAATGAAAAAGTGCCGCTTTTAGGTAATCCATTACTCAATTCCAAAGTCGTGAATAAACCGCATACCAAAATGCGTGATGCAATTTTATGCCGTACCAATGCCCGCGCCATGGAACTACTGCTTTCGGGTTTGGTGCATGGAGATAAAGTCAGCCTGCAAGCCGACCACGTCAAACTCAATCGTTTTGTCGATGCCGCCAGCATGCTGAAACAAGGCAAACGCGTGACCGATGTACCTGAACTGGCGTGGTTTAATTCTTGGCATGATGTGCATGAATATTGTGAAACCAATGAAGGCAGTGACATTAAACCGTTAGTGAAACTGGTGGATGATCATGGCACCGATCCACTCAAACGTGCTTTAGCCAAAATTACGCCGATTGAACACGCCGACTATATTATTTCTACGGCGCACAAAGCCAAAGGGCTGGAATGGGACCGTGTGCACATTGAAGATGACTATCAATTTAAGCTGACTGAGCAAGATCATAAAATTAGTGACGAAGAGTTAAGATTGCTGTATGTCGCTTGCACTCGTGCTAAAGTAAGTCTAAATATTCACCATATTTACGACTTGATGCAACAACTGAAAAATAGGATGCCTAGCTCATTACGCCAAGCAGCAGGCTAGCCGTTGCACGAATGCGGGGCTTATATGAAAATCGAATCGATACAGCTCAAACACACCAATCTGTTTGCCAATTTACAACTGCAATTTCAGTATCACGATCAGCCAATTACCCTCATTCTAGGCGATCAGGCGACAGGCAAAACCAGTATTTTAAAACATGCCTATCAAGCACTGACATGGTTTTCTGCTCGCTATAAAGATTTGCGCAGTGCGGGTGTGGTGATGCTTGATCAGGACATCATGTACAGTCGCCTGCAATCCAAAGTCCAGATTAGTGTCGAAATCCCTACGGACATTGGCACCCTCGCTGAATCTGAAACGGCACAAGCTGAAGCCTCGAATCGTTGCAGTTGGCAACTCTATAAAACCCTGAATCAGCAAGGCATTGGACTCAGCAAAGCAGAAACCGATCAACTGGAACAACTGGTACAGCTCTACCATCGGGCACTACAACAAGACCCGATGCAGGGCTTGCCCTTGATTGCCTATTACCCCGCTGAACGCTTTGTCAATGAAATCAATCTGCTCAGTAAAAACAATCCAATTGTATTTCAAGCGGCGCATGCCTATGAAGTCGCAGCCATCCCATTTACCACCTTTAGTCGTTTCTTTGAATGGTTTCGTGAAATCAGTGATCTGGAAAATGCCCAAACCGCACAACTGTTCCAGCAACTGATGCGGGATAAATTACATCTAGGACCACATTTACAGCCTGAAAATGTTCCCAACACCTTGTTTCAGGCGCATGTGCAACTGCACGCGCCCTGTTTAAAAGCCTTGAAAGATAGCCTGAAAATCCTTGTACCTGAACTACAGGATATTTTTGTGCAGTATCAGCCGAAACTGCAATTGATGGTGAACTACCAAGGCAAGGTCATGCAATTTCAACAGCTGTCCAGTAGTCAAAAGAACTGGATTGCCTTGATTGGCGATATTGTACGGCGAATGTGCTTGCTCAATCCCCTCAGCCTATATCCTTGCTTGGAAGGTGATGGGGTGTTATTGATTGATGCAATTGATGAACAACTCGATCAAAACCACTGCAGCCAGATTTTGCAACATTTACATCAGGCTTTTCCACGTCTGCAAATTATTGCCACAGGCAACCGCATTGAACTCCTCGAAAATGCCGCTGCCTACCAATGTCTGCAACTAGGTCCACAAGGTGTACAGGACATTCTGCTGCAACCGCTGCAGCAGCAATTTGATCAGATTTATGCCGAACTCAGCCAAATTTCCTTGTCGGGTGCTGCAACATTGGAACAATTGTCTGATGAGCCTGCCCTGTCTACTGCTCAGCACCTGTATGCACAGATTCAGCAACTTTCGCCCGAAGCCCAAACCGAATTACAACAACTTTGGCAACAAGCGAATGATTCTTCCTTCAAGGATCCCTCCTCTTAATTGCCGATTTGGACTGCATTCGGCAGCTAAGTTTTAACCTCAAATCAGAGTTCTGCGCGTATAATCGGACAGGTGTGCGCGAAATGGTTTGATGTTGTTTTATTCATGTAATAAGATCAGATTTATTTGCCTTTTTTATAGTAAAATTTTGTTTTGCTATAATTTTGCAAGTTGCGCAACACAACTTGTTTTTCGTTTTTTATTTTCTTTACGGCTTTCAAGATTGAGTATTTTTGGATATCTCTTTGCTGTCCTGTAATCCTTGAAAGATAAGATTCACCCTTAGGTTTCGACCTATCACGACAATGGATACAAGTGTGCTACCAATTATTATCTTGTTACCGTTAGTACTTGGCACAACCCTTGTCTCGTGGCTGAAGAAATTCTCTCGCGGGGTAACGGCTTTCGGGGCTATCGGAGTCAGTTTAAGTAGTTTAATTCTGTTACTGACTCAAGCAAAGCAGGTCTTTCATGGCGAAGTCATCCTTCAAAGCTGGTCATGGTTACCACAACTGGGGATTGATCTGAGTTTTCGACTCGACGCCTTAGGTCTACTCTTCTCTTTGCTGATTACCGGTATCGGTACCCTCATTTTTATTTATGCCTATTATTACCTGAGTCCCAAAAATTCATTAAGCAAACTGTATATGTTGCTGATGCTGTTTATGGCCGCGATGTTGGGCATCTCTCTTTCCAATAATTTAATTTTGCTGTTAATTTTTTGGGAACTCACCAGTATTTCTTCCTTCCTGCTCGTCGGCTACTGGAGCAACTATGACGTTGCACAGCGCGGCTCACGCATGGCTCTGACCATTACGGGCATGGGTGGCTTGGCAATGCTGGGGGGCTTTGTACTGCTGGGACAAATTACGGGCACCTATGAAATTGACCAGATTCTGACCATGTCAGAACAAATTCAAAGTCATGCGCTGTTTGTTCCGACCTTATTGCTGATTTTATTGGGTGCATTTACCAAAAGTGCGCAATTCCCGTTCCACTTCTGGCTACCGAATGCCATGGCGGCACCCACTCCGGTTTCCGCTTATCTGCATTCAGCCACCATGGTGAAAGCCGGGATTTTCCTGCTGGCACGCTTGCTCCCAATTTTTGCAGGGGCTGCGCTGTATCACAATATTGTGACCTTTGTTGGCTTGTTTACCCTGTGTATGGCGGCTTTCTTTGCCATTTTCAAAGAAGATCTCAAAGGTCTGTTGGCTTACTCCACCATCAGTCATCTCGGCTTAATCGTATGCCTGTTGGGTATCGGTTCACCGCTGGCGGTTGCTGCGGCCATTTTCCATATCATCAACCACGCCACCTTTAAGGCGGCGTTGTTTATGATTGCGGGGATCGTCGATCATGAAACAGGTACACGTGATTTACGCAAGCTGAGTGGGGTCTGGCAGTTGCTGCCATTCACCGCGACCTTGACTATGGTGACTGCCGCGGCTATGGCAGGTGTCCCGCTGACCAACGGCTTTTTGTCCAAAGAGATGTTCTTTACCGAATTGCTGGCAAACTTGAATGGTCCTGTGCTGATTTTGGCTGCAATCATTGCCACTTTTGCAGGGATCTTCGCAGTAGCCTATTCGGTACGCTTGGTGCACGGTGTGTTCTTTGATGGTCCACTGGGGGAACAAGTTCCCAATAAAGAAGGACACGAACCACCGATTGGCATGCGTGCCCCTGCCATTTTCTTGGCGATTTTATGTATTGTTGTGGGTATATTCCCAGCTCTGACAGTTGAACATATCGTCAATAGCACTGCACGTACCAGCACCCAACTGCATGATTTTTCAGGAACCCATTTAGCCATCTGGCATGGCTTTAACCTGCCTTTGGTGATGAGTCTAATTGCACTGGTCGGAGGGTTAAGTTTTTACTTCGCACTTGCCAAAAACCGTAAACTGCGCAGTATCGATTTAGATCCTGCTTTGGGTCCATTTCAAGGCAAGCTTCTCTTTGAATCTTTCCTGAAACATTTATTACTGACTTCACGCAAGATTAAACGCAAAACCGAAACAGGTTCCTTACAGACCTATCTGATCTGGATTGTGGCATTCAGTATTGTCATGGTTGCTGTACCTTTAATCGGTCAGGGTTTGACCACAGGTACACGCGAACTGACTCATGCCCCAATGCTGGCCATTGTGTTGTGGCTGCTGTTGTTCTCGGCTTGTTGGATGATGCTCTGGTTCCACCATGAACGCATTAAAGCCGTACTGATCAGTGGTGCGATCGGTCTCGTGGTCACTATGGTATTCGTGACCTTGTCAGCGCCTGATTTGGCATTGACCCAAATCACTGTCGATGTGGTAACAACCGTATTGCTGCTGATGAGCCTTTCGCTATTACCACAGCTCACCCCTTATGAATCTACGCAGGCACGTCGTTGGCGCGATGCCATTATTGCGATTGCGGGGGGTGTCGGGATTGGCTGGATCACTTGGCTAATACTAACCCGTGATCATAATTCGATTTCGTGGTTCTTCTTGCAACAGTCCATTCCGTTGGGTGGCGGCTCCAATGTGGTCAACGTGATTCTGGTCGATTTCCGTGGTTTCGATACCTTCGGGGAAATTACCGTATTGGGCATTGCCGGGATTGGGACCCTATGTTTGATGGATGGCATGCGTACGCATGGCACCACCATGACTCAGGGCTTAACCTATCGTTTCAACCCCTCCCCTTTAATGCTGCGTATCGCTTCGTCTTGGATTTTGCCTTTGGCACTGGTCATCAGCCTGTATATTTTCCTACGCGGACATAACTATCCAGGCGGTGGCTTCATTGCAGGCTTAATCACCTCCTTGGCGCTGATCATTCAGTATATTGCTTTAGGTCAGGACCAAGCCGAGCAAATGCTGAAAGCCAAATCTGGGCGTTTATATGAAATCTGGATTGGTACAGGCTTAACCATCGCTGGCTTAACTGCACTGGCGGCTTGGTATTGGGGACGTCCATTCCTGACCAGCGCACACATTTATGTGTCACCGCCAATTTTGGGTGAAATGCATTTGGCTTCTGCCGCAGCCTTTGATGTCGGGGTATATATCACAGTGGTTGGCGCAACCATGCTGATGATCTCGGTACTGGGCGACTCACGTCACTCCAGCATGTCTGGTCCATTACCAAAGGGGAAATAATATGATTAGTCTAGAATTTCTTATTGCCTCTGCGATTGGACTGTTAATTGCAACTGGCATTTATCTGATTCTACGAGCACGTACCTTTCCAGTCGTGCTCGGTTTAGCCATGATTGGTTATGCCGTCAATGTGTTCTTGTTTGCCATGGGTCGAGTACAGGTCGATGCACCAGCGGTATTAACCGAAGCGACTAAATCCACCGATCCATTACCGCAAGCACTGGTACTGACCGCAATTGTGATTGGTTTTGCCACCACCGCCTTTATTGTACAGCTAGCGTTACGCAGCCGTTATGAATCTGGGACAGACCACGTTGACTCCAAAGAAGAGATTAGTCTTGTCGACCCGCGTGAGGATGAGCCTTAATGCATAATTTCATCCAATTTTGGGCCGAACATACACCAATTTTTAGCATCATCATTCCTGCCTTCACAGGCTTCCTACTGGTTTTACTGGGCAATCCGGGTTCAGGTTCGCTTGCCTATGACTGGCGTCAGCCATGGCGACGTGGTATCAGTCTTATTTCGTCCTTACTGGGACTTGCGACTGCGGTAAGCTATTTAATCATTGCCAGTCAAGGTCAAATCAGCAGTTATAACCTGAGCGAGTGGACGGCACCTTTCGGTATCGTTTTGGTCTTGGATCAGCTTTCTGCCTTAATGCTGGTCTTAACCTACGCTCTTGCCGTACCTGTGTTGTGGTTTGCCAGCCGGGAATGGGACGAACGTGGTCGCTATTTCCATGCCATGTTCCATTTCTTACTGATGGGACTCTGTGGTGCTTTCTTAACAGGCGACTTGTTTAACCTGTTCGTTTTCTTCGAAATCCTGTTGATGGCTTCTTATGTCTTGCTCTTACACGGACAAGGCAAAGCACGTTTCCAGTTGGGTATTCATTACGTCACCATCAACCTGTTGGCTTCTGCCCTGTTCCTGATCGGTCTGGGCATGATTTATGGCAGTGTTGGTAGCTTGAATATGGCAGATGTCGCACGACTCATCCCAAGTCTACAACCTGATCAGCACAAGCTCGCAGTTGCAGGTGGTTTGCTGCTGTTCGTGGTGTTTGGCATTAAAGCCGCCATGCTCCCTGTCGGTTTCTGGCTACCCAAGACCTATGCGGTTGCCACCACACCTGTTGCCGCCATCTTTACCATCATGACCAAAGTCGGAATTTATGCGATTTTGCGGGTCAACGGGACGGTGTTTGATGATGAATTGAGCCAATCCATTTTACAGAACTGGTTATTACCGATTGGTTTGATCACTTCACTGTATGGTGTAATTGGTGCCATTGGTGCGGAACGCTTACGTCGCTTTGTCGGATTTATGGTGTTGTCTTCGATTGGCACCCTGCTGATTGCCATCTCAATGACGAATACGCAGGCATGGTCAGCTACACTGTATTATCTGGTACACAGTACCCTGATTGCAGCCGCATTTTATCTGCTCTGTGGCTGGATTACCTCACAACGTGGGGTCTATAAAGACCATCTGAAAATTGCACCGCAAATGAAGCAGCATCATGTGCTTTCGCTCTGCTATTTCCTGATTGCCTTGATGATGGCTGGTTTACCACCCTTCAGCGGCTACTTGGGCAAGGTTTTCATTCTACAAGCGACGGCTAACGAACCTTATCAAGGGCTCATTATTGCAGTTATTCTGATTGTCAGCCTGTTAAGCATTATTGCCTTTACCCGTGTCGGTTTTATCCTGTTCTGGCGTGCTAGCAAACCTGAAGAATTGACCCATACCGAAGCAGATTATATCGCTTATCAAGCCACACCAGAGCAAGCTCCGGCACGCAATGATGCGGCAATTTACATGCTGTTGGCGGGTTTAATGGTGTATATGGTTGCGGCTGGACCGATCCAGCAATACACCCAGAATGCGGCATTACAGATTCAAAATAATGCTTTGTACGAAGCTAAGATTTTGAAAAAGGATGAACTCAATCAAGTGATCAGTGTGCAGCCTTTCGATCCTGAAAACTTACCTGAAACCAAATATGGTGGTGAAACACTCGATCCAAATGCACATTTAATTCCGTATGCCATCAGTGAAGACACCTTGTCGGGTGAACATATTTCACCGTACAAATTACGTCAAATTCAAGAACAGCAGACCCAAGAAATGTTGATTCCTGATGATGCTCAACTCAAACCAGTGGAGCCATAACGATGCAAAAAACAAATTTTCTTAGTCGATGGCTGCCACATCCTTTTGTTTCGGTTTTGGTTGCCATCACTTGGATTATGCTGGCGCATAGCTTAGATGCCGCCACCTTGGTCATGGCGGCTTTGCTGGCAATAATTATTCCTCGTCTGGTACAACCGTTTATTCAGCAAACCCCAAACATCAACTGGACAGCCGCGATTAAACTGTTTTTTGTGGTGCTGTGGGATATCATCATTTCCAACATTCGTATTGCAAAATTAGTGTTGGGGCCGATGGATCGCTTGCATCCCAAATGGTATCGCGTGCCTTTGGAAACCCAGCACGATGAAGTGAATAGCTTGCTGGCAATGATCATCACTACCACGCCTGGTACCGTTTCTGCGGGAATTGACCAAGACCGTGGTGATATCTTGGTACATGCCTTAAGCACGGATGATGCGGAGATTGATATTCAAGACATTAAGAACCGCTACGAAAAGCCTCTACTGGAAATCTTCCACGTCAACTCAGGAGATGCCACATGACCATTTTGCCTTATGCTTTAGGGATTTGCATGGTGGCGATTACGCTGTCGATGTTGATGTGTCTGGGTCGCCTGATTATTGGACCTTCAATTGTCGATCGTCTCTTGGCTTTGGATACTTTGTTCCTGAATGCGACCTGCCTGATTGTGGTGTTGGGCATTTACTGGAGCACCACTTCACTGTTTGAAGGGGCGCTACTGGTCGCCATGCTCGGCTTTGTTTCAACCGTGGCTTTGGCGCGCTACTTCACCTCTGGCCATGTCATCGATTAAGGAGAACCTTTAATGCAATTACTCATGGAAATTCTGGTTTCTATTTTCTTGCTGATCGGTGCATTCTTCATGCTGGTTGGAGGCATTGGTATGGTGCGTTTACCCGATTTGTTTATGCGACTGCATGCACCGACCAAATCCAGTACTTTAGGCTTAGGTAGCTTCCTGATTGCCGCCATGATTTACTCAGCATTTCAAGGACGTATCGGCTTTGCCGAAATTCTACTGACCTTGCTCGCCTTCATCACCGCACCTGTCTCCGCCAACCTCATGGCACAAGCCGCATTACATTTACGCTTGCGCTCCATGAGTGGTGATGTACCTGAAGCTTTAAATCGACCATTGCCTTGGCAGCGCCAACGCCGTCGTGACTAAATCCTAGACATAAAAAAAGCCACCCGAAGGTGGCTTTTTTATTTCACTCAATATTTTAATTGAGCTTATTCATCATCTTGTTGCTTTGCTTCAGCAGCAGGTAAATCCTTCACTGCTTCAGCAATCAGACCAAACATATAGTTACCATAGGCATTGGTCTTGTCATAATGGAAACGCAAGCGTGGCGTAATACGTGTCTTAATACGACGACTGAGTTCATGGCGCAAGAAACCAGATGCCTTGTTCAAGACATCCAACGTTTCTTTATTTGCCGCGGCACTTTGCTCATCGCCAAGTTCACGTCCCATCACAGTGACATAGACTTCTGCATAGCCTAAATCTGGGCTGACCTTCACCGCAGAGATGGTCACAAGACCACCTAAGCGTGGATCTTTCAGCTCTTGGCGGATTAAATCAGACAACTCGCGTTGAACTGTATCTGCCATTCGCTTCAGACGCTGACTACCCGCCATTAAAGACTCCGTTTAATCAGTTGAACATCATAGACTTCGATCTTATCTTTGACTTTGATGTCTTTATAACCTTTCACCGCAAGACCACATTCCATGCCCGCACGAACTTCTTCAACCACATCTTTATAACGACGAAGAGATTCAAGCTCACCTTGGAAGACCACCACGTCATCACGTAATACGCGAATCGGTTTATTACGGTGTAAGTGACCTTCAAGAACCATACAGCCTGCTGCTGCACCAAACTTACTTGAGTGGAACACTTCACGAACTTCAGCCACACCCAGAATCGTTTCACGATGTTCTGGCGCAAGCTTACCGCTCATCGCATCTTTCACATCGTCAATCAATTGGTAAATAACTGAGTAGTAACGAATGTCGATACCATCTGCATCCGCTTTTTGACGCGCAGTGTTATCCGCACGAACGTTAAAGCCAAGCAATACCGCTTCTGAAGATTCAGCTAATGTTACGTCAGATTCAGTGATCGCACCCACGCCTGAACCAATAATACGAACTTTAACTTCATCCGTCGCAAGTTCAGCAAGGGCTACGTGCAATGCTTCCAAAGTACCACGTACGTCAGTTTTCAATACCACGTTGACAATCGGCACATCTTTCTTGCCCATTGACGCCATGATGTTTTCTAGACGCATTGCGCTTTGACGCTCAAGACGTTTTTGACGTTCACGATCCATACGTGCATCGGCAACTTCACGCGCTTTCTTCTCATCGCTCACAACAAGAACTTCGTCACCGGCCATTGGCGCTTCTGGAAGACCCAGAATTTCCACTGGAATCGATGGACCTGCTGACTTAATACGTTGACCATTTTCATCAGTCATCGCACGAACGCGACCATAAGATGAACCTGCAAGGACAAGATCACCTACTTTCAAAGTACCGTTTTGTACCAAGATAGAGGTTACTGCACCACGGCTGGTGTCTACACGCGCTTCAATGACCACACCTTGTGCTGCACCTTCTTCAGATGCTTTCAACTCTAACATTTCTGCTTGGATTGAAATCAGGTCAAGAAGTTCATCGATACCCATACCAGAATGCGCAGATACCATTGCAACTGGAACATCACCGCCCCATTGCTCTGGTACGATTTCTTTAGTGGTCAATTCATTCAATACACGATCTGGATCAGCAGATTCTTTATCCATCTTGTTGATTGCAACAATGATTGGCGTACCCGCTGCACGTGCATGATCAATTGCTTCTGCAGTTTGTGGCATTACACCATCATCTGCCGCAACAACCAATACGACGATATCCGTTGCTTTCGCACCACGTGAACGCATTGCAGTAAATGCCGCATGTCCAGGTGTGTCAAGGAAAGTAATGATACCCTTGTCCGTTGTCACATGGTAAGCACCGATGTGCTGAGTAATACCACCTGCTTCACCCGCAGCCACTTTCGAGCGACGAATACGGTCAAGTAGTGAGGTTTTACCATGGTCAACGTGACCCATAATCGTAACAACTGGCGCACGCGTCGATTGAACACCACGCGCTTCTTCAGCGGCTTCAAATAGGTTGTCTTCTGCTTGAGTTTCAGAAACTAAAACTGGGTTATGACCCATTTCTTCAACCACAAGTGCAGCAATTTCTTGATCAATCGCTTGGTTTTGTGTAACCAATTCACCCATTTTCATGAGTGATTTAATGACTTCACGTACTTTAACTGCCATTTTTGCAGCCAAGTCCGCCACCACAATCGTGGTACCAATTTCTACATCATAAACCTGTTTTTTAACAGGTTTTTCGAAACCGTGTTTGTTCGCTTGGCTAGACTTCAAACCGCGCTTATGAGAGTTATCACGGAATGATTGCTCTTCACCACGACGACCACCTTTCTTCGATGAACGTGTATTCGTCGTGCTTGTACCACGCTTAATTTCACGGTCTTCTTTCGCGAAAGAATCTTCGTAGGCTTGACCAACGAGACCTGCTGCAAGCGGAGAGTCATCAATCACACGAATTGTCGGTGCTGCATCGTCAGAAGAATATTTTGAAGCCATCTGACGCATCTGTTCAAGCGTACGTTGTTGTGCTTCTTCAGCTGCTTTACGACGCGCTGCTTCTTCAGTTGCTTTAAGCTGTGCTGCTTGAGCCTCACGCGCTTTTTTCTGCTCAGGCGTCTCAATTACTTTAACTTGAGCTTTTACAATCGGCTTATTGGTTGATTTACGCTTCACCACAACCGCAGCTTTCGCTGTTTCTTGCTTTGTGGTTTCTTGCTTCGCAGCAGCACGCATCGCTTCTAAGTTTGCAGCCGCTTTGTTTACTGGAGCTTCAGCTTTAGTCTCAACTTTCGCTTTAGAATCAACAGCTGTACGTGTTTGTTGTTCAGCTTGTGCTTTTGCCAAAGCTTCTGCTTTGATTTGTTCAGGATCTGGCTTAGTAAATGTATGTTTCTTGCGAACTTCTACATTAATCGTTTTAGCCTTACCTGAGGTACTTGCCACTTTGGCAGTACCTGTCGTTTTACGTTTCAACGTGATTTGTCCTGCTTGCCCTACGTCCTGACCATGAACTTTCTTCAAATGTTTAACGAGGGTATCTTGTTGTTCAGTGGAAATAATGTCGTCAGCTTTACGTTGCGGTAAACCTGCATCGCGAACCTGCTCTAGGAGCTTGTCTACAGGACGTCCTACGCTGAGTGCTAACTCTTGAATCGACTTGTCCGTCATATATTACCTCCTAGTTAAACCATGATTCGCGCGCTTTCATAATCAATTGACCCGCTTGTTCAGCCCCTAAACCTTCAATATCAGAGATATCGTCAGTTGCTTGGTCTGCCAAGTCATCAACTGTCACTACTCCGCGTGCAGCCAATGCATACGCGATTTCTTGTGTCATTCCTTCCATTGCAAGAAGTTCAGCACTTGGATCTTGGATATTTTCTTGCTGTTGTAATGCATCTGCCAATGCAACTTCTTTCGCACGGCTTTGCAGTAATTCAACAGTTTCAGCATCTAATTCGATTTCATCAAAGGTTTCAGCTGGTACATAAGCAATCTCTTCTAAAGAAGTGAAGCCCATCTCAACCAAAGCCATTGCCAAATCTTCTTCAATATCTAAACGTGTAACAAACAAGTCTAGGTATTGTTGAGCTTCGTTTTGCTGACGTGCATGATACTCTTCTTCAAGCATCATGTTCAGTTTGTAGCCTGTTAATTCAGACGCCAAACGTACGTTTTGACCTTGTGAACCAATGGCACGCGCCAATTGATCGCTGGTCGCGAAAATGATGTCCGCAGTACGTTCTTCTTCGTCAATCACGATACCCGAAACATCTGCTGGTTCTAATGCGCTTGCGATGTACTGTGCAGGATCATCAGACCAAACCACCACATCAATACGCTCACCATTCAACTCTTGCTGTACCGCTTGAATACGCGTACCACGCATACCAATACATGCACCTACAGGATCAATACGGTGGTCATTGGTTTTCACTGCAATTTTAGCACGAACACCAGGTTGACGAGCTGCTGCTTTAATCTCGATGATTTCTTCAGAAATTTCAGGAATTTCTTTTTTCATCAATGCCATCAGCATTTCAGGGCGAGCACGTGACAATAACAATTGTGCACCACGACCTTCGCGATTCACGTTAAACAAAATCGCGTTGACGCGTTGTTTTGGACGTAAAATCTCTTTTGCGATCATTTCTTCACGCGCAAGATACGCTTCAGCATTATCACCGAGATCAATAATAAAACCGTCTTTGGTTTGCTTTTTCACTTCACCGTAAATTAGCTCACCAACTTTAGATTCATAAGCATCAGCAACCAAAGCACGCTCAGCTTCACGAATCTTTTGTACAATCACTTGTTTCGCAATTTGCGCAGCAATACGACCGAAATCAATCGATTCCACTTCCAATTCACGGATGTCGCCAATTGACCATTTCGCAGGATCAACATCAGAAATCGCATCTTGGCATGCAGGCATTTCATGATCTTCATCTGCAACCACTTCCCATTGACGGAAAGTACGATAGTCACCCGTTTTACGATCAATCTCTACACGTAAGCGTGCTTCTTCAGAATGCGTGCCTTCATAAAATTTCTTTTTCGTCGCTGCAACGAGAGCTTGTTCAAGCGCTTCGAAAATTGCTTCGCGACCTACACCTTTTTCGTTACTAACCGTTTCAACGACGGTAAGGATTTCGCGTGCCATAAGTCACCTATTTGTTCAGATTCTTATAAATTGAATTAATCTTGATAGACCAGATTTGCTTTGTCGATATTGTTACTATCAATTTCAAGCACCTGTTGCTTTTCCACTTCAACCTGAATCACTTCATTTTCCAGATCTACGGCAACCAATTTGGCTTGAAACTTACGACGATTTTCTACAGCACTGATCAGACGTAATGCGACTTGTTGACCAATATATGCAGGCATCTGCTCCAATTGGAAAAATGGACGATCCCAACCTGGAGATGACACTTCTAGCGCATACTCCCCTGAAATTGGATCATGTACATCAAGCATAGCACCCACTTGTTGAGTGACACGCACACAGTCTTGAACGCCAATACCACGGCCGAGCTCTTCCTCACCGTCTTCATTGATAATTGGTTCTACATTTTCATCAATAGCTTTGTCAATATAGATACGCAATAACGAACGTTTGCCTTGTGGGATAAATTCAATCCCCCAAAGATCTACATTACAAGCTTGCACTGCAGGAGCGATTAAATCTTGGAGTGCTTGGGTTTTATTTGATAACTTCATTTACTCTCGTCATTTTTGTGCGATTCAATGGCCATGTTGACCGATGAAACAGACCTACTATAGTGAAGCATGACTATTTGACCAATTGATGTCGACACTACACGATAGCCAATAAAAAAGGGCGCAATCGCCCCCATTATTACACAGAAAATCAATGTCCACTGTGCAAAAAGGCCCACCTTATTGTGAGCCTCTTTAGAAACTTGGTAGCGGGAGCTGGATTTGAACCAACGACCTTCGGGTTATGAGCCCGACGAGCTACCAGACTGCTCCATCCCGCATTAACGTTGCAAAATTATATACAAAATTTAAAAAATCTTCAAGGAAAATCTTTTTCCATTTTGCTTTAATTAAGTTGCATCTTAATTAAAATTGGTAGCGGGAGCTGGATTTGAACCAACGACCTTCGGGTTATGAGCCCGACGAGCTACCAGACTGCTCCATCCCGCATCAACATATTCACTGCATACACCAAACTATCTGGTTTTATAGTTTGGTGCGGAAGGGGGGACTTGAACCCCCACGCCCGAAAGCACTACCACCTCAAGGTAGCGTGTCTACCAATTCCACCACCACCGCAGCTGTGACGCATTCTATGCGTAACAACGTAAAAAAGAAAGCCCTATTTCAGCTTATTCGCCAGTTTTTGGTGCAGTTGGTGAAGTTTCACCCGAATTAGTTGTCGCAGGTGCAGTCGTTTGTACGGATTTCAAACTATAGGCTTCGGTGGTTTGCTGTTTGGCAAATACCGCCAAGGTCAAACTAGTAATAAAGAACAAAGCCGTCAAAATTGCAGTTAAACGCGTTAAGAAGTTTCCAGAACCCGAAGCTCCAAATACGGTTGCAGCGCCGCCGCCACCGAAAGAGGCACCCGCATCAGCGCCCTTACCATGCTGTACAAGAATCAAGCCGATCATCAATACAGCAAGAATAATATGCACCACCAGCACAAAAGTATGCATGATGAACTCCTCGTTATTTCTTCAGCGCAAACGCCTGAGCAATCTGATAAAAAGATGCAGCATTCAGCGATGCTCCACCCACCAAGGCGCCATTAATATCTGGACAGGCTGCCAACTCTACTGCATTTTCTGGCTTAACACTACCACCATACAAGATTGGCATGCTGGCACCGAATGCTGTCAACTGTTTTAAACCTTCACGGATTTTGGCATGCATAGTTTGCGCATCTTCTGGTGAGGCAGTTTTACCTGTACCAATTGCCCAAATTGGTTCATAAGCAATGACAATCTGTTGCCATTGTTCAGCGCTTACACTGCTGGCGATATCACAAATTTGTTGTAATACCACTTGTTCTGCCTGACCACTTTCACGCTGCTGCAAACTTTCACCCACGCAATAAATTACCGTGAGTCCTTCCGCGAGCGCATGTTTCACTTTTTCAATGATCACCTGAGGGTCATCACCAAAGAACTCACGACGTTCAGAGTGACCAATTAACACATACTCAATGGCACTATCTTTTAATAAAGATGCACTCACCTCACCTGTATAAGCACCCGTGCCCGACATACGAGATACATCTTGTGCAACAACATGCACAGGACGACTCGCCTGTTTAAATTCATCCTGTACCCAACTCAAGGCAATTGAAATCGGCGCAACCGCTAAATGGCATTGTGCTGGAGAAATTTCATTCTTATTCAATAATTCTTTAAATTCATTTATAAGTTGTTTGGCATTGGCCTGCATTGGATTCATTTTCCAATTACCCACAACCCAAGGCATGATCGTCGAATCCGACATACTTAACCCATTCACAAAACAATTGATTTAAACGGCGACATTCTACACGGAATTGCTGAGCGAGAAGATAATTTTCTTGACGGTTTGGTATGATCTTTACTTTTTTATATTTTTTTCAGTCAGTCACATCGAAAAAATGACAGTTTCATTAGACTGGTTCATGCTTTTCATCAATACTTAGCCCAACACAACATTTTCAGATATGGTATTTTTATACAACAAAAGTATAATTTTACGATACCAATTATAAACAATTTAATTGAAGTAGGCATTTGCGAATGACAGCACTACAAAGTTCTCCACGATTTACAGGTTTTATTCGCCGCTTGGTCGAAGATGGGCTAGTTTCTACTGAAAACATGCATATTGCAGTCACCAATGCTAAGAAAGCCAACCAAGATATTGTTCCTTATCTGATTGAGAACTCGAAGCTTAATCCACTCGTGATTGCCGAAAAAATTTCTGAAGAATTTGGCGAGCCTTTATTTGATCTTTCAACTTACGATTCTTCACATATTTTAAAAGATATCGTTGAAGATAAACTGATTACTAAATTCAGAATACTACCCATTTTCAAACGTGGACATCTTTTATTTGTGGCAACCAGCAATCCCACAAATATTGAAGCTATGGATGCGATTCGTTTCAACAGTAAACTCAACATTGAAGTCATTATTGTTGAACATGACAAATTAGAAAAAATCATTGAACAAAATTATGCAGAAGACAGCACCTTCGAATTTGATGATGACTTGGAACTACACGTGCATGAGGAAAATACCGATCAAGAAGATAATGATGACGGACCTCAAGAAGATGAAGCTCCGATTGTTAAATATATCAATAAATTATTAATTGATGCGATTCGTATGGGTGCATCCGACTTACACTTTGAACCCTATGAAAAAGTCTATCGTGTTCGTTACCGCGTAGATGGCGTCTTACGTCAAATTGCAACTCCCCCATTACAGTTAGCCAATCGCCTTGCCTCACGTTTAAAAGTTATGTCGCAAATGGACATCGCTGAAAAACGGATTCCGCAAGATGGTCGTATCAAACTTAAAATTTCAAAAAGCAAAGCCATTGATTTCCGTGTCAACTCTCTCCCGACTCTATTCGGTGAAAAAATTGTATTGCGTATTCTAGATCCGTCTAGTGCAATGCTGGGGATTGATGCCCTAGGTTATGAACCTGAACAAAAAGCCTTATTTATGGAGGCACTGGAAAAACCGCAAGGGATGCTGCTCATTACAGGTCCTACAGGTTCAGGTAAAACCGTCTCGCTCTATACTGGCCTGAATATTCTTAATAAAGAAGATACCAATATTTCCACCGCGGAAGATCCAGTTGAAATTAACTTAGAGGGCATCAATCAGGTCAACGTGAATAATAAAGTTGGTCTCACCTTTTCCGCGGCATTAAAATCCTTCTTACGCCAAGATCCAGACATTGTCATGGTCGGTGAGATTCGAGACTTGGAAACTGCAGAAATTGCGATTAAAGCCGCACAAACAGGTCATATGGTGATGTCAACCCTACATACCAACAGTGCGCCAGAGACACTCACACGTTTAAGAAACATGGGCGTCCCTTCCTTTAACATTGCAACCTCTGTAAACTTGGTAATTGCACAACGTCTGGCTCGACGACTCTGTTCACAATGTAAAACACCTGTTGAAATACCTCAAAATAGCCTGTTAGAAATGGGCTTTACTGAACAGGATATACAACATCCTGACTTTAAGATTTTTCAACCTGTCGGATGTTCTGAATGTCGAGAAGGTTATAAAGGACGTGTCGGAATATATGAAGTAATGAAAGTTACACCTGAGATATCCAAGATTATTATGGAAGATGGTAATGCAATTGAAATTGCAGAAGCATCGGCAAAATCGGGGTTTAATAATCTACGTATTTCAGGCTTAAAGAAGGTCATGCAAGGGGTAACTTCTCTTCAAGAAGTCAATCGTGTGACCAGCGAATAAAGTGAGTATTTAAAATAAGGATAAATGCATGGCTGTCAAAAAAGCACAGATGATGCCAACCTTCAGTTATGAAGGAGTTGACCGCAAAGGGCTAAAAATTAAAGGGGACTTACCTGCACGAAATATGGCTTTAGCAAAAGTCACATTACGCAAGCAGGGTGTGACCATTAAAACCATTCGGGAAAAACGGAAGAATATTCTAGAAGGCTTGCTTAAAAAGAAAGTCAGCACGCTAGATATCACCATTTTTACTCGACAATTGGCAACCATGATGAAAGCGGGTGTACCCTTGGTACAAAGCTTTGAAATTGTTGCTGAAGGTCTAGAAAATCCCGCCATGCGTGAAGTCGTTTTAGGCATTAAAGGCGAGGTTGAGGGTGGTAATACCTTTGCAGGCGCCTTACGTAAATATCCTCAGTATTTTGATAACCTATTTTGCTCCTTGGTCGAGTCTGGTGAACAATCAGGTGCGCTTGAAACCATGTTAGATCGTGTTGCGATCTATAAAGAAAAAAGTGAGCTACTGAAGCAAAAAATCAAAAAAGCCATGAAATACCCTGCAACCGTTGTCGTTGTGGCAATTATTGTGACCATTATTTTGATGGTGAAAGTGGTTCCTGTTTTTCAAGACCTTTTTAGTTCATTTGGTGCTGACCTTCCTGCATTTACTAAAATGGTGGTGAATATGTCGGAATGGATGCAAAAATACTGGTTCATTCTGATTATTGCGATTGGTATTGTAATTGCTGCTTTTCTTGAAGCAAAAAAGCGTAGTAAAAAATTTCGCGACTTCTTAGATAAGGCCGCATTAAAAGCTCCAATTTTTGGTGATCTGGTCTATAAGGCCATTATCGCCCGCTACAGTCGTACTTTAGCGACTACATTCGCAGCAGGTGTTCCATTGATTGATGCCTTAGAATCTACGGCAGGAGCAACCAACAATGTGGTCTATGAACAAGCTGTAATGAAGATTCGAGAAGATGTCGCCACAGGTCAACAACTGCAATTCGCGATGCGCGTCACCGACAAGTTTCCGTCTATGGCAGTTCAAATGGTGGCAATTGGTGAGGAATCGGGCGCGCTAGATGCCATGTTAGACAAAGTTGCGACTCATTATGAAAATGAAGTCGACAATGCTGTTGATGGACTCACCTCAATGATGGAACCATTAATTATGGCAGTGCTCGGTGTACTCGTTGGTGGTCTTGTCATTGCCATGTACCTTCCAATCTTCCAAATGGGCTCTGTGGTTTAATGCACGATTTAATCAATTATTTAATTCAAAACCCAACTGCACTCTATGTCGCAGTTGGGATTTTTAGTTTATGTATTGGTAGTTTTCTGAATGTGGTGATTTACCGCACGCCTAAAATGATGGAACAGGAATGGCGTCAAGATTGCCAATTATTGCTACATCCAGAACAAGCGATTATTGATGAACATAAACTCAGTTTAAGTCGACCTGCATCCACCTGCCCAAAATGTAATACGCCGATCCGTTGGTATCAGAATATCCCCGTGATTAGCTGGTTAGCACTACGCGGTAAATGCGGAACCTGCAGCAATCCCATTAGCATCCGCTATCCTCTTGTTGAGTTACTCACAGCAATTTGTGCCTTAACAGTTGTAGCAATTTATGGTCCAACCCTTCAGATGCTGTTTGGCTTAATCCTAACCTACACATTGATTGCACTGACTTTTATCGACTTTGATACCCAGCTTTTACCAGATCGCTACACCCTTCCATTGGCAGCGCTAGGACTGGGGATCAATAGTTATTCTATTTACACCTCGCCAAGCGTTGCCATCTGGGGCTACATCATTGGTTTTCTGTGCCTTTGGATTGTGTATTACCTGTTTAAAATCATTACAGGCAAAGAAGGCATGGGCTATGGTGACTTTAAATTGCTGGCCGCTCTAGGCGCATGGATGGGCCCCTTAATGCTGCCCTTAATCGTGTTATTGTCTTCATTGGTGGGTGCAATCATCGGGATCATTCTTCTCAAAGTCCGTAAAGAAAACCAGCCCTTTGCTTTTGGTCCCTATATTGCGATTGCAGGTTGGATTGCCTTTTTATGGGGTGAGCAAATCATGAAAGTTTATCTGGGACAATAGCGATGTTAGCTCCTTTCATTCTCGGTCTAACAGGCGGAATTGGCAGCGGGAAATCCGCTGCCAGCCACTGGTTTGAAAGCCAAGGCATTCAAGTGATCGATGCCGATGTGGTGGCACGAGAAGTGGTTGAACCTGGTCAACCTGCCCTGCATGCGATTCAAACTGCTTTTGGCGACTGGGTGCTCGATAAAACAGGTGCACTGAATCGTAAAGCCTTACGTGAACATATCTTTCAGCATGCTGATGCACGAAAAATTTTAGAGGGTATCACCCACCCTGCCATTCGCCAGTCCATTCTTCAGCAACTGCAAGCTGCGACTAGTCCTTATGTGATTTTAGTCTCTCCGCTCTTACTGGAAACCAATCAACATGAACTCACTGATCGCGTGTTGCTGATTGATGCCTCGGAAGATCTACAGATCGAACGTGCCAGTCAACGTGATCGGCAAAGCATTAAACAAATTCAACAGATCATTCAAGCACAGATGCCGAGAACGCAAAAACAGCAACTGGCGCATGATATTGTGCTGAATGACGGTCATCTCAAGCACCTTTATGCCCATCTAGAACCGTTACATCAACAATATCTCAGCTTGGCACAACAAAAGAAGTTAATTTAAGACGACTTCTTTTGTTGATCGAGTCGTTCCTGTAATGAGTCTTTACGCAACCAGCGCCATGGCTGTAAAGCACCAATGGCCATACCAAACAAACCACACATAATCGCCACACTTAAAGGTTCATTAAGTAATGGAACTGCAAGAATCGCAGCAATAAATGGTGCTAAAGTCACAATACTACCAGCCTTAAAGGCCCCTAAACGTTTAATGGCTTCCACATAAGTCAGGGTTGCAACAATCACCACAAAGATGCCATGGAAGAGTGTTTGTAGCACTAAGTGCATCGGCTCTGGCTGATCGAGATGTTTCGGTAAGAATAATACATAGATCGGCAGATAAATCATGGCAGACCAAATGGCAACACTCGCCATAGAATGCCAAGCAGAGAGTTTCCACTGCCGTAACAGCACCGTAAAAATCCCCCACCAGATGGCACTGAGTAAAAACAGCAAATCTCCGAAACCAAAAGCAACCCCGGTTTCCTGATACATCAGATAGGCCATTGAGCCAATTGCGGTCAGCATAATCGCCAGACTTAACCATGTATGCCGATCAAAAGGTTGCTGAAACAGAAGATAGGCAGCAATGGCGGTACATAAAGGCAAGCAACCATTCAGGAAAATCGCCGCATGCGCCGCTGGAACATAATGAAAGGCGCTATAGGAGGTCAGGCAATACGCCACACCACCAATGAGCGCTAAAATCACAGGTTGCTTATGCCACAAAAATGCCGTGTCTTTCTTATAAATTAAAATCGGCATTAAAATGCAAAAAGCCAAGGCGAAACGTAATGCGGTAATATCCCATGCACTGATATGCCATTGCGCACTTAAACGGGAGGTTAAAGTGAAACCGCCCCAAATGCACATTGTTATAGCAACAAATAAATAACCTTGGGAGCGGTGTGAAATCATGATTTAAACAATATTTTAGAGAATAACGGTGAATCAAACACTTTGACGTTGGCGACAAGCTTCATACAGTGCCATGCCTGTTGCAACACTGACATTCAAGCTTTGCAGGTTACCCGCCATTGGAATATAAACCGTCTGATCACATTGTGACTGGGTCACAGGACGTAAACCTGTATCTTCAGCGCCCATCACCACGCATACAGCCGTACCTGTAAAATCAAATTTTTGTAGCGGTAATGCCTTTTCATCCAGCATGGTTCCGACCACACGGACATTAAATTGCTCTTTAATCTGCCCCAAAGTGCGTGCCAAATTAGTCACCTGAATAAACTTCACCTTCTCGGCACCGCCTGCTGCTACTTTACGTGCGGTCGGGGTTAAGCTTGCTGAACGATCACGCGGCACAATCACCGCTTCAACACCCATAGCTGCCGCGGTACGAATACACGCCCCCAAATTATGCGGATCTGTGACTTGGTCTAAACCTAGCAATAAACAATTCGGCGATTGCTTTAATAATTCTTCCAAATCTTTTTCATTTAAAACTGGATTAGGACGGACCGCAGCCACGACCCCCTGATGGAATGGTAAACCCGCCATTTTTTCCAATCGATCGCGACCAGTTTGTTGTACGCTAATCCCAAAAGGCTCGGCCAACTCAAGTACACGTTTTAAACGTTGATCGTCACGCCCCTTTAAAGTAAACAAAGTCAGAACACGTTCAGGCTCCAATTCTAACAGCGACTCTACCGAATGAACGCCATAATAATATTCAGGTTTTGCCATGAACGACCTCGAGCAAGCAGAATGACAGGGAGAAATGAAAAAAAGAAAATCCTGCAAAGTTGCCTTTACAGGATTTTGACATAAGCCATAGTTTAACTGATTTTAGTTAAAATAGCTTTGCTTATCCGTCCTAGACTTAGCCTTCTAAATGGCAAACATAGTCCAAAACTTCATCTGTTTCGATTTTAAAACGGCTATTGCCTGGAACATAGAAAGATTGTCCTGCACGGAACAATTCGCTTTCTTCGCTATCCGCGATTTTGACACGACATTCACCAGAAATAATTTCCATACGCTCAGGCACATGCGTTTCAAACGTTAAGGCTTGTTCAGTTGGAAGAATTACGCCTAGGGTTTTTTTGGTTCCATCTTCAAATTGAACCGTATGGCTGATACACAAACCACCAAAGTAAACGTTCGATTTTTTGATAACTGATACATGATCAAACTGAGCTGACATGCGTATTCTCCAGATGATGCGCATAAATATCTTAATGATTGATGTAGTTTAAATAGGCAATTACAACTAATCAATCGGTGTTTCTCTGTAAATAGCATTTTTCCTAGAAAACCTAGAATCACACTTTTACAGCCCCCATGTTTTAACAGAAAAAGTGTATCTGATTGAGGTCCCAGACTCAAATTGCTTTAGTCTTAAATCTTTACTATGCAATTGAAAAATTTACGCTAATATAGAATCCAACACAGTGACAGCATTGCCTGCAGCTTGTGATAATTAAAAAACTTGACTATCTTACAGAAACCAAACTTTTCGCAGCTTGGACGCGTTTATGCTGACACATTTAACTCTCATCAATTTTGCCTTAGCTGATCACTTAGCCATTGATATTGATCAAGGTTTTAATGTTCTCACGGGTGAAACAGGTGCAGGAAAATCCTTACTCCTTGATGCACTTTCGGCTTGCTTGGGTGAACGTACTGACACCAATTATGTGCGTTATGGCGCCGATAAGGCGGATATTACGGCCGTCTTTAGCTATGAGCCGCAGAGTCCCGAAGCGAACTGGTTAGCGCAACATGAGTTAGATGATGATTCGGGCGAAATTCATTTAAGACGCGTGGTGTTTGCCACAGGGCGTAGCAAAGCGTGGATTAATGGGCGCCCAAGTAGTTTGTCCGAACTGAAAGAGTTGGGACGACTACTGGTACAACTCTACAGTCAGCATAGTCAGCAACAACTTTTAGAGCCACCTTATCCTAAACACTGGTTAGACCGTTACAGCAACTTTACCCAACCTGTACAACAGGTCAAAGATGCCTATGCGAACTGGCAGCAAACCATTCGTCAACATCAGGCGGCACTGGATGCGCAAGCGACCCGCAAACAACGGATTGAAACGCTTGAATTGCAGCTCGAAGAATTAGAAGACGTGGTGCAATTAGAATATAAGGAAATTGAACAAGAGTTTGATCGACTTAGTCACCATGAACACATCATGCAAGACTGTAGTTATGCCTTAAATGCACTGGATGAAGCCGAACAAAATATTAATCAGGAATTGTCTGGACTGATCCGTCGTCTGGAATCCCATGCGGGACGCAGTGAACAGTTGGCTGAAATCCACACATCCATTCTGAATGCACAAAGTGAACTGGATGATGCAACCGCAAATTTACGTCAGTTCATAGACCGTCAAAGCTACGACCCTGAACGAATGGAAGAACTGAATACCCAACTTGAAGTCTTCCATCGTTTTGCACGCAAATACCGTACTCAACCTGAAGCCTTAAAAGCCGAATACCACGGCTGGCAAACTGAATTGGAACAATTGCATGCACTGGAAGACCCTGAAACTTTAGCAGAACAGGTCGAACTGGCACATCAGGACTTTTTAGCCAAAGCCCAGCATTTAGATGACATTCGACGTGAAGCAGCGACACCATTAGCCAAACAATTAACCGAACAAGTCAAACAATTGGCGCTGCCAGAAGCACATTTCGAGTTTAAGTTTGAACCGCTGGAACAAGCCTCTGCCGATGGTCTCAGCTTCATTCAACTGTTATTTACGGCCAATAAAGGCATCCCTGCACAACCTTTGGCGCGCGTCGCGTCGGGTGGTGAATTGTCACGTATTGCTCTGGTGATGCAGGTCATGAACGCAGAAAAAACCGAAGCCGAAGTTTTGGTCTTTGATGAAATTGATGTCGGCATCAGTGGAGGTACTGCGGAAATCGTCGGACGCTTACTGGCAGATTTAGCTCAACACGTGCAAATTCTCTGTATTACCCATCAGGCACAAGTGGCGGCACAATCGGATCAGCATTTGCTGGTGAAAAAACAGCAAACCGATCCTGCCAGCAGTACTATTATTTCCCTAGAAGAACAACAACGTATTCTAGAATTAGCACGCATGACCGGTGGCGTAGAAATTAGTGAAACCACGCTACAGCATGCCAAACAACTGCGCCAATTAAAGTTTCAAACGGCATAAATTTAATATCAAAGCGATAAAAAAGATTGGTGAATACGACAAAGTCTTGTAAGTTGAAAGCATACAGACCGTGATCATCACATCCATGAATGTTTAAGGAGAAATGCTTAGGTGACCAAACAATATCTCACGCATCGTTGCCTGATTGCCCCGCCAGAAATGAAAGATGAGTTTTTTGCTCATACCGTCATTTATTTGGCTCGTCATGATGATGAAGGTGCGCAAGGCATTATTATCAATCGACCTTCTGGCATTTCCGTAAAAGAATTACTTAATGATCTAGAAATTGATGCCGATAATGTGCATCCGCACGATGTCCTACAGGGCGGCCCATTGCGCCCTGAAGCAGGCTTTGTGCTGCATACAGGACAACCGACATGGCATTCATCGATTGCGGTTGGTGAAAATGTCTGCATTACCACATCCAAAGATATTCTGGATGCCATTGCGCACAATGAAGGGGTCGGACGCTACCAAATTGCACTAGGCTATGCCAGCTGGGCAAAGCACCAACTAGAAGATGAAATCACCCGCGGTGACTGGCTGATTTGCGATTCGGATATGGATCTGATTTTCAACTTGCCTTACGGTGAACGTTGGGATGCAGCCTATAAGAAAATGGGCGTTGATCGTACTTGGTTATCTTCAGAGATTGGTCATGCCTGAGTTAGCTCAACCCCAATTGATCATGGCATTTGACTTTGGCACACAGAAAATGGGCATGGCGGTTGGACAGTCGATTATTTCCAGTGCCAATCCCCTGCCTTTGTTTCCGATGAAAGACGGCATTCCGCACTGGGACAATTTGCTGAAAGTGGTCAAACAACATCAACCGAATTTGTTTTTGGTTGGCTTGCCGTTAAACATGGATGACAGCGAATCGGAACTATCCACCCGTGCCCGCAAGTTTGCCCGCCGCTTGCGTCATCAAACCAATATCGAAACCTTAATGGTCGATGAACGTCTCACCACCCGCGAAGCACGCGATGAGCTGGATCATTATCAAGCTCAAGGTCGGGGCAAAAAGCTGGCTGCCGATAGTCTTGCAGCTGCACTACTGATTGAAAGTTGGTATCGTCACCCCGAAGGTGTACAGCCTTAAAACCTGACCAGGAAAAGGAGAAAGCTCCTTTTCCATGTTGTTATTGCTTGGTTTGAATATGAATGGTCGCAGTACGACCCGCAACAAATGCCAACTGGTTTTTCGGCATTTCATCCAGCACAATTTTCACTGGTACACGCTGAGCTAAACGCACCCACGTAAAGGTTGGATTTACATTGGCCAACAAGGTAGAACTACTGGAACGCTCACGGTCTTCAATCCCTGAAGCAATGCCCTGCACATGACCTTTAATTTTCTGATCATCACCCATTAACTGCACCGTTGCAGGGTCACCAATTTGAATATGGTTCAATTTGGTTTCTTCAAAATAGCCCACCACATACAGTTGCTGACGATTGACCAAGGCAGCCACAGCATCACCAGTTTTCACGTAATTACCGACTTGCAAGCCAAAATTGGACAAGCTGCCATCTGCAGGTGCGACCACTTCAGAACGGGTGAGATTAAGCTGCGCCAAATGCAAATTACTGTTGGCCACTTCAATCAGTGCTTTTTGTTGCACAATATTGGCTTGCGCCTGTTCTATGGCCGCCAACATCTGCTCATGTTCGGCATGCGATTGATCTCGTGCTGCAAAGATCTGGTCCTGCTCTTGTTTTGAAATCGCGCCATCCATTAAATTGGCGTAGCGGCTGGCATTTTTATCTGCCAGATTGGCATTGGCTTTGGACTTCACCAGATTGGCTTTGGCTTGTGCCAAGGCTGCTTCCGCTTCGGCTAATCCCGCATGGGCTTTGGCTAAATCGGATTTTGCCTGTTCGACATCCAGTGACTGACGTGCCACATCAATTTTAAACAGCACCTGTCCTTTTTTCACGGTTTGGTTGTCTTCCACCAAAACCTGCGTGACCAAACCCGAAACATCCGAAGACACTTGCATGACATCCCCTCGGACTCGGCCATCACGTGTCCAAGGTGCTGAATTATAATAATTCCATAAATGCACCACCACGTAGATCGCTGCCAGCAACATCACGGCTGTCACGATCGGTCGTATGACCTTACGCGTATCCAAGGTATTCATGTCTGTTTCCTCTTCACTAATCCAATCATCTGTACGGCCTAAATACCCCAAAACACCAAAAATACTTCATGCACGCCCATCAATAAAACGAGATAGAGGCAAAGATTGAAGACACCTGGTAAAGCAATCCACCCTTGATCAATCCATCTATCGCTCAAGATGGAAACCAATTTAAAAACAACATAAGCACAAATGGCCTGTATGAGAAAAACAGGGATATAAATTCCATAGACATTCAACTCTCCCATCTCAGGCTCCTTTTTCTGCTGCATGCCCTGCCTTTACAGGGGGATGTTCATGAAAAATACTGCTGCGAATATTATTAATATTCATGCTGACCCGCGTACAAATTTCAGCATTCGACTCATCCTTTAAACTTTGTTCTACAAGCTTTAAGTCGGTAAACACTTGTTGCTTCAGTGCTTCGGGTAAAATCTGTTGTTTTTCTTGTGCTAAAAAGGCCTGTTCCAAGCTCTGTTGTAAAGTCAGCAAAGCTTGTTGCAAAGTCCTATTAAGCTTCGGGTTCTGCACAAATTCCGCCAGACGACTCAGGTTGATCACGGCACTGGTCTCAATTAAGGCCAAATTCATCGCCCGTTTGATATGTTCTGATTGCACCAGCTTGGTGTTCAGCACACCAATGCGATCTAACATACTGCGTAAATGAATCCGAAACTGCACGCCATATGGAATAAATAAGGCTTCACGCATCGCTTTATAATGTAAGGCCAAAATACGATTGGCACTGGTTTCTGGCGACATAGCCCGAATAAAATAAATTGCCAAAATGGAGATGATCGGACCAACAACACCTGCCATTGCCGTATCCATCAGCAACACCGCATCCGTGCTATAACGGTTTTGCAGATTCAAACTCATAATGAAGTTGATCAACATCGGCAAAGCCAACCCCATCAACGGCGGATTCGGGAACATGCTCAATAAATACAATGACAGCGGCGCCAGTACAAAGGCCAACTGCCAGAACTCATGCACCTCGGGCATAATCACAAAAGCATAGAACATGGTAATAAATGCCGCATAGACCGAACCACGCACAAACAGGCGTAATGCAGGAACAGGATTGTCCAGACCCGACAAGATACATACGCTGACTGCCGTCAACTGCGCCATCATATAACCCGCATGCCAACCACTATAAATCCACAGCAAGAATGAAATGATCGTGGCGATGCTTGCTGCCACCGCACTACGCACTGCCACCCCGTGATCGCGATGCAAACTCGGATAGGAGGTGGTCAAGGTCACGATTTGCTCTGGAATGCGTTTGTCGCCACGTTGAATCAGATCCCACAGACACTTGATGGTCACCACATTTTCCATAAAGTGGCGAATATCCATTTTGAGCGCATTTAATGCAATTTGTTGTTCAGCCGTCACCAGATCCGACAAAGCAGCGAAATCTTGTTCAAAAGTATCCGGCAACTGCTTCAACTGCTCGGCCTGTACGTGCTGCTGCGATTGTAAAAATTGCAGCACATGCTCATGTAAAAGAGGTAGAACCTGTCGATAACGGGTATCAATTTGATCCAGCTGAGCGATGCGTTCCGACATCGCGACCAAATTGGCAACGGTCATACTGACCTGATGCAAGAGTTCTTGTAGTGACTTGGTCATGCCCTGTAAGGCGCTACGCTCATAATTCAAATGTACGGCTAAAGCATGAATATCTGAAGTATCGCGAGTGATGCCAGCCAACAGTTGGGTATAACTGCTACTGTGCTCTGGATCGGTCAAAATACGGCGAAACACCTGACGCGTATCATCCAGCGTTTTTTGCACACGCTTTTGCAGCAAACTGCCTAAATGCACAGGAAACAGCGTACTGGAAACCACGGCGCTACACAGTACCGCCACTGATATTTCCAAGATACGCCCCAGCGCCATATCAAACACGCTATGGGTACTAATGCTGTTGATCGAGCTACAGACCACCATCACCGTGGTATAGCCTGCCAGCATGAACACATAACTGCGCGGAGTACGGTCTAACAAGGAGATATACAGGCACACGCCGACCCAGCCTGCCAAAACCAAGGTGAAAAAGATGGGAAGGTCAATAAATTGAGGCGTCAGTACAATGGCGACAATCCCGCCAATGAATGTGCCAAGCAGGCGATAAACCGCCTTCGAGGACACCATCCCTGCATAAGGGTGTGCCACAATAATCACCGTGCCTGCCGCCCACATCGGATAGGTCAGATCAAGGGAAAATGCAATAAATAGCGCCAATAACATCGCAATAAAGGTTTTAACTGCAAAAACCAAATCCATGCGACTAGGGCGAAAAGCCAATATCGGTTTAATTAATAACATCGTCCAATCCTTTAGACGAAATCAGACTGCTGAGCTGTTTCAAGGTCACACCAATGTCGACAATATCAATATGCAAGATCTGTCCATTCCGCGCAATCACGGTGACAGAAATAATGATTTAAATGAGGGTGCAGACCGTAACGTGGGAGAAACGTCATGGCTGCAATTCATGCGTAAATTTTGAGTTGCAAAATTTACAGTGAGAAATTCAATGCGGCTATTTTGCGAATAATCCACACCAAAGTCAAATAAAATATCTTATTATGATAATTTGTTTTAATTAATTTCATAATTTTAGATATTGTAAAGATAAATTATCGTCACATGCCGAATTTTGACTCTCCCGTCGTTTTATTACAAAAGCCCTGCAAGCCAACCCACAATTTGTTATAACATTACTTTAAATGTCTTTTTATTTTTGACGTTGTGGCTTGTTATGACACTTTCTAGTTTTGGTAAAATTCTCACCGTTTTAGACCTGTTTTCAGTGTCTCGCCCGATCATTAATGTCGATATCATTAGTGAAGAACTTGGCCTTTCTAAACCAACCAGCTATCGCTATTTAAAAGAATTGGTTTCTGCTGAACTATTACAACGCCTGAGTGGCACTTCTGGGGACTATACCCTTGGCTCAAAAATTGCCGTTTTAGATTATATTTCGCACAAATCGAATCCATTGATTCAAATCAGCATTCCTTTCATGAAGGAAATTGCAGAACGGACTGAATTTTGCTGTCTGTTGACCCATCTCAATCATGACTCCTGTATTGACTTACATCATGAAGTAACCAAAGGTGTGACGTTATTGTCTTATGGTCGTGGCTGTCCTCGCCCTGTCTATGCTGGCTCTTCACCGAAAACCATCATTTCGCATTTACCGAAACAAGGAATTCTGGATTATTACCAGCGTTTTGCAGTGCAACTTGATGAAGTTGGTTTTGCGCATGATGAACAAGAATTCTTGAGCAAAATGAAAAAGATCAAAAAGCAGGGCTATTACTTCTCCAATGGTGAAGTCGACCCGAATGTGTCTGGTCTATCTGTACCCATTAAATTTTCCAGCAAAGAACCACCTTTGGCACTAACTGTGCTCGGTTCCAGAAATCGATTTGAATTTGTCAATTTAGATAAACTGATTGAAGTTTTACACAACAATGCTGCCTTGATTGAACAAAAGTTCATTGCCTTGTCCAGTGAAAACGCACTCTAAATCGCTGCAAGCCGTATACAAGAATTGAACAAACTGATGGGGGATATTTTATTGAATCCAACAACAAATTCTCATAATATGATTATTGTTCTTCAGCGGCTTTATGTTTCCATGACATGAATACGCCCTATTCTCCCTCAGAAGTTGTTGTTAGAAAGCTCAAGCACTGTCTTGGGCTTTTTAATGTCTGTACCTCCTGCTTTAAGTCTAAAAATTTCAGGCATAAAAAAACTCCAGAGCTGGAGTTTTTTAGAATTCGCAATTAAGGCTGTTTTAAGTACGGCCACGCCGCTCTTAAATAAATAAACATCGACCACAAGGTCAAAACCACCGCGGTATACAACAGTAAATACGCCAAGGTTTCTAGAGGTTGCCAATTCAATAAGAACACTGAAATCGCAATCATCTGAAAAGCGGTTTTGTATTTACCGACAGTCGATACAGCCACATTGGTGCGGGCACCGAGTTCAGCCATCCACTCTCTTAATGCAGAAACGGTAATTTCACGCGAGATAATTACAATCGCGGCAAAAGCCATGGAAATTGACGGCTGCCATTGTACCAGTACAATCAATGCCGCTGCGACCATCAGCTTATCGGCAACAGGGTCAAGGAAACGACCAAATGCCGAGGTCTGGTTTAAGGTTCTGGCCAAATAGCCATCGAACCAGTCCGTGACGGCTGCTAACACAAAAATCGCAGTCAGGATCATGTGCCGCGTTAAACCGCCATCATGCCCCGCAACCCCAATGGCAGGTGGCCAATAAGCAATTAATAAAAATACAGGAATCAAGGCGATACGCGCCAAGGTCAAGATATTTGGAATGTTCAGGATTCGACCTGCTGTCATAGACACCGCCAACTTTTCCCCTTTAAGTGCGATGAGTTGATGTATTTGATTAATACATTTTACTCATCGTATTTAGGGCTCACTTTATACGAATTGGCGTACAGTGTCACTAGGCAAACACCGTAACGGTTTGTCTAGAAATAGCAATTAAGCGATTTTCTGCATCCCACAAATGCGCATATTCGGTGGCATAGCCTTCGGCAGCATAGTCGGTAAAAACTTTATATTTAAACCAATCATGCAAGTTTTGCTGTAAGGGATTCACATACGTCACATGCCAAGTCAAAGAACTGGCGGGTGCCAGATTCTTAAACAAAGGCAGCACCCCTGGTGGCCAGATATCAAAAAGCGTCATCAAATCGGCCACCCCAAAAGCTCGGTCCTGATGTTTTTCAGGTTCAAAGCGACACCAGCCGCCAAAGTCACTCTGCGTACTGGCAGTACAAGGCACCGCGCCTTCTGCCCAACGCACATCAAACTGCTGATAACATTGCGGGAAATCTGCATGCTTTTGCATACCTGATAAATGTTCGGGAGGTAAATAATTCGGTGCTGCGCGCTCCTGACGCACATGAATTTCGGAAGATCGAGCCGTACCAAAGCTGGCAATTAAAATACTTTGTACCGCATCATCCTGCCATAAGCGCACTTCTACAGTGGTAACCGATTTACCCTGACGCAAGATTTCCGCAGTAATTCGCGCTGCGCCTTGCTGTACAGGCCCCACAAAAGTCACGCTGGTACTCAGCAAGCGTTTGGTCAGATCGGCAATACTGAGCAAGGCTTTTTGCATCATCAGCCCTGCGACCACGCCACCGTAGATGGTACGCCCCTGTAACCAACCCTCTGGAATGTCAATCCATTCACTTTGCTCAAGCGCCTGATACACCGTTAGCAGCGACATGCTTTTTCTCTTATTTTATCCTTTGGAAAATATTGTTCACCAAGTTCGAGCGTTTGTGAATGCCATGTGACTGATGCGTCAATGAGCATTTTTGCTATTTACCCTGCTTATTCATGCAAAATTTTATAAATGGTACGTGCCATGACTTCACCCAAGCCCGGCACCAAAATCAGCTCATTTTCAGAGGCTTTCAGTACCCCCTGAATTCCACCAAAATGGGTCAGTAAATCACGGCGACGTTTCGGTCCTAAACCCGGAATCACTTCCAAGATAGATGAGCCACGCTTTTTATCGCGTTTGGCACGATGTTTGGTAATCGCAAAACGGTGCGCTTCATCACGCACTTGCTGAATCAGATGCAATGCCTTGTGATCTTCGGGCAACTGAATCTTAGTCCCGTCGGTGAAGTGCAGGGTTTCCAAGCCCGGTTTACGCCCTTCGCCTTTGGAGACCCCAACCATAAAGGCGTCCAGCGCTAAGTCCTGCATCACCTGCATCGCCATGTGCAATTGTCCCTTGCCCCCGTCAATCAGTAATAAATCGGGCAACATATGCTTTTTATAACGTCGTGTTAGCGCTTGACGCATCGCCGCATAATCATCGCCTTCGGTAATGTCCTGAATTGAAAATTGACGGTAATCCCGTTTCCGCGCACCACCCGCATCGAACACCACACAAGACGCCACCGTAGCTTCGCCCATGGTGTGCGAAATGTCGAAACATTCAATTCGGTCTATCGGACGACCCACCACTTGTTCCAACTGATGAAAGCGCTCATTCAACTCCAAATGATTGGCAAGTTTGCCTTTAATGGCATGTTGCACATTCATCTGCGCCAACTCCAGCCACTCGGCACGAGTCTCGCGGACATTGTGTTTAATCTGAATTTTCTGTTCAAAATGCTGCTGCAAGGCTTGTTCGAGTTCCTTACGATTCGGAATTGCCACATTGACAATCAATTCATTCGGCACTTCATCGGCCACCTGAAAATAGAAATTTGCCATAAATTCCGACAGCATTTCACCCAAGTCATCGCCCAGCATATCAGGGAAATAAGCTTTACCCCCTAGCATCTTGCCATTCCGCACATGCATAATTTGCACACAGGTCACGCCAGCTTGATAGGCAATCGCCAAAATATCGGCTTCGCCCTTAATTTTATAAATCGCTTGCTGTGCCTGCACATCACGCAGTAATGCCATACGATCCCGATAAAATACGGCCTTTTCAAATTCCAATGCTTCTGCCGCTGCTTCCATTTTCTGAATCAATTCCTGATTCAGCTCTCGGGTATCCCCCTGTAAAAAGCGAATGGAATTATTGACATCTTCCTGATAATCCTCAGGGCTAATCAAACCCACACAAGGTGCAGAACAGCGTTTGATTTGATACTGTAAACAGGGACGCTTACGCTGCGAAAAATAGCTATTTTCACACTGTCTGACATTAAACAGTTTCTGTAATACCAGCAGCGTATCACGGGCATTATAGGCACTCGGATATGGTCCAAAAAACTTGCCGACCTGATGTTTACCCTTGCCACGTCCGCTGGCAATCCGCGGATAAGGTTTATCTGCCGAGATAAAGATATACACATAGGATTTATCATCGCGCAGCATAATGTTATACGGCGGACGATGCAGCTTAATCAGATTTTGCTCGAGCAATAGCGCTTCGGTTTCGGAACGCACCACCAAGGTTTCAATGTCATAAATCCGTGCCACCAACGCCTGGGTTTTGGGATGCTCAATAGTTTTGACAAAATAACTCGACACCCGATTTTTCAGATTTTTGGCTTTGCCGACATAGAGTAACTCGCCGTCTTTGCCCAGCATACGGTACACTCCGGGCAAGGTGGTCATGTTGGCTAAAATCTTTTCGATATGTTCACGGGCGTTTTCGTTCACAGTGCGTTAAAACCTTGGAAAGTTATTCAATGATGTGGATGTGCAAAGCAACTTTTTCAAGCCGCCCTGCTCCATCCATTGTGCGTTATTCATTTACAGCTCTAGGGTTAATTTTTCTGGTGGCTGCTCTTGTTTGACTTGTCCATACAAATCCATGTGCTCATCGCCCCATGCTTTTAGCGCCATTAAAATCTCTCGTAAACTCAGGCCCAAAGGCGTCAAACTATATTCCACCTTGGGTGGCACCTGAGGATAGACTTGGCGGTGAATAATGCCATCTTCTTCTAATTCACGCAGTTGATTGGTTAGCATGCGTTGCGTCACGTTCGGAATCCGTTTACGAATTTCACTAAAACGTAGCGTATGTTCGGTCAATAAATGCCATAAAATAATACTTTTCCACTTCCCATCCAGAATGCCAATGGCAGCTTCCACCGCACACCCTGGACTGCAATTAAAGCGTGAATGCTTTGCTTTACTCATTTCAATAGTATCCTTTTCTACACTATATGCGAAATTTAACCGTATAGACTCAATTTAAAACTACGCTAAGATTTTAATCATAAACCAATCTGAGATTAAAAATATGAAAGCTGTTGGATATTTACAGGCCGGTGATGCCGAGCAACTACAAGATGTTGAACTACCCGTACCAACGCCAAAAAACAGAGAAGTCTTGGTGGCAGTTCAAGCGGTTTCGGTCAATCCTGTCGATTGTAAAATCCGTACTCGCGTCTCCCCTGAACAGGGACAAGTTAAGGTCTTGGGTTGGGATGCCGCAGGCGAAGTGGTCGACGTGGGTCCAGAAGTAGAACACTTTAAAGTGGGTGATCAGGTCTGGTATGCGGGTGACTTGACCAAAGCAGGCACCAATGCCGAATTTCATGTGGTGGATGAACGCATTATCAGCCTGAAACCACAAAATCTGTCCTTTGCCGAAGCAGCAGCCTTACCCCTCACCAGTATTACCGCTTGGGAAATGCTGTTTGATCGTTTGCAAGTACAACAGCATGATCACGAAAATGAATCGATCCTGATTATTGGTGGTGCAGGTGGTGTCGGTTCTATGGCAATTCAATTACTGAAAGCCAAAACCCAACTCAAAATCATTGCTACCGCCTCGCGCCCTGAAACGCAGGCTTGGGTAAAACAGTTGGGGGCAGATGTAGTGTTGGATCATCGCCAGTCTTTGGCTGAACAAATTCAGGCACAAGGCTTAAGCGCGCCGCGCTATGTATTTTCCACCACGCATACAGGCAGTTATCTGACTCAAATTGCAGAACTGATTGCCCCACAAGGACGGTTTGGTCTGATTGATGACCCTGAACAGTTGGACATTAATCTGTTTAAACGGAAATCGGTGGCAGTGCATTGGGAATTTATGTTTACCCGCTCCATGTTCCAAACCGTGGATATGTCTGCACAGGCCCATCTGCTGCAACAAGTCGCGCAACTGATTGAAACAGGGAAAATTAAAACCACCTTGAATCAGGTCATGGGCAGTATTAATGCTGCCAATATTCGTCAAGCGCACCATGCAATTGAATCGGAACGCACCCAAGGTAAACTGGTGCTTGAAGGCTTCTAATTAACAAAAGCCCTCGTACTGAAAAGAATGAGGGCTTTGCATGGCAGACTGAAATGAATGAATTAAGAGGGTTGTTGTAGAGCCTGACAAAAAGCCGTTTTATCTTTGGGTGAAACCAGTACAAATTTGGCTTTACCTTCCTTAAGATAGTCGATACGGAGACGATCCAAGGACAATGCAGGCGATGAAACCGAATTCGTACTTGGACTCACCTGTTGAATGCTTGATAAGGGAATTTTCCAGGATAGAAACATACAGGTGATAATCAGTTGATCTGCTTCAACTCGATATTGCGTGTTCCATACGGGCCACCACAACACTGCAATGGTGAGCACATAAGTTAGGGTGTGTACTGGATATTGCGCCATAGTGCCTTTGGCATACATGGTCAGTAATAATTGAATCAGCAAGCCCGTCATGGCAATGATAAAACCTAAAATCCACCAATCTTTTTTTGAACGAAATTTTTGCATATTCTCCCCCATTTGTGCTTATCTTACACAAAAATCCCACCGCTGTAAGATCGTGTCCTGTTGAATTTTAGACAGAAAAAAACGTCCCGCAGGACGTTTAAATTCGATTAATGCTTAGAAGACATAAGGACGCACAAAGATCAGGAAGAAAATACCCAACATCAGGAACCATTTTAAGAAATAGTACAACTGACGATTGGTTTTCTTTAATTCTTTGGCTTTTAAACGTAACTGATATACATAGCCAAATACCTTGTTCAAGCCACCCGTTTGGTCGCCTGTTTCATTCGGTGAGCTAGCAGCCGTCATCACATTTTTACCAAACCAGTGATTAAATTTTTGCATCAAGCCAGTCTTGAGTGGACGCTCGACATCGGCAAAGAAAATAATGCGATTTTGATCGGTTTTATTCTCGGCATAATGAATGTAGGTTTCATCAAACACCACGCTTTCACCATCGCGCCATGAATAACGTTGCCCATCGACATCAATAAAACAACGATCATCATTCGGTGTGATTAAACCTAAATGGTAACGCAATGAACCTGCATAAGGGTCACGGTGCCGCACCAAACGGCTATCAGGTGCCAGTTCGGTAAACATCGCCGCTTTAATGCTCGGCAAGGTCTTTAACAATTCAGTCGTTTTCGGGCACAATTCTGCTGCCGATGGATGTGCCGAGTCATACCATTTCAGATAAAAACGCTTCCAGCCTGTTTTGAAAAAAGAGTTAAATCCAAGATCATCATAACTGCTAGATGCTTTAATACCGCCGCGTTCATACAAGGCTTTGGCTTCATCTCGAATCATTTCCCAGTTTTCATCCAAGACTTTCAAATCTTTAAAATATTGGGTTTCAATATAGGGCTGATTGGGCACCTTGGAAAACAGGTACATCAAAAAGTTAATTGGCGCCAATAGGGTTGAATGGTCAAAAAATTGACGGTAAAAAGAATGACGCACTTTACCGCGATTTTGGATATATAACGCTGAAATCACAAAAATCGCCAAGATAATCCACTTAATCATACAGCACTCTTTTCATTGCTTCTGATGATCACACTTTGCAGCATGATCATGGGTCTAGACATTAATTTTGGCGAAATTCTATCAAATCTCTCCGTTTTTTTCATACCATCCAGATAAACCCTCACCCTGTAATGCCGAAACACCTGAATTTTACTTTGAATTTTCCCGTAGTCATCTCAGTCAAATGTCTGCCTTTCCTGCGTAGGTATCGGTTATAAAATCAAGCTTCCCTACAAGTGAAAAATGGTCTGTTGATGCACCCTCACTGATCCACTTATCCTCTAACAGCATCAACTGCTTAGTTCACCCAACAATAGACAAATTACTGGAAACTTCCAAAATACAATTGACTTTTTTGACACAAACCGCATAGTGAGAAGCGGTGGTTTTTTATTCTCCATCAGACATAACAAGCGCAGAACTATTACAATTTTTTGATAAAAAACAGAAGCATCTTATTGAACGGTTTTTAACACACTTTTTTCTTCAATAATTTTTGCTGTAAAGGAAATTAAAATTGATGACCATTGCGTCACTGCTTGATACAACTTGTTATGTTCTTTTTGGATATAGTTATCGTAAGATTAGCGAAGCATTCATGTGCGCAGAACAAGCGAACACGCTTCAAAACATCAACTTAGAAGTCCTCCAAAATAAAGGAGATCAGGCATGATCCACGCTGGCAATGCCATTACCGTCCAAATGCTTTCGGACGGAATTGCAGAATTCCGCTTTGACTTACAAGGTGAGTCGGTCAACAAATTTAACCGTGCAACGATTGAAGATTTTAAAGCTGCTATTGCTGCTGTAAAAGCAGACAGCTCTGTAAAAGGCTTGGTCGTTACTTCAGGTAAATCTACTTTCATCGTTGGTGCAGACATCACAGAATTTGGTGAAAACTTCGCACAAGGTGAAAAAGCGATTATCGACTGGGCAATGCCAGTACATGACATCTTCAACAGCTTTGAAGATTTAGATATTCCTAAAGTTGCTGCAATCAATGGTATGGCATTGGGCGGTGGTTTTGAAATGTGTTTGGTCTGTGACTACCGTGTCATGTCTGATCAAGCGCAAGTGGGCTTACCAGAAATCAAACTCGGGATCTTCCCTGGTTTTGGTGGTACCGTGCGTTTAAGCCGTGTGATTGGTATCGACAATGCGGTTGAATGGATGGCAATGGCTGCACCGAAAAAGCCTGCTGCTGCATTAAAAGATGGTGCTGTAGACGCAGTCGTTGCGGCAGACAAACTTCAAGATGCGGCAATTGACTTGGTAAAACAAGCGCTTGCTGGTCGCGTAGACTGGAAAGCTAAACGCCAAGAAAAACTTGACCCAGTGAAGTTAAACCAACTTGAACAAATGATGGCGTTCAACACGGCGAAAGGTGCGGTTCTTGCGAAAGCAAACCCAGCGCAATACCCTGCACCAAAACTCCTGTTGGATTCATTACAAGCAGGTGCAAGCCTTCCACGTAATGACGCATTAAAAGCGGAAGCTGAAGGCTTTGCCAAAGCAGCCGTTACTCCACAAGCTGGTGCATTGATTGGTTTATTCATCAATGACCAAGTGGTGAAGAAAACTTCGAAAAAATATGAAAAAGGTGCTCACCCTGTTAACCAAGCAGCGGTTCTAGGCGCGGGTATCATGGGTGGTGGTATTGCTTACCAAGCGGCAAGCAAAGGCACACCAATCATCATGAAAGACATTGGTAATCCACAACTTGCTTTGGGCATGAAAGAAGCCAACGGCTTACTGACCAAACAAGTTGAACGCAAGAAAATGAAGCCTGCTCAAATGGGTGAAACACTTGCGCGCATCCGCCCGACTTTAAGCTATGACGAGTTTAAAGAAGTGGACATCGTGATTGAAGCCGTGACTGAGAACCCTAAAGTTAAGGGTATCGTACTGGCTGAAACCGAGAAAAATGTTCGTGAAAACACGATCATCGCATCGAACACATCTACGATTTCAATCACGCGTTTGGCTGAAAACTTACAACGTCCTGAAAACTTCGTAGGTATGCACTTCTTTAACCCAGTTCACATGATGCCATTGGTTGAAGTGATTCGTGGTGAGAAGACGTCTGCTGAAGCGATTGCAACGACTGTGGTACTTGCTCAGAAAATGGGTAAAACACCAATCGTGGTCAACGACTGCCCAGGCTTCTTGGTAAACCGCGTATTGTTCCCTTACTTTGGTGCGTTTGACCTTCTGCTTAAAGATGGTGCGGACTTCCAACAAGTTGACAAAGTGATGGAAAAATTCGGCTGGCCGATGGGTCCTGCTTACCTCATCGACGTTGTCGGTATCGACACAGGCGTACACGGTGCGGAAGTGATGGCAGAAGGTTTCCCTGACCGCATGAAGCCAGACTTCAAAGGCGCAACTTTAACCATGTACGAAAACAAACGTCTTGGTCAAAAGAACGATGTTGGTTTCTACCAATACGTACTGGATAAGAAAGGCAAGAAAGCCAAAACTGTTGATCCAGTGGCTTATGAACTTGTGGCGTCTGTGGCAACTGCCGAGAAACACGAATTCGACCCTCAAGAAATCATTGACCGCATGATGCTTGCTTTCTGTAACGAAACTGTTCGTTGCTTGGAAGACAACATTGTTGCAACTGCTTCTGAAGCGGATATGGCGATGATTATGGGTGTAGGCTTCCCTCCATTCCGTGGTGGTCCATGCCGTTACATCGACCAAACAGGTGTTGCTGAATACGTTGCGCTTTGTGACAAATATGCACACTTAGGTAAGGCTTATGAAGCGCCACAAATGTTGCGTGACATGGCTGCTAACAACAAAAAATTCTACGGTTAAGGAGCAACGTGAATGGCTACTTTAAATCCACGTGACGTTGTCATCGTTGATGGCGTACGTTCAGCAATGGGTAAAACCAAAAACGGTATGTTCCGCAATGTACGTGCTGACAGCTTATCGGCTGAATTGGTTCGTGCACTCGTTGCTCGTAACCAGTTTGATGTTAACGAAGTTGAAGACCTCATTTGGGGCTGTGTAAACCAAACTTTAGAGCAAGGTATGAACATTGCTCGTAACATTGGTTTATTGGCAGATCTTCCTAAAACTGTTGCAGGTCAAACGGTAAACCGTCTTTGTGGTTCTTCTATGCAAGCACTTCACACGGCTGCTGCACAGATTGCAACCAACCAAGGTGACATCTTCATCATTGGTGGTGTAGAGCACATGGGTCACGTCGGTATGATGCACGGCATCGACCTGAACCCTGAAGCATCTAAACACTATGCAAAAGCATCGAACATGATGGGCTTAACTGCTGAAATGTTAGGTCGCATGAACGGGATTACCCGTGAAGAACAAGATGCGTTCGGTGTTGAATCTCACCGTCGTGCTTGGGCTGCGACGCAAGAAGGTCGTTTCAAAAACGAAATTATTGGTGTTGAAGGTCATGATGCCAATGGTTTCAAAATCCTATGCGACATCGATGAAGTGATTCGTGCAGATGCTAACCTTGAAGCATTCCAATCGTTAAAGCCTGTATTCGACCCTAAAGGTGGTTCGGTTACTGCGGCAACTTCTTCTGCGCTTTCTGACGGTGCATCTGCAATGTTGTTGATGTCTGCTGAACGTGCTCAAGCTTTAGGTCTTAAGCCACGCGCTGTCATTCGTTCTATGGCGGTTGCAGGTTGTGATGCAGCAATCATGGGTTACGGTCCTGTTCCTGCAACGCAAAAAGCGCTTAAGCGTGCTGGTTTAACGATGGCGGATATCCAAACCATCGAGTTAAACGAAGCATTTGCTGCTCAAGGCTTATCAGTGATGAAAGGCTTAGGCATTTATGACAAGCAAGACATGATTAACTTGAATGGTGGTGCGATTGCGTTGGGTCACCCATTGGGTTGTTCTGGTGCACGTATTACCACAACGTTGTTAAACGTGATGGAACAGAAAGATACGCAAATTGGTCTTGCGACCATGTGTATCGGTCTTGGTCAAGGTATCGCGACTATTATCGAACGTGTTTAATGTTTAATTAAATTCTAAGATAAAAAGAAACCCCGCCTATTGCGGGGTTTTTTTATAAATTAAACAAATATTTGAGATTTAAAATTGGATTCAGTATATTGATTATGCCCATGTTGTAGGACATGGGGAAGGTAATCTGTTGTCAAGTATTGCACCACTCAGTATTAGAACTATTTCTAGTGCTTCTGGTGAAACAATACAAACTGTTTGGAACCAACTACAGATAATGTATATTGAACTCCACAGAATGTAATCAATGCTTCTCATAGTATAATCCTTTCGCGATCTAAAGACGGTGTAGGAGTTTTTCTTCTAGAGGGTACGTAATTGTGGGTACTTGGGTATGCTCAAGGGACTCTGTTCTTAGAATGGAGTGTGTACTACGAGGATTATCGTCAGCCTTTCCTTGAGTTTTCTAATAATGATTATTGATCACCTATTTTTCAAAGAACGCCAAAAAAAGTATTTACATTTCGATTATCCTCTCTCGCCTGAACAAGTTTATAAATACGTTTTAAATCCTAAAAACATTGAAAAACATGCCTTTTATCCTTTCATACACTTTGAATTAAGCTCAAGAAAAATTAAGAAAAATGGTTTTAAGATCGTAAATGGCAAAAAGAAAATTCTTATTGAAAAGAAAGAACCTAAAATTCGTCCAATTAAATATTCTGCTCATATTGATGGACACATCTATGCTTACTATGCCGCGTTACTAACACCAAATTACGAGAGATTACTTGAGTCATCAAATTTGACAGATAGTATTTTAGCTTTTAGGAAACTTCCTCATGCTCCTAATAATATTGATTTTGCAAAGAAGGTTTTTGATGAAATAAAGCTAAGACAAAACTGCGTAGCATTATGTTTCGATATTAAAAGTTTCTTCGATGAACTTGACCATCAAATTCTAAAAAAAGCATGGCTAAAAGTTTTAAACTTAGAAGAGCTTCCTAAAGATCACTATCAAGTCTTTAAATCTATTACAAAATTCTCTTATGTATGTAAGAAAGATATCTATCAATCTTTAGGGTTATCACTAAATCGAAGTCATAAAGATTTAAAAAGACTATGTTCAAGCCATGATTTCAGAAATAAGATTAGAAAAAATAATTTAATTATCAAAGAAAATGAAAATAAAGGAATTCCTCAAGGATCAGCTATAAGTGCTTTTTTATCTAATATATACATGTTGGATTTTGATAAGAATATAAAAATCTATTTGTCAAAATTAAATGCTTCATATTACAGATATTGTGATGACATTCTAATAATCTGTGATTCTGATCTAGGAATGAAAATTGCTCTAGAGACAGAAAAAAGAATAAAACTATTGAAAGTCCAAATTCACCCCGATAAAACAAGGCGAGTTTATTTTCAAGATGGCTTACATGTATATAACAAATCCCATATGAGTAGAGAGCCTCTCCAATACCTTGGTTTTACTTATGATGGCAATAAAATTTTATTACGAGATAGTGGGTTAGCTAAATATTCACATAAAGTCATGAAAGCTGTCAAAATGACTAATAAGAAACTTAGAAGAATCAATATTGCACGAATCAGACGTGGAGAATCTCCACTTCCTATACATAAAAAACATATCTATAGACGCTTCTCATTTATCGGCTCGAGAAACTATATTAGTTATGCACTAAAAGCATCACGTATCATGAATGAGCCAGCCATAAAAAGACAAATACAACCCCATTGGTCAAAAATCCAAAGCCATCTGGATAAACATGAACAAATTAATATGGAACTCTATGACTGTATTGAATGTAAAACAAAGTAGTATTTTAATCCCGTAACATTTGATCTTTAACTTTTTAAATCAGCTCTATATACAAATTACATGACCTAAATTGACACTAAAAAAAGAAAATTTCCATTATGAATCAATGACTATATAAAAAATAAGAGATAAAAGCTTTTACAATCCTTTGAATCTTTTAATGATAGGCTTAACAACAATAAAAAATCAGCTTTATAATTTCTTAATGATTCGGAGTGACGGATGTTTTCATCACCAGTTAAAACCCTCATTGGTGTAGGCGTAATAGCAACACTTTTTACAGGCTGTGCCACCAAAACCCTCATCACCAAAGACAATAAAACCTATACTCGCTCCAACAAAGTTACTTTAGTGGAAGATCAAGTGGTTGCATTCGGTAAACCCGCCCAAGTACTCACCACCCTACCTGCCAACAGCTTGGTCATTGCAGGGCAAAAGAATAGCTACATCTTGACTCAAGGCGGTGCTCAGTTTGTCACGCTCATCACTAAACTCGATCCAAAAAATATTCAAATGACCAAAGCTCTCGATTTCTATTCAGCAAAAAATGATGGTCATTTCACAGGTACACTACCGCTGTCTTATATCAAACTCAAAGAAGACATCAGTAAAAAAGACCTCGAATTCTTTATCGAAAATGGCGCAAAAGAATGTTCAACTGTCAGTGATGAACGTATGCTGGCACAGCGTTTCTGTTTCGATATTCCTTTAACTGGTGTGGTTTACCCTGCTGCAAATAATCTGAACAGCTTAAAACCACTGAGCAAGCCGTATCAGGTCAGTATTTATAGCTATCAGGAAGAAAGCTATCAGTCCAAATCCAGCCTGAATCCTTTTGAAAAACTGGTGCTGCTGCCCTTTGCTGTTGCCATTGATGTGATTAGCCTGCCATTTCAGGCTGCCGAAAAAATCTTTGATTAATCTCAAGCGATGAAGTCCATGCAGCAAGGCATGGACTTCTTTTCAGCAATGCACATCAAGCCGCCAATAATGCCTTTGCCGCGGCGCGATGCTTGAATTGCAATTCTTCCAAATCCAGTCCTTGAATTTGTCCTGCTTTGACTTGCCATTGCCCTGCGACCATCACATGTTCCGCTTTGTCGGCACCACATAACAGTAAAGCGGCAATCGGGTCATGACTGCCTGAAAACTTCAGATCATCCAGCTTATAGCACGCCAAATCTGCCTGAAAGTTGAGTGCCAACTGTCCCAAATCCTGACCACGTCCCAATAACTGTGCCGAACCTTGCGTTCCCCAACTCAGTGCCAGTTCAGGCGTAATCTGCTCTGCCCCATATTTCAAACGCTGTAAATACAAGGCTTGGCGTGCCTCTAAAATTAAGTTCGAGGCATCACCTGAGGCAGAACCATCAACCCCCAGACCAATTGTGGCACCTGCCTGGATTAAATCCAGTGTCGGGCAAATACCCGAAGCCAAGCGCATATTCGAATGTGGACAATGGCAAATGCCGACCCCAGCCTGACCCAAACGTTGAATTTCATCGACATTAAAATGGATACCATGCGCCAACCATGTGCGTGCATTTAACCAACCGACACTTTCCAGATAGTCCACGGTACGCATGCCAAATTTCTCTAAACAGAAGGCTTCTTCATCAAGGGTTTCGGCCAAATGGGTATGCAATCGCACATCCAGCTGTTCGGCAAGTTGCGCACTTTCACGCATAATTTCAGGCGTGACCGAAAAAGGCGAACACGGCGCCAGCGCAATATTGACCATCGCCTCTGCACCACGTTGATGATAGCGCTGCACCAGCCGTTCGCTGTCTTGCAGAATGGTGTCCATGGCTTGTACTGTATGTTGCGGCGGTAAACCACCCTGTTCCTGACCCAAACTCATTGAGCCACGCGTCAGCATCACCCGCATGCCCAATTGCTGTGCCGCGTGTACTTGGATATCGATGGCATCGGTCAGTTGCTGCGGGAATAAATAATGATGATCCGCGGCAAAGGTACAGCCCGAAAGCAACAATTCAGCTAACGCCACTTGGGTCGCCAAATGCAGTTGTTCAGGATTCAGTTTTGCCCAGACAGGATACAAGTTCACCAGCCAAGGAAATAAAGGCACATTGACCACAGGTGCCCAAGCGCGGGTCAGGGTTTGGTAAAAGTGGTGATGGCTATTGATCAAGCCTGGAATAATCACCAAATCTTTGGCATCAAAAACCTCATCACACGGCAGGCTTGGCAGTTGATCTTGACCAAGTACCTCGACAATTTTCTGATCTTGAATTACCAGCCCATTGCGGGCATCCAGTTGATTGCCTGTAAAAATCGCCAGCGGTTGTTTAATCCAAATTCTTGAGTGAGTAAGCGTTGTCATGCAAAGTTTGATTTCATCCATATGGGAAACTCAAACAAGCAAAAAGCAGACCATCCAGTCAAAAACTAGAGGCTTTCGCCTAGTGCAACAGCTCTTCCATCAACCACGCCATGTATTTCTCTTTGTCCATAAAATCAGGGGCATTGCCTGTATCTAGGCTGAAATACTGACGATTAAACTCAATCACAATTTGTTCGGTATGATGCCAGTCCTCAATCAAGCGGAAATACTGACTAAAGAAGAAGCGGTTTTTGCCCCAGTTACTTAAACTTTCGAGTTTGGGATAGGCTTTATTTTCTAAAAACTCTGCATACACCTGTTGAATATCATCAAAGACCTGAATGGTTTTCATTGCTGTACCTGCTTTAAATCTGATGCGTGAATGTGTTCAACAGCTTCAACTTAACGCAGTTATCTTTAAGTTACATGACAATGCGAGCCACCACTTAATCATGCTTTTCTTGCAGGGCTTTCCGATTTTGTTGCTGGATCTGTTGCATCTGACTGTTCAGTTTCACAACCTCTTGATACAACGTATTAAATTGTTTTAATGCCTTATCATCATAAAACATGAAGGTATTGTTTTTATTTTCCCAGCGGTTATTTTTCAAGACCAGAAAAATCTGATCGGCTTTTTCCAGCACCTGTTTTTCAATTTCAAATAAAGCCAATGCTTCATTTTGCTTTGCGCTTTCACGCAAATTTTCAGCCAGTTGCTGACGATAGCGCGATTGTATCGGTAATTGTTTGGCCTGTTCCAAGGCATTCTGTTGGGCTTGCTCAATTTTGACTTGATATTCCGTCGCCAAGGCATGTGCTTGCTGCAACATTAAGTCGGTTTCTTGGTAGTCCTGCTTTTTATCTTTACTTAAACGCTGAATATTTAAAAAATCATCCCAATGAATGGCTTTTAATTCACGCAAATAGGCATTACGTGCTTCGGCACTTTGAATCATTTGGCTCAGGACAAAATTTGCCATGACCTCATAATCCCCGTGTAAACGCGGGTCGCTGACATCCACTTCAATGGGTGTGTTCCAGTCTTTGGCTTGCGCATAAATCAGGTCGGTTTTTTCATATAAAACCTTTTGATATTGCTCCAATTGTGCACTTTCTTGTTGTTGCACATGATATTGATAAAATAACCCACCAAACACGGCAGCAGTGGCTAAGCCTAAAATCAGAAAGATACGTGGCATGATTCGCTCCGACTCCCCTTTTTTCCATCATAGCAAAGATTGCCTGTTGCTGAATATTGCAACATGTTAACGCTATCATACATACCGTTGCGTAGATGAAAGATCTGCAGCAAGCGTGGTCTGCACACTATTTCAAAGGCGTGGCTTGAGGCAAACTCATATTCTGCGGCAAAACAGGCTGTGAGTTAAAATCAATTTGCCCTATCGAAATCTGTTCACGAATCAGTTGCACATTGGATGCACCCCGATCAATGCCAAAAGGCTGCAACATAATGTACAGGCCTTCGGTTGGATCGGAGGACTGCAAACCCGAAGCAATATTCAACACATGCTCACGTAGCAGAGGTGGCAGCGTATCCAGTGCAGGCTCAGGAGCAGGTGCCAAAACTTCCAAATTTTGCGTGATAGTCGGATCCACCACAAATGCCTGCGTATCTCCCTGCAACTGAATAATCCGATGCTGTAAGGCTTTACGAATATTTTCATCCTGCTGATAAGGAATCACACCCGCTTCGGCGCGAAGTTCGGACTCCGCCATGCTTTTAAAGGTCGGTAAGGATACAATTTCACCATTGGCAGACGCCAGTTGGGTACTACAGCACAACATTAGAGCTAGCACGGGGAGAAACTTCACAATCGCCATAACAGCATCCCAACAAAGCAAAGAAGAGTTCGGTCATTTCAAATGATGACGTCTCCTTTATTGTATATTTTTCAAGCTTTATGCAGCATGCTTGTCAGATAAACGGTCAGGGTGAACCTGTCATCCATCAAACCATTGCCCCGCATTCCGCTGACTTTTTCATGCTTGCTGCTTTAAATTCTGCAATTCACCCCCATTGTTTTTAGCATTGCTATTTTTACTTTTTGAGAAATTCCATGCGCGTTGATATCTGGTCTGATGTAGTCTGCCCTTTTTGCTATATCGGTAAAAAACGTTTAGAAGCAGCAGCTGAACAGGCGGGTGTAGAACTCGAAGTGCATTGGCACAGTTTTGAACTCGATCCAGAAGCACCTGCACGCCAAGAAATTTCCAATTCAGAACGTCTGGCGCAGAAATATGGTCGCACACTGGCAGAAGTGGAAGAAATGCAACGCAATATCGCAGCTATGGCGAAAGAAGAAGGCATTGAATTCAACTGGGAAAATGCCAATTCAGGCAATACCTTCAATGCCCACCGTATTATCCATTTGGCACAAAGCAAAGGCTTAGGCTCAGATGCCAAAGAAGCCTTCTTTTACAGCTATATGACTCAAGGTCTGCCAATTGGTGAACGTGAAACTGTAGAAGATGTGGCTGCACGTATCGGACTCAACCCTGTGGAAGTTGAGGATGTCCTCAACTCAGATGAATACGCCGATTTCGTGAAGTTCGATCAGGAAGTTGCGCGCGATCAGCTCAAGGTGACTGGCGTACCATTCTTTGTATTTGATCAACGCATTGCTTTGGCGGGCGCACAGCCGCGTGAAGTATTCTTACAAGTCCTCGACAAAGCGGTTGAAACTGCACAGGCAACTGAAGCAGATCAATGTGATGTTGACGGTCAATGCGACTCGAGCTCTGAACCAAACCAATAAGTCTCCATCTCTAAATGCTGGATCATCAAAATCTCCTGCAATGCAGGAGATTTTTTTTGCCTGTCGTTCTGCAAGCCTGATTTCAACCGACGTGGCAACCGAATCCCTACCGAACATACATTTCGCTCAAATAACATCACGCTTCTATTGCAGAAGCCCTATGCGGATGACACAGGAAGCCAACACGGCTTACATTCTGCTCGGCTAGGCTAAAACCTCATTCTTGTTACCGCACTTTGACATGAGGTCGATATGAATATGCAACAGAACTCAGAACAAACAGCTGTATCCGAAACTAAACCCGATTTAAGCCGTGCACGATCACAAAGCAAATCCCGAAAATCCAAAATTTCACCCGCCTTAACCGGTGCAATTATGGGAGCCATTGCAGGACGTTTTGTGCCTAAACTCAGCCCTTTTTCAGGCGCTGTACTCGGCATTATCAGCAGTAAAATGTATCAAAAACATCAAACCCGAACCCGTTAAACTGTTTATTTTTCAAAATTTTTTTTCATTCGCTAGATTGCCTTAGCCCCAAGGCAATCTTAGAGCAAAAACTCTATAATATTGATTTATAACAATAAATTAACTGATCAGTCATCTTTTAACCCGCCAAAATTGATTGTTTTTTGATAGCATAGCTTGGTTGTTATTTCTCCCTATCCATTTTGGATAATCTCTCCTCAAGGTGATTTTTATGTCTATCATGAAATCTATTTTGGCTATTGCCGCATTTGCAATCTCAGCTCAAGTGTCTGCTCAAGTGGTATTCGTACCCAACTTCCCTGTGCAACCAGAGAGCAAAGCCCAAACCTCTACAGCAACGCCATCTGAACATACGGCGCAAGATACTTCTGCACCTGCAAAAGACGCGGCATAAAACTTAGCGTTTGAGATGCTCAACAAAATAGCCCCTTTGGGGCTATTTTTTTATTCTAGCTTTACAAGGACTCAAGTCGTTCAACGACACACGCTAGCGTTCATCTTGATAATGTTTAGTTCGGCTTCACGGAGTCAAAATGAATTGTTACGAATATTTTTCAGCTAAAATTTTAAATAAATGTCATATTCAAATAAAAATGCGTCAAATATGACAAAAAATTTCATGTTTTTTTCATATAAATCCATATAATCAAAATATCTAGGTCATTGAATCAAGAGTTAAATTTCATGCACATGCAAGATATTCAAGCACTCATTCAAGGAAAAGTTACACCACAAACGATCAATTTAGATGAATTGATTGCGATGGCAGAACGTTATCCGCAACATACCTCTACGGAATACAAATTATTAGAAATAGCCGCCAATATTGTTTTGGCGAGTTATTTGGAACAGGCACAACAGCATCTTTAAAGACCGCCTATGAATGTTTTAGAAAAAGCCCATTTAGCCAAGGAATTACAAAACCTTATTCATGGTTTAGACCAGCGCTCTTTATCATTTTATGAAATAGCAAAGTCTAAATGTCGTCTCAAGGAAATTTTTGTCCGTTGTGATGAGCCTATTTTTAAAAAGCAAATTCTTAATTTTAAATCTCATATGCAACCAGAACTTGCAGCTCAAGAATTTGCTAAACATTCATTATATGTGCAAACTTTTCGGGGAGTCTTTAAGCAAGATACTGCTTTAGAACAAGCGCTTGAGCAACACCCAGAAATGGGCTGGGCAATTCTGCATCGCGCCAATTTAGGCTTCCAAATTTGGTATATTCCTGCCCCAAACCGTACAGCACTCATGAGTGACTGGGATGGACTCGAACAAAATTATGCTTGGATGTTAGAACAACAGGAAATTTATCATGGACTTAAAACTGATGTAGAACTAAATCAAGCAATTTTTGAACCGAGCAAAGGGTTCAAATCCCAGAAAAGATTTTCGATGCCTGCGACTCAGACCACTGCAGATGACAGCAAACAGGTAATGTCAAAGGTGGCAAACTTACATCAGGATAATACCTTTTATGTTGAGCCACTGACACTACAGCAAAATACCTCACTCACTGCACGTACAGAAATAAACCCTGAATCTGATTCGACTAGCATTTCAATGCTTGATCTCAGTCTTACACCAAAAGATGACGAACAAAGAACGGTCTTGACTACTCCCGCAAACATAACGATGACGGCTCATTTCAAGGCAGCGACCCCAGCAACTGCTTCAGATCATCTGCTTCCCCAAGTGATTGAACTCGGTCAATGGAAATGCCGTTTAACCGCATTACAGTTTGCACAGGCACAAGAACATAAACTATGCAGTTTAACCGTGGAAAATGTGCCTGAATTAATGCCGTTATTGGAACTGATTATTTCAGCCTCCGAATTAGCACAGTATGTTAATCAACCCGTATATTTGGCTGAACAAATCAATGCTCAGGGGTGTTTTGTTAAATATCTTGCCATTTTGGGTGCAGAAGATCAGCTACAGGCCATTCGCTTAGGCAACATTGTCAGTCAGCATTATGCTTATGAAATTTCAGCCTTAAAGTTGCTGCCGAATGAACAGAAACTGAAGCAATGCAAGACTGCTGAACAACTATTCGAGTTATATCATGAGCATGCACAATTGGTATGGAACACTGAGACTTATTATCCGTTTATTCCTACAAAATGCGTGCAAAAGCAGCGATTTATTGCCTTTGATGAAGCGCCAGCAAATTATGCAACGCCTTTAATTCTCCTGAAAGAGCGGCAGAAAATCCGAATCATTCATGGTCATGCACGACTGCAGTTATCGCATGAAGAAATTGCCTATCCATTTATTCTACTGGATCGCAATCAAGGGATTTCGTGGCAATTGATTCAAAGCATTATTCAGATGCTCCCGCAACCCATTTCGGCGTCAAAATTGCATGCTGCGATTCAAACGCACATCGGCAGTTAATTTATTTTATTTTGTAGCAAAAGCTTGATTTTCATCCCTAAAATTTACCAAACTTGTGAAGTAAATTTAGAATAAAAGATCATGAGAATGCCTACAATGAGAATAACTTTTACCCAGCCACTTGTGTTGATGGTTGCCTTGGGGATGGGGCAGACCTCAAGCTGGGCCAATACGACCGATATACAAGAAACTGCCCCAACTTCGGCTCCCTACACCATCGAGCAAGCCCCCGATCAGGAGGGCAGCTTGTTCTATACCATTCCACGCTGGATTGATTCAACACCAACCGTATTGCCTGAACAATCCGACGAACAAATCGTCCCATCGACGGTGGTGACGGAAAATCAGACTTGGATTGACCGTAAGCAAAAGCAAATTCGCAATTGGGCGGATGACACTTCACAGGACATCGATGGCTGGTTTGGGGATCGAAATACCGATGATCCCGCCTCTGCCACCTTAAGGGTATTGATTGATAACCGCTGGAATAAATACGATGAATACGACGTTAAACCGCGTATTCGCGGCAAAATCCGTTTACCCAATCTAGAGAAGAGACTCAGTCTGGTTTTCGGGGATGACTCTCTGGATAACGAATTACCGAATAATGTCGCCATTACCAATGAAAATCCGCCAAGTCCAGATAATGACAAAGCCTATGACCGTCGGCAAAACCGTGATGCCAACAGTTCCTTCGCCTTACGCTGGTCAGACATTTCCAGACGCTTACCCTTTGAAACTGACTTTGATATCGGTCTACGTTCGGGCGATGACATCTATCTACGCTTAAAAGCCAAAAAAGATTGGACCCTTGAAAATGACTTTTTCTTTCATGCTGAACAGATTTACCGTTATGGTATCGACAGTGAAAATTATTTACGAACCAACTTGGAATTGACCCATGCCCGTCCCGATGCAGCTTTTTTAAGTGACCAATTCAGCTTAACCTATGCCGATGTACAAAAAGATGATTTGAATTGGGACAACTATGCTTTCCGCCAACATCAATTCTTTCAAGGTAATACCTTTAACTATGGACTCTACACAGGTGGTTATCTCGATAATTCAGATTTACACCTGAATAGTTGGGGACCGTTTGTCTCTTGGCGTCAACCACTCTGGCGTGAATGGTTCTATGTCCAAACCGATCTCAATTATTACAATGATGATCGCGCTGACCGAGATCACTATTTCAGTACCATGCTCCGTTTAGAAGCATTGTTTTAAACCCTCTTGTGGAAACAGCGTTGTGGATAAGTTCGCTTTTATCCACATCAGCGCTCAATAAAAAAGGCAACCTAGATTAAGTTGCCTTTTTTACATTAAAGCTTAGCTTATTTCAGCAACAACTGATTAATACGCTTCACATACTCAGCAGGATTTTCAGGTAAACCACCTTCTGCAATCACCGCCTGATCAAAGATCACATTAGCAAGATCTTCAAAATGAGTGCTGCTATCCAGTTTTTTCACCAACGGATGCTCAGGGTTAATTTCCAGAATTGGCTTGCTTTCAGGAACAGCCTGACCCGCTTGTTTCAACATACGAATCAACTGTGGAGAAAGCTCACCTTCACTAGTCACCAAGCAGGCTGGTGAGTCCACCAAACGCGTGGTGACGCGAACTTCTTTGGTTTTGGCTTTTAAAGCATCAGATAATTTATCTACCACAGGTTTAAATTGCTCTGCGGCAGCCTCAAGCGCTTTCTTCTCTTCCGCATCTTGCAAGTCACCTAAATCGACCGCACCTTTAGAGACGTTTTGCATTGGCGTGCCATCGAAGTCCTGAACAAAATTCATTGCCCATTCATCCACACGGTCAGCCATTAACAAGACTTCAATGCCTTTCTTCTTGAACAACTCTAATTGTGGCGAGTTCTTCGCAGCATTCAGACTCTCCGCAGTCACATAGTAAATGGCTTTTTGCCCTTCTTTCATGCGTGCTTTGTAATCTGCCAAAGAAGTGCTGATGTCATCATTCGTCGACGTTGCAAAACGCAATAACTTTAAGATGCGCTCACGGTTGCCAAAGTCTTCACCCAAACCTTCTTTCAAGACCGAACCAAATTCAGCATAGAAAGTTTTGAATTTCTCTTGGTCTTGTGCATCTTCCGACTTTGCCAGACCATCCAGCACCGTCAAGATACGGCGGGCGTTGCCTTCACGGATGGTTTTTACATCACGGCTTTCTTGCAACAATTCACGGCTGACATTCAGCGGTAAATCTGCACTATCCACCACACCTTGTACAAAGCGTAGATAGTTCGGAATTAAATTATCCGCATCATCCATAATAAACACGCGCTTTACATACAGCTTGATGCCTGCTTTGGCTTCACGCGTGAAAATGTCATGCGGTGCTTTGCTTGGAATGTACAGCAATTGCGTATATTCGGTACTGCCTTCAACACGGTTATGTGCCCATGCCAATGGTGCATCAAAATCATGGCTTAAGTTCTTGTAAAACTCGATATATTGCTCTTCAGTGACTTCACTTTTGCTGCGGGTCCATAAGGCACTGGCTGAGTTAATCGCTTCCCACTCATCGGTTTTGACCATCTGGCCGCCTTTCGGTGTTTCACCTTCGGCAACTTCTTCTTCCTGCCAAACTTCTTTCTGCATTTCAATTGGCAAGCTGATATGGTCGGAATACTTATTAATGATTTGCTTAACTTTATAGCTTTCTAAATAGTCCAAGGCATCTTCACGTAAGTGCAGAATAATATCTGTACCACGGCTTGCCTTGGTAATTTGCGCGACTTCAAAATCACCTGTACCGCCACTGATCCAGCGCACCGCCTCTTGCTCAGGCGCACCTGCATGACGTGATTCTACTGTAATCTTATCCGCGACAATAAAGCCCGAATAGAACCCTACACCAAACTGACCAATCAATTGTGCATCGGCTTTTTGATCACCTGTGAGCTTCGACATAAAGTCTTTGGTACCTGACTTGGCAATAGTACCGAGGTTATCAATCGCTTCTTGCTCCGTCAGACCAATGCCGTTATCCGAAATGGTCAGCGTTTTTTGTTCTTTATCTAAAATGACACGCACATGTAAATTCGGGTCATTTTCATAAAATTCAGGATGATTAATGCCTTCAAAGCGCAACTTATCGCAGGCATCCGAAGCATTGGAAATTAACTCACGCAAAAAGATTTCTGGGTTTGAATACAGTGAATGGGTCACCAAATGGAGTAATTGTGCCACTTCAGCCTGAAAGCTATGTTTTTGTGTATTGTGTTCGCTCATACAACCTTCCTCGAATTCATTCACACAGTGTTTTTATCAGATGCTTTATGAATTGGAGTGACGCAGTGATTTTTCAATAGCAATTGATCTTTTTTTCAGCAGTTATGTTCTTTTAATATGGTCCGCGCTGATAGATCTGCTGTAAATAAAGATCCAGCCGCTGTTGACGCATGGCATAAACATCGGTCAAACAACGTGAATTATCTCGACATTGGTCACGTAAGCGCAGCCATTTGACTTGTTCATCCTGAATCACCGAACGCGTACCCATCGGCACTAAGCGTTTTAAGATGTTATAAGTGGCTGCCATTTTGACATCCGCATCATTCAAGCTGAGTTGGTTACAGATTTTATGTTCGGTGAGGGTTTCCGCACGTGCACAATCAAAACTAGCAGCAGAACTTCCCATTGCAATGAATGAAATCAGTGTAAATAACGTTATTTTTAAAATTCGCATGTCTGAACACTCTATTTTTTATCTAATTTAAACAAAATCAGTAAGATAAAGTGTAATCTTTTGCGTCTGCACAGTGAAGGATTGTTGCAGCTAGAAAAGAAAATGAAAAACAGAAAAAAACCCCATCAAATGATGAGGTTTTAGCGCTGTTATTATTATTCTTGTTTTTATTACTTAGAATTTATAGCTATAACCGATGGTATAAACCATTGGATCAATATCTAGATCAAATTTAATAGGTGTATTTTCTACACGTACTTCTGGGCTAATTTGAGCATAACGTGCATCTACAAATACACCCCAGTTTTTCGCATCAGCAGGTTGGAAATTAAAACCAATTTGACCAGCAAACCCATAATCTTCTTTAACCTTCACTGAGGCACCAGAAAGAGCACCTTTAGTTTCTTCATCCCAAGCAATAAATGCAGTACCACCGACACCAATATATGGGGTGAAACGGGTTGAATTTTTAAAGTTATATTTAACTGTTAATGTTGGCGGCAAATGTTTAATTTTAACTGCATTTTCACCCTCGATTGACACATCGTGGTTTACTGGAGCAGCTAATAATAATTCAGCGGAAATAGGCGAATCACCAAAGAAGTACTCTACTGAAGGGGTAAATGCCAATTCACTCTCTGCTTTTACAACACCAACACCAGCAACCGTTGTATCTTGAGTTGGAGCAATTGCAGATCCACCAACTTTGACCTGCCAGCCACCTGCCATTGCAGATGCAGAAATCCCCATTAAAGCAATAAGAGCAACTTGTTTTAACATATTAAACCAACCTCTATAATAAAAAACTTAACGCTTAATTAATATTAAACAAGACTGTTATTAATATGCAACACTTATTAAATAATATAAATATACTTTATTTTTAAGATACTGATTAATAATATTATTTATTTTAATTTGACCAATATGGTTGGTATTTAAAACCAACCATATTAATCAGAAATTTATTATTATATTCAGAGTATATTACTCAAGTTTCTTATTATTAATATATTCCAAATATATCTATTAATCCATCAAAATAAAATAGATTAAAATACTCAGAATTAAATTAAAGTACCATTGCAGCAATCCAGCCAAATACCAACAATGGCAGATTAAAATGCAAGAAAGTTGGCACTACACTATCCCGCATGTGATCGTGTTGACCATCCATATTTAAACCTGAAGTTGGACCTAACGTAGAATCGGATGCAGGAGAACCAGCATCACCCAGTGCGGCAGCCGTTCCAATAATGGCAATGGTCGCGGCTGGACTGAATCCAAATTGAATACAGAGCGGCACATAAATAATCGCCAAAATTGGCACGGTAGAGAATGAAGAACCAATCCCTAAAGTAATCAACAAACCAATCATCAGCATAAGAAAAGCCGCCAGTGCCTTGCTGTTACCAATCCACTCTACCGAAGCTTCCACCAAAGCAGGAACCTGATTGGTCGCTTCAATCACCGCTGCAAAACCCTGTGCAGCAATCATAATAAAGCCTATTAAGGCCATCATGCGCATACCGCTAATAATCACATCATCGGCTTCTTTCCACTTGAAAATGCCTGCACAGCTTAAAATGGCAACGCCAACCAGACCTGCAAGAATCATGGAATCTGAATACAGTTGCACAGCCAATGTCGCGATCACCGCAAATGCAGCCATCCATAAGGTAAATTGAGCAATTTGCGGCTTGCCATCATGACTTTGATTTACATCGGATGAAATACGGTGAATGGTATTTCCGACTTCTAAATCTTCATAGACACGCGGTTTACGGTAGCTGAAAAATACAGCCGTTAATAAACCCAAGAACATACCTGATACCGGGATTATCATCGCATGCGGAATTTGCTCATTGCTGATGGAAAAACCATAAGGCTTACCAAAGGTATTGATGTTATGCGCCAAAATGTCATTTAAGAAAATGGCACCAAAACCGACAGGCAAGCACATATAGGTGGCCACCAGACCAAATGTCAGCAAACACGCAACTGCACGACGGTCTAATTTTAAGTGGTTAAATACACTTAATAGCGGCGGAATCAACACAGGAATAAACGCAATATGCACAGGAATCAAGTTCTGAGAAAATACTGCTGCCAATGCCACGGTAAAAAAGATCACATATTTCACTTTGGTTTGTGCTTTGTGATCCGCTTCATTCTTCACCGTTTTAATGAGTTTATAAGCCAATAAATCGGGTAAACCCGAACGTGCCAAAGCCAAAGCAAATGCGCCCAATATGCCATAGGCCAAGGCAATTTTTGCCCCGCCACCAAGCCCATTGTTAAACGCTTCCAGCGTCCCTTGCAAGCCTAGACCTGCCAGCAAACCTCCTGTCACTGCACCAGTAATCAATGCAAATACCACAGGAACACGAGCTAAAGACAGTCCGAACATGACTGTAATAGCAGCAATAATCGCGAACATAACAAACAAGTATGAGAAAAAAAGAAGCATTCTAACAGAGTTAAAACTGAAAATTACTTCTCTTTCTCATACTGCTCTGGGAACAGGGTTGGCAAACTCAATGCAGATTTAACTCGTAAGTTGATTACGTTCGATAAAGTTCTGAATATGAAATGCCACTTGCTCAGGCTGACTTAAAATCGCCCAGTGATTGGCCTCCAAATCAACCCGATGAAAGTCTGGACTCCATTTTGGCATTTCATCAATCAATGCAGGACTGACAAAGTTATCCTTCTTTAACACAATGGCTTGGACTGCACATTGCGCAAAACGTTGTCGTGGCTGAGTCAGTCGAGGCAGAAAGTTTGCCCGATACAGTCCCACACCATGCTGACCATCTTTGGCAATATGGGTATTTAAAGGCAGGTCTTGCACCTGTTCCAACTGTTGCAGTACCCGCCCCCAATGCTGTGGTTTAAAGAAGCGCCAAATGGTCGGTGCCAGAAAAGGGAGATGAAAGGCCATTATGTACCATGATTTGCTCAACTGCTTGAAAAACTGTTGCGGCTGTTGCTGAAATTGTTCCCGCATCCAATACGCTGCATGGTCCAAACACGGTCCAGAAATGGTGCTGTAGGATAAAATCCGTTGACCAAACTGCTGATCGGTCACCGACTCCCATGACTGAATTGAACCCCAGTCATGCGCTGCCAAATGAAAATCACGTTGCGGTAATACACTGTCAGCCACGGCCTGCAAATCTGCCGAGAGTTGTGACAAAGCGTAAGCGTGAATAGATTTTGGCACGGAAGATTGTCCTGCCCCTCTAACATCATAGGTGATGATATAAAATTGCTGGGCCAAGAACTGAATGACGGGTTCCCAAACTTCCTGATTATCAGGATAACCATGAACCAAGACCAAGGCAGGATTTGTGATCTCTCCCCATGCTTTCACATAAAGACGCTGCTGATCTGTGGTGGTGACCCATTGAGTTTGTACTTGCATGATGGATTTCCTTTTTTGTTTTATCGTATTTTTTCTACAATCAGACGAGCTGCTGACTGCTGGTTTGCATTTTTTCGGTGTCAGGTTAAGATGAGAACAAGCGCTAAAAATACCTATTCTGTCCTATGAGTATTCTCAAAAGATTACAAAACTTCCCCACCATCACCAAATTCATATTGAATCGCTATGCCCCTTACCGTGGCGCAGGGATTCAGGTCGAAAAGATTGATTTTCCGAACTACCATATTCGGGTCAAAATGCCACTGACAAGCAAGAACCAGAATATTGTCGGTGTGCATTTCGGGGGAAGCCTCTATTCAATGATTGACCCATTCTACATGTTGTTGCTGATGCATCACCTTGGCTCAAAATACATCGTCTGGGACAAAGCAGCCAAGATTCAGTTCTTAGCGCCAGGACGTGGAACCGTATACGCCGATGTGCGAATTGATGCTGCTGAAATTCAACAGATTAAGACACTGGCTGAAGACTATTCCCCCGTGAATCGTGTCTATCAACTCAATATTTATGATGAAGCTGGTGTCAGAATTGCTGAAGTGGAAAAAACAGTCTACATCCGCCGAAAAAAACCAAAGTCCGATCCAAAATGAAAAAAGGCACTGTATTCAGTGCCTTTTTTCATTCACATCAGCCGTACTTAGCGGTTATTGTTTTCCAGTGCTGCGCCAGCACCTGCACCAATTGCACCACCAATTGCTGCGCCCGTGCTGCCACCAAACACTGATTTACCAATAATGGCACCCACGCCTGCACCTACACCACTATAGGTTGCATTTTTGGTTGAACCATTTTGCGATTTGCTTCCTACAGCCGCACCCGCACCTGCACCAAGCGCAGCACCAGTACTGCCACCGATATTACTACCTACTCCACCGCCTAAAGCGCCACCCAAGGCTGCTGCACCTACACGCTGCTCCGATGCAGACATATTGCTACACCCAGTTAATGCAAATGCAGAAACTGCAGCAACCAAGGCTAAATTCATTAATTTTTTCATGAGCGTATCTCCATTCCCCATTGTCTTAGTACACACCCTACAGGAGCATTAAGGAGTGAAGATGGAGCTTTATCAAAAAATCCCCGTAAAATTACGAGGATTTTGTAAAAACTAAGCATGCTGTAGCTTTAATCCCTACTCATCTTTGATCACCATCACATCTTTGGTGGTTTTACCATCACTCTGAATCACGGCATGGGTGGCACTTTTGCTGTGTTCAGGATTTTTGACCTGATCGATTTTCAGATTTTTATGGACGGGTTCTTCCCCTTTTTTGAATTGAACACCTGAAGCATCAACCTGTTTCCCTTCAGCCACGACTTCACCATCTCGCATTACTTTGGAATCCACTTCAATTTTTGAAGTCGGTACAATTACACTGCCTTTTTGTACCATGGGTGCTTTCATTTTTTCATCTGAAAATTCGGCTTTGTCATCCACAATCACTACATCACGTGCCACCACATCTTTACCTTTATTGGTCACTTCAAAAATGGTCGCGTTCACGGTTCTGACTGGTTCTTTGCCTGGCATGCTACGAATGACTTGAGTTTTCACAATAGGCACGACCGCTTTATCTTCGATCACGATGGTATTGGGCATTGGTGCTGCGAATACCGAACCTGCCGCCGTCATCCCAAACACACTTAAAATAAATTTATTGTTAAAATTCATATTGTTAACACCTTATGATTAATTATAGATTTACGTTTAAGCATAGAACTTTATGTGTATCATTTTGTGATTTTTTTTAGTCGTTCTGCTTCAGAATGTAAAAAAGCCACCCGAAGGTGGCTTTAAATTTCAAATATTCTATCTCAATGGGTTATGCGAAATCTTTATCTTAACGTCATGTTCAGTTCTTTTATTGTGTCTCGCATTGGAACACAGATATTCAAACATATTTTTCCCATGTAACGCGTGAGGTCCCAGATAAATCTTTTTTAAATACATAACAACATCGGAACCATAATCTATATAAAAACGCTTAAGTTGTTCATCATACTGAATAAAATCATCATCCCACTGAGTAACATATACAACACGACACTCTTGTTCTTCCTTAAAAGCCATATGTTTAATCAAAAATCTGAGTGGTAATAGTATTTCTGCTAGAAGTTCAGCTTCATGAGAATACTTTTTTAAATCTTTAGAGATCTTTTGATAGAGTGGCTGAATTAAGTCCTCAAGAATCTTAAAAGCATTTCGCACTTCATCTCTTAACTTTATAATCTCTGTTTGATAATCGTTCCATTTATCACTCTTAGAGTTTTTTTCCTCTCTGCAAAAAGTCCATTCTTCTCGATGTGAAATTTCAATCAACTTAGAATCTGGATCAATATAGATACAGCGATACAAAGGTAACTTTAGAATAATTTTACTATCAGTATTTTCATCTACATTGCCTTTTTTTGTAGCATTCCGACTTATATCATCTCCCTCAACCTCATTACTTTCTGATGCAGAATTATCTGAATCTTGAAGCCGAATATGAGAAAAACTATTTTCCTGTTCGAAGAATTGATTAGATAAAATCAAACTTAATCCACTTTCCTCTTTCTGATCCTCTTTACCATAAAGTCTAAATTGATTAAGTGAATCGTGGTGTAATGTAAAGCATCCCATAAAAGCTTGATCATTTGTTGATATTAAATCAGAAGAAATATTCAAATAATGATTCAATATTTTCCCTTCTGTTGGGTCATTCATTAAATCAATTGTATTTAATCTCATTTTTGAGTTTGTTGGGAAACCACATACCTCTTTAGCTATCAATAACTTTGCGACATTAGGAGATGTATAGTGTGCAATTAAAGTCTCATGATCCCTTTTTACAACCAAATTATTTAAAAGAGCATCAACTTTTTTAAATATCTCTATTAGCTTTTTGGACATTCCATTCTGGTTATTTAGAATTTTTCTTATTAAATATCTTTTATAGACAACTTTAGGATACCACTTTGATATTTCTAGAATATTATTCCAATAATCCAAAATTACATTTAATTTCGGATTCTCAGAATAGTACTCTAACTCCCCTAATTTAAATTGTGCAGCATAGTATTGATCTTTATCATCATCAAAATCAATTTGCTTCAAATAAATTACATTGTTTGTAGTGAGCCATAAAGCAAATCTTGCGTACGCATATGCAGAACCTAAATCACTTCTTTTAACCTTAATAAAATATTTTTTTGATAAATCAATTTCATCTAGCTGATTATATAAAAATCCTAAACTTAATTGAGAAGAAGCATACTGTTCAGCTGAATCTTTATGTTTTACATTTTTATACGCTTGTTCAGCTTCTTTGAGTCGATTTTGCTGTTTTAGTAAATTACCTAAATTATTCTGAGCTCGTGCATATTGATATGCAGAATCTTCTCTTTTTATATTTGTATATGCTTGCTCTGCTTCAGCAAAACGTTCTAACTGCTTATATAAAATACCTAGAATAAACTGTGCCTGTGCATATTGATGTGCAGAATCTTCTCTTTTTATATTTGCATATGCTTGCTCCGCCTCTGTAAAGCGACCTAACTGCTTATATAAATTGCCTAGATTAAACTGTGCTCGCACATATGACTCTGCCGATTCTTCTCTTTTTATATTTGCATATGCTTGCTCTGCTTCAGCAAAATGTTCCAACTGCTTATATAAATTTCCTAGATTAAACTGAGCTTGTGCATATAGCTTTACCGAATCCTCTCTTTTTATATTTGTATATGCTTGCTCAACTTCTTCAAACCGCTCTTGCTGATTTAATAGAATTCCCAAATTAAATTGAGTTCTTGCATATAATTCTGCTCCATCTTCTCGTAGAACCTTTCTGTACGTCTGCTCTGCTTCCTCATATTGCTTAAGATCATCTAATAAATTTCCTAAATGGAACTGAGCTCGTGCATATTGATATGCTGAATCTTCTCTTCCGACATTTCTAAATGCCTGCTCAGCTTCTTTAAGTCGGTCTTGCTGTTTTAGTAAAATACCTAAATTATTCTGAGCTCGTGCATATGACTCTGCCGAATCATCTCTTTTTATATTCTTAAATGTCTGCTCTGCTTCAGTTAAGCGATCTAACTGATTATATAAATTACCTAAATTATTCTGAGCTCGTGCATATGACTCCGCCGAATCTTCTCTTTTTACATTCTTATATGCCTGCTCTGCTTCAGTAATATGAATCTTGTAACTCATCAGATAATTTATTGATTTTAATTAAGAGTTCTATAGCTCTATCTAAATTTCCTTCTTTTTGCTCTCTTCTCGCCTGTTTCAGAATTTCTTTAGCTTCTACTAATTTCACCCTATCCCCCCAAATTTAATATTATTTTTCAATTATATAAAAAAGCCACCCGAAGGTGGCTTTTTCATCATGGTTTAAGGGCTAATTAAAGACCATTAAACTCATCATTAAATGCTTGGCTAAGCGCTTGGTCTACATCAGAGAAGTCATTGTGAAGCTCAAGCTCTGCAGCCTCTGCTTCTTGACGACGACGTTCTAAATGGTAAGCCAAACCTGTACCTGCAGGAATTAAGCGACCTACAACCACGTTCTCTTTCAAGCCACGTAAATCATCTTCTTTACCTGTTACAGCCGCTTCAGTTAACACACGTGTGGTTTCCTGGAACGATGCAGCAGAGATGAACGAGTCAGTAGAAAGCGATGCTTTGGTAATACCCATCAATTGACGTTCAAACTTCGCTGGGAACTTGTTCTGAGCAAGTACTGCTTGGTTTTCACCTACAACGCGGATGTAATCCACTTGTTCGCCTTTGATGAAGCTTGTATCACCACCATCCGTGATGTCTACTTTACGTAGCATCTGACGCACAATTACTTCAATGTGTTTGTCGTTGATTTTTACACCTTGGAGACGGTAAACGTCTTGAACTTCGTTCACGATGTAGTTGGTTAATGCAACTTCACCTTTCAAGCGTAAAATATCATGTGGGTTTTGTGGACCATCAGAAATGGTTTCACCACGGTTCACATGTTCACCTTCAAACACGTTGATTTGACGCCATTTTGGAATCAATTCTTCGTAAATTTCAGAACCATCATCAGGCGTGATTACCAGACGGTTCTTACCTTTGGTCTCTTTACCAAAGCTCACGATACCTGACACTTCTGCCAAGATTGCATGTTCTTTCGGCTTACGTGCTTCGAACAAGTCCGCAACGCGTGGAAGACCACCGGTAATATCACGAGTACGTGAAGATTCTTGTGGTACACGACCAATAACGTCACCCACACCAATTGTTTCGCCATCACGGACAGAAAGAATAGTGTTTTGTGGCAAGAAGTAGAACTGTTCGCCGCCATCAGCAGTATCCAATACCACCGCAGGACGTAAATCTTTACCAGAAGCAGGACGTGCTGTTACAGGCAAGATTTCAACAGTCGTCATACCTGTTGCATCATCCGTCTTAGAGGTTGCTGTAACACCATCAGCGATTTGGCTGAAACGGATTTTACCTGCAACTTCAGTAACAAGTGGATGTGTATGCGGATCCCAAGTCGCTACGATACCGCCCGCTTCAACAGCTTCGCCATCTTTCAACAAGATTGACGCACCGTATGGCAGTTTATAACGCTCACGCTCACGACCTAAGTCATCTGCAATACCGATTTCACCTGAACGTGAAACAGACACCAAGTGACCTTTGGCATGCTGTACAGTTTTCACGTTATGGAAACGTACTGTACCTTTGTTACGTACTTGTACACTGTTCGCAGCAGAAGTTCGGCTCGCAGCACCACCCACGTGGAAGGTACGCATCGTTAACTGTGTACCAGGCTCACCAATTGATTGCGCAGCCATTACACCCACAGATTCACCTGGGTTCACCAAGTGACCACGTGCAAGGTCACGGCCATAACATTTCGCACACACGCCAAATGTAGATTCACAGTTTACAACTGAACGCACTTTAACTTCGTCGACACCCGCTTCTTCAAGGAAGTTGGCAAGTTTTTCGTCAATTAAAGTGTTACGTGGAAGAATAACTTCGTCAGAACCCGCTTTCTTCACATCTTCTGCAACTACACGACCTAATACTCGAGTACCTAAGTTCTCGATCACGTCACCGCCCTGAATGAACGGAGTCATCACTAGGCCACCTAAAGTACCACAGTCAGGCTCAGTAATTACCAAGTCTTGTGCCACGTCTACAAGACGACGTGTTAAGTAACCAGAGTTCGCAGTTTTCAATGCAGTATCGGCCAAACCTTTACGTGCACCGTGCGTTGAAATAAAGTACTGAAGTACCGTTAAGCCTTCACGGAAGTTCGCCTTAATTGGCGTTTCAATGATCGAGCCATCCGGTTTTGCCATCAAACCACGCATACCTGCAAGCTGACGAATCTGCGCCGCACTACCACGGGCACCTGAGTCAGACATCATGTAGATACTGTTGAATGATTTTTGCTTCTCATCTTCACCCTGTTTGTTTTTCACAGTGGTATAAGACAAGTTGTCCATCATCGCTTTCGCAACTTGGTCGTTGGTACGCGCCCAAATATCGACAACCTTGTTGTAACGCTCACCGGCAGTTACGAAGCCTTGCTCAAACTGTTGTTCAATTTCACGAACTTCAGTTTCAGCTTTTTCAATAATTGAATATTTCGCTGGTGGAATAACCATGTCTTCCATACCAACCGATACGCCTGAACGAGTCGCTTGACGGAAACCAAGGTACATCAATTGGTCAGCAAAGATAACAGTATCTTTCAAGCCCAATTTACGGTAGCAAGAGTTGATTAACTTCGAGATGTTTTTCTTGGTCATCTCAACGTTAATTTGTTGGAAATCCATACCTTCAGGAACAACTTCCCAAAGTAAGCAACGACCCGGTGTAGTATCTACAACGATGGTTTGCTGTTCACGGTTACCATTTTCATCAATCACAGTTTGGTGTACACGTGCTTTAACGCGAGCGTGTAACGCAACCTGACCTGTTGCCAATGCGCGGTTTACTTCGTGAGTATCCGCAAATACCATGCCTTCACCTTTGGCATTGATTGCATCACGTGTGATGTAATACAAGCCCAAGACCACGTCCTGAGAAGGAACGATGATTGGCTCACCGTTTGCAGGTGACAAGATGTTGTTGGTCGACATCATTAACGCACGAGCTTCTAATTGAGCTTCAAGTGTTAATGGTACGTGTACCGCCATTTGGTCACCGTCGAAGTCGGCGTTGAACGCAGCACAGACGAGCGGGTGTAAACGGATTGCCTTACCTTCAATCAGAATCGGTTCAAATGCTTGAAGACCCAAACGGTGAAGTGTTGGCGCACGGTTCAACATCACTGGATGTTGACGAATCACAGATGCAAGAACGTCCCAAACTTCCGGAGTCTCACGCTCAACCATTTTCTTCGCAGCTTTAATGGTTGTTGCCTGACCAGATGCTTGTAATTTCGCGAAAATAAACGGCTTGAATAATTCAAGTGCCATTTTCTTCGGAAGACCACATTGGTGTAAACGTAAGTTAGGACCTACAGTAATTACCGAACGACCAGAATAGTCAACACGCTTACCAAGTAAGTTTTGACGGAAACGACCTTGTTTACCTTTGATCATGTCTGCCAAAGATTTCAATGGACGTTTGTTCGAACCCGTAATTGCACGACCACGACGACCATTATCAAGCAATGCATCTACAGACTCTTGTAACATACGTTTTTCGTTACGTACGATGATGTCTGGTGCAGCAAGGTCAAGAAGACGCTTCAAACGGTTGTTACGGTTGATCACACGACGGTAAAGATCGTTCAAGTCAGAAGTCGCGAAACGACCACCTTCAAGAGGAACCAACGGACGAAGATCTGGTGGAAGTACTGGAAGTACGTTCATCACCATCCATTCTGGTTTGTTGTTCGACTCTTTGAATGCTTCCATCAATTTCAAGCGTTTAGACGCTTTCTTCAACTTCGTTTCAGAAGTTGTTTGTGGAATTTCTTCACGAAGACGAGAAATCTCAGCTTCAAGATCGATATCTTTAAGCAAGTCTTGAACAGCTTCTGCACCCATTTTCGCAGTGAATTCATCACCGTGTTCTTCTAACGCATTGAAGTATTCTTCATCGTTAAGAAGTTGGTATTTCTCAAATGGAGTCATACCTGGGTCAGTAACCACATAAGATTCGAAATACAATACGCGTTCGATATCACGTAGTGTCATATCAAGGAGCAAACCGATACGACTTGGTAATGATTTCAAGAACCAGATGTGTGCAACTGGAGAAGCCAATTCGATGTGACCCATACGCTCACGACGAACTTTCGCAGTTGTTACTTCAACGCCACATTTTTCACAAATGACGCCTTTGTATTTCATACGCTTGTATTTACCACACAAGCATTCGTAATCTTTTACTGGACCAAAGATTTTGGCACAGAATAAACCATCACGTTCTGGCTTGAACGTACGATAGTTGATTGTCTCAGGCTTTTTCACTTCACCGTGAGACCATGACTTAATCATTTCTGGTGACGCAAGACCAATACGGATGCGATCAAACTCAACTGGAGCATGACCGTCTGAGTCCGTCTTTTTGCGCATGATATCGAGCAAGTCTTTCAATTTTTTTCTCCGTGTGTTGTGGAGATTTTCACTTCACAACTGGGTCACAAATATTGTTTCTTAACTGATTAATCCCCCTACTCCCCCTTGTAAGGGGGAAAGTCCCTCTTTCTCAAAGAGGGATTTAGGGAGATTTAATGGAGAGAATTAGTCACCATTTTTCAGTTCAATGTTGATACCTAAAGAACGGATCTCTTTGGTCAATACGTTGAACGATTCAGGCATACCTGGGTCCATGTAGTGGTTACCATCTACAATGTTCTTATAGATACGGGTACGACCTTCAACGTCATCCGACTTCACAGTAAGCATTTCTTGAAGTGTATAAGCTGCGCCATAAGCTTCAAGTGCCCAGACCTCCATCTCACCGAAACGCTGACCACCGAATTGAGCTTTACCGCCCAATGGTTGTTGCGTTACTAATGAGTAAGAACCAGTTGAACGCGCATGCATCTTGTCGTCAACCAAGTGGTTCAACTTCAGCATGTACATATAACCAACAGTTACAGGACGGTCGAAACGCTCACCTGTACGTCCATCAAACAATACCGTTTGACCAGAACGTGGAATTTCAGCCAACTCAAGTAACTCTTTGATTTGCTCTTCTTCAGCACCATCAAATACAGGTGTTGCTAAAGGTACACCAGCGCGTAAGTTACCCGCCAATACCAAGATTTCATCGTCAGTTAAGCTGTCTAGATCTTCTTGCTGACCGCCAACTTTGTTGTAGATCTTGTCAAGGAAGATACGTAATTCAGCAATTTCACGTTGTTGTTTGAGCATCTTATCGATTTGCTCACCCAAACCTTTCGCTGCCATACCCAAGTGAGTTTCAAGAATCTGACCCACGTTCATACGCGACGGTACGCCCAACGGGTTCAATACGATATCCACTGGTACACCATTGGCATCATGCGGCATGTCTTCAACAGGCAAGATGTTGGATACAACACCCTTGTTACCGTGACGACCCGCCATCTTATCACCAGGCTGGATACGACGTTTAACTGCAAGGTAAACCTTCACAACTTTCAATACGCCAGTTGTAAGTTCATCACCTGTAGAAAGTTTGCGTTTTTTCTCAGCAAACTTCTCGTCAATTTCGAAGCTCTTCTCTTTCAAGAACACTTGAATTTGCGTCAAACGCTCAGCAATTGCTTCATCGCTTGGCTGGATTTCAAGTAAGTCAACCAACTCTAAGCCAGACAACATATCTTCAGAAAGTTTGTCGCCACGCTTGGTACCGCCACCGCCATTCGATTCTTGACCCGTCAACAAGCGAACCACACGTTCACGAGCTGCTTCTTCGAAGATTTTATATTCTTCTTTCAAGTCTTTACGGTAAGCATCTAATTGAGCTTTCTCAATTGCAAGCGCACGTTCATCTTTTTCTAAGCCATCACGCGTGAATACTTGAACGTCGATGACTGTCCCTTTCGTGCCCGATGGAACACGTAAAGAAGAGTCTTTTACGTCAGCCGCTTTTTCACCGAAGATTGCACGAAGCAGTTTTTCTTCAGGTGTTAATTGCGTTTCACCTTTAGGCGTTACTTTACCGACAAGGATGTCACCCGCAGCAACTTCAGCACCGATATAAACGATACCAGACTCATCCAGTTTAGAAAGAGCAGCTTCACCCACGTTCGGAATATCAGCGGTAATTTCTTCTGCACCCAATTTAGTATCACGTGCAACACATGACAATTCTTGGATATGAATCGAAGTTAAACGGTCTTCTTGAAGGACACGCTCAGACAATAAGATCGAGTCTTCATAGTTATAACCATTCCACGTCATGAACGCGACGCGCATGTTTTGACCTAGCGCAAGTTCACCGCCATCTGTAGATGGACCATCAGCCAAGACGTCACCGCGAGCAACTTTGTCGCCCATACGCACTACAACGTTTTGGTTGATACATGTATTTTGGTTAGAACGTGTGTATTTGATCAGGTTATAGATATCTACACCTGCTTCACCCGCAACCATTTCTTCTTCGTTGACACGAATCACGATACGAGAAGCATCCACGTATTCAATCGCACCACCACGGTTTGCGATGACACACACACCCGAGTCACGCGCTACGTTTGCTTCCATACCTGTACCAACAAGTGGCTTGTCAGCCAATAATGTCGGAACAGCCTGACGTTGCATGTTCGAACCCATTAATGCACGGTTCGCGTCATCGTGTTCAAGGAACGGAATCAATGATGCTGCTACAGATACAACCTGCTGAGCAGATACGTCCATATGCGTCACTTTTTCAGGAGGCATACGTACGAAATCACCTTGGTGACGTACAGAAACAAATTCTTCTGTTAAATGGTTGTCCGCATCAACGGCAGAGTCGGCCTGTGCAATAACAGTACCTACTTCTTCAATCGCAGATAAGTATTCAACTTCGTCTGTTACACGACCATCAACAACTTTACGGTATGGAGTTTCCAAGAAACCGAAGTTATTACATTTTGCATAAACAGAAAGCGAGTTGATCAAACCAATGTTTGGACCTTCAGGCGTTTCAATTGGACATACACGACCATAGTGAGTTTGATGTACGTCACGTACCTCAAAGCCTGCACGCTCACGTGTCAAACCACCAGGACCAAGCGCAGATACACGACGTTTGTGTGTAATCTCAGACAATGGATTGTTTTGATCCATGAACTGAGACAATTGGCTTGAACCAAAGAATTCTTTGATTGCAGCAGCAACTGGTTTCGCGTTGATTAAATCTTGCGGAGACAAGTTGTCTGTTTCTGCTTGGCTTAAACGCTCTTTTACAGCACGTTCAACACGAACTAAACCAACACGGAATTGGTTTTCAGTCATTTCACCAACAGAACGCACTCGACGGTTACCCAAGTGGTCGATATCATCCACTTCGCCTTTACCGTTACGGATTTCAACTAATGTTTTTAATACATCAGTGATATCACCGTTTGAAAGAATACCTTCAACTTCACGTGACTTCTGGTCAGTACCCACTTCATATGGACGACCAAGACGACGGTTAAACTTCATACGACCCACTGGCGATAAGTCATAACGCTCAGAAGAGAAGAACAAGTTGTTGAATAAGTTTTCAGCCGCTTCTTTTGTTGGTGGCTCACCTGGACGCATTACCTTGTAGATTTCTACAAGTGCTTCTTCACGACCTGTCGTCGTATCGGCACGTAATGTATCTGCGATGAATGAACCGCGGTCGATGTCATTAGTGAACAGAATATTGAACTGTTTCACACCGCCTTCAGCCAATTTCACCATGATTTCATGGCTCAACAAGGTGTTAGCAGCAATCACTTCACCATCACGTAAAGTAATGTCTTCAGCAGTGATACGCTCGTACAAGTATTCATCTGGAACAGAAAGCTTGGTTAAGCCAGCAGCTTCCATTTGACGTACATGACGCGCATTGATACGTTTACCTTGTTCAACAATCACTTTGCCGTCATTATCAGCAATGTCGAATTGCGCCATTTCGCCACGTAGACGTTCTGGTACAAGGTCAATTTGATAGCTACCCATGTCTAAATAGACAGGTACTTTCTCGTAGAACAAGTCTAGAATTTGTTCGTTGCTGTAATCCAATGCACGAAGCACCACAGTCGCCAATAATTTACGACGACGGTCAATACGTACATAGACTAAGTCTTTCGCATCAAATTCAAAGTCTAACCATGAACCACGGTAAGGAATAATACGTGCTGAATAAAGCACTTTACCGCTTGAATGGGTTTTACCCTTGTCATGGTCAAAGAACACGCCCGGTGAACGGTGTAACTGAGATACGATTACACGCTCAGTACCATTAATAACGAAAGTACCGTTATCCGTCATGAGTGGCATTTCACCCATGTACACTTCTTGCTCACGCACGTCTTTGATTGATTTCGTTTCACGATCTTTAATGATCAAACGAATTTTTACACGCATTGGTGCCGCATAAGTTGAGCCACGAAGAATACATTCGCGTACATCAAACTCTGGCTTACCAAGACTATACTCAACAAATTCTAGAGCAGCATTGCCAGAATAACTTTCTATAGGAAAAACTGAACGAAATGCGGCTTGGAGACCGATATCTTCGCGGCTTTTTGGTGATTTGCCATCTTGCAAGAACGTTCTGTACGAGTCGACTTGAATCGCGAGCAAGTACGGAGCATCCATAACACTAGGCAATTTACCAAAATTCTTACGGATCCGTTTCTTTTCGGTATATGAGTATGCCATCTGGAGTCCTCGGAAAGTAAACTAAACCCGCCTGCAGAACGGGTTTAGAAGGAATTACGCAGGCCGATATGGCCACCACTGTTTACAAATGCTGCAATTTTTAGTGGTATTAAAACGCTTAACAATATTTTTTAAATGGAAAAATATTGGTAAGCGTTTAAAGTTTGTGTTTATTGTTTAAATTTGATGATTTTTACGTCAATCAAATTACAGTCGAGCCGATTATTGTAACGCAAAAAGGCTGATGACCCAAGAGCCATCAGCCATTTTGTGGAGCCGATTATAAAAAATCGACTCCCCTTAAGATTACTTAAGAGTAACTGTAGCACCAGCTTCTTCAAGTTTCTTCTTAAGCTCTTCGCCTTCTTCTTTAGACACGCCTTCTTTAAGAACTGCAGGGGCGCCTTCAACCATATCTTTAGCTTCTTTAAGACCAAGGCCAGTAGCTTCACGAACTGCTTTAATTACAGCAACTTTGTTAGCACCGAAAGAAGTCAACTCTACGTTGAATTCAGTTTGTTCTTCAGCAGCAGCAGCAGCGCCAGGAGCAGCAGCTACAGCTACAGCAGCAGCAGATACGTTAAATTTTTCTTCGAAAGCAGAGATAAGTTCAACAAGTTCAAGAACTGTTTTTTCAGCAACTGCGTTTAAGATTTCTTCGTTAGTTAAAGCCATGAGAATAACTCCAAATGGATATTGAATGGTGTGAAAGTAGGATTAAGCCGCTTCTGACTCGTTTTTCTCTTTGAGCGCTGTAATAAGGCGACCCAATTTCGAAATAGGAGCTTGAAGAACAGACGCAAGCATAGTAAGCGCTTTTTCTTGGTTCGGAAGATTTGCGATAACGCTAACTTCAGCACCTTGATAAACTTTGCCATCAAAGGCAGCAGCTTTAAGTTCAAATGCTTTGTTAGATTTTGCAAATTCTTCGAACAAGCGTGCAGCTGCACCCATGTCGTCTTCAGAAGTTGAGAAACCGAGAATGGTTGGGCCAACAAGATCGTCGTTCAAGATATTGAATTGAGTATCTTGAAGAGCGCGTTTAGCTAAAGTATTACGCACGATACGTGTAGTAACACCCAACTTACGAGCTTCAACACGAAGTTGTGTTAATTGCTCTACGCTTGAACCTTGATAGTTAGCCACAACAACAGAAAATGCCTTAGCAGCTACATCGCTAACTTCAGCAACAATCTGTTTTTTGTCTTCGATAAGAAGAGCCATTGTAAAACCTCCTAACGGTGATTTATGTACCTGTGAAGGCACACCCCAATTCGTAAGTCCTTTCAGACTTACACGCGGAGGAGGAATAAATCACACCACCGCGTCTACTCAGGCTGGGTTATTAAGAGAGAGGCATAAAACCCCTCTCGCCCGAGGTCTTTGACGCTGATAAATATATATTTATCAATTCAAAGTTTGCCTAAGTTCGCAAAATACGACAGCGCGTTTCTTGCGTAAAAATCAAAGCAGCACTTTGATTTTTACTCAGGGCTTTAAAATTCTGGACTAAGTCAAACTTAGTTAGAAACGTTGTTTACATCAACAACAAGACCAGGACCCATAGTTGAGCTCAAAGTGATCTTTTTGATGTATACACCTTTAGAAGTAGCTGGCTTTAATTTTTTCAAGTCAGCAACTAAAGTTTCAACGTTTTGGCGAACAGCTTCAGCAGTGAAACCTACTTGACCGATCGCAGCGTGGATAATACCTGCTTTGTCAACACGGTAGCGTGCTTGACCAGCTTTAGCATTTTTAACTGCACCAGCAACGTCTGGAGTCACAGTACCCACTTTCGGGTTTGGCATCAAACCACGTGGACCAAGGATTGTACCTAATTTACCTACAACGCGCATTGCATCTGGAGCAGCAATCACTACGTCGAAGTCAAGGTTACCTTGTTGAATGCTTTCAGCAAGATCATCAAAACCAACGATGTCAGCGCCTTCAGCTTTAGCAGCTTCAGCAGCAGCGCCTTGAGCAAACACAGCAACACGTACAGTTTTACCAGTACCTGCAGGAAGTGTAGTCGCGCCACGAACAACTTGGTCAGATTTACGAGGGTCAACACCTAGGTTTACCGCAACATCCAAAGATTCTTTGAATTTAGCAGCTGGTAAGCTAGAAAGAACTTGTACTGCTTCTTCCAAAGTGTAAACTTTGTTTGCTTCAATAGCAGCAGCAATGGCTTTTTGACGTTTAGTTAACTTTGCCATGTCTTATAGCTCCACTTCCAAGCCCATAGAACGTGCAGAACCAGCGATGGTACGAACACGTGCGTCTAAATCAGCACCAGTTAAATCTGGTTCTTTAGTAGTCGCGATTTCTTCTAACTGAGCACGAGTCAACTTACCAACTTTAGTTTTGTTAGGTACAGATGAACCCTTTTGGATACCAGCAGCTTTCTTAAGAAGAATAGATGCAGGTGGAGTTTTCATGATGAATGTGAACGACTTATCGTTGTACACAGTGATCACTACTGGAATTGGAAGACCTGGTTCAACTTTTTGTGTAGCAGCATTGAATTCTTTACAGAATGCCATGATGTTAACACCACGTTGACCTAGTGCAGGACCAATCGGTGGAGATGGATTTGCTTTACCAGCTGGAACTTGCAGCTTGATATAGCCGTCAATCTTCTTAGCCATTTCAATTACCTCTGGGTACGAACGCCTTTTACAGCTCCCCAATATTTTCTTGCAGTGGTATCCACTACAACAACAATGCCCGATTCAAGAAATCGGGCGTTTTAAACCAATTCAGATTAAATTGTTTTTTCGACTTGGCGAAATTCCAATTCAACTTGTGTTGGTCGATTAAATACATTAATCGTCAACGTTAAACGTGACTTATCGTATAGAACTTCTTCCACCACGCCTTTAAAGTCGGTGAATGGACCGTCAATTACGAGTAATTCTTCGCCTGGTTCAAACATCGTCTTCGGACGAGGTGCTTCACCAGTATTGCGTACACGAGCAAGAATCGCGTCTGCTTCACGCTGGGTAATTGGTGCAGGTTTTTCTGCTGTACCACCGATGAAACCTAAAACTTTAGGACACTCTTTTACGATGTGCCAAGTTTCATCATTCATTTCCATTTCAACTAACACATAGCCAGGAAAGAATTTACGCTCAGACTTACGCTTCTTACCATCCTTCATTTCTACCACTTCTTCAGTAGGAACGAGGACTTCACCAAAGCTATCGGCTACAGCGCTACGCTGGATTCGATCATTAAGTGAACGCATCACCTGTTTTTCATAACCTGAATAGGCATGAATAATGTACCAACGTTTCATAGCTCTCTTACCCGATAATAAACTTCATTAACCAGCCCAAAATATAGTCAAAACACCACAATAAAATAGATGCTACAACGACTACTGCAAGAACCTGCCATGAGGTGGTCACGGTCTCTTGCTTGGTTGGCCATGTGACACGACGCAATTCAATACGCGCATCTTTTAGCAAACGAACAAAGCCTTTGCCTTGATGGGTGGCGTATAATAAACCTAAAGCCACAACGATACAAGACAAAATTACACCAACACGCACCCAAATATCATTTGCTGGTGCCCAGTATGCTGGCAAGTGCTGATTTACCATGGTTGCACCAATGATTAAAATCAATGCAATAATCCATAGCACAACATCTAATGGTGAGCCAGAACTGACAACTTCAGCAGAATTATTTCTTTGAGGGATAGGCGCGTCGCTTAATGCGTCACGCGATTTATCATTCGACATTTTTTTACTCGTCGTAGAATTCGCGATTTATTATATGACTAGTTTAGCCAGCATCAAGCTCTTTTACGAAAAAAGTGGCAGGCCAGGAGGGACTCGAACCCCCAACATTCGGTTTTGGAGACCGACGCTCTACCAATTGAACTACTAGCCTGAAGAGTAAGTCGAGAATCGAAATTCTCGACTTAAAACATATGTACTTATTATGCAGTTACTTTCGCAACAACACCAGCACCTACTGTACGACCACCTTCACGGATCGCAAAACGTAGACCTGGGTCCATTGCGATTGGGTGGATCAATTCTACTGACATTTCAACGTTGTCACCAGGCATTACCATTTCCACGCCTTCTTGTAATTGGATCGCACCAGTTACGTCAGTCGTACGGAAATAGAATTGTGGACGGTAACCGTTAAGGAACGGAGTATGACGACCACCTTCTTCTTTAGAAAGTACGTATACTTCTGCGTCGAATTTAGTGTGTGGCTTGATTGTACCTGGTTTAGCAAGTACTTGGCCACGTTGTACATCTTCACGCTTAGTACCACGAAGAAGAATACCACAGTTCTCGCCCGCACGGCCTTCATCAAGAAGTTTACGGAACATTTCAACGCCAGTAACTGTAGTTGTTTGAGTATCACGGATACCAACGATTTCTACAGATTCGCCTACTTTCACGATACCAGCTTCTACACGACCAGTTACTACTGTACCACGGCCAGAGATAGAGAATACGTCTTCGATTGGCATTAAGAATGCTTTGTCGATAGCACGTTCTGGTTCTGGGATGTAAGAGTCAAGCGCTTCAACAAGAGCAAGAACTGAAGGCTCACCGTACTGACCAGCGTCGCCATTAAGCGCAGCAAGAGCAGAACCACGGATAACTGGAGTGTCATCGCCTGGGAAGTCATAAGTAGAAAGAAGTTCACGAACTTCCATTTCTACTAATTCAAGTAATTCTTCGTCGTCAACAAGGTCGCATTTGTTTAAGAATACGATGATGTAAGGTACACCAACCTGACGTGAAAGAAGGATGTGTTCACGAGTTTGTGGCATTGGACCATCAGTCGCAGCACATACAAGGATCGCGCCGTCCATCTGAGCAGCACCAGTAATCATGTTTTTAACATAATCGGCGTGGCCCGGGCAGTCTACGTGAGCGTAGTGACGAGTTGGAGAATCGTATTCTACGTGTGAAGTATTAATTGTAATACCACGTGCTTTTTCTTCAGGAGCAGAGTCGATTTGTGAGTAATCTTTCGCTTCACCGCCGTAAGTTTTTGCACAGATCGTTGCAATCGCAGCAGTTAAAGTAGTTTTACCATGGTCAACGTGACCGATTGTGCCCACGTTTACGTGTGGCTTATTACGTTCAAACTTAGCCTTAGCCATGTTTATATTCCTCGTTTACGTCGAACACACTTCTGAGAAAAGCTCAGCATCGACATATCGCCTAAAAAAGCAGACACCCAATACTTGAAAAGCAGACTAATAAGCCTGCTTTTTAAAATCTTTGTAGAATATCTACTAAACTGTATCTGGAGCTCTTATCGAGATTTGAACTCGAGACCTCTCCCTTACCAAGGGAGTGCTCTACCACTGAGCTATAAGAGCAATCATCTTCGATGGAGCGGGAGACGAGGGTCGAACTCGCGACATGTAGCTTGGAAGGCTACCGCTCTACCAACTGAGCTACTCCCGCTTAATGTTGGTAATGTACCACTTCAATCGAAGTCAATGGTGGTGAGAGAAGGATTCGAACCTTCGAAACTTTCGTAGCGGAGTTACAGTCCGCCCCCTTTGACCGCTCGGGAATCTCACCATATCACACTTATTTCAGTGTCGTTCTTTACTTCACAACTACACACCTTTAAGATGGTGCCGGCACACGGATTCGAACTGTGGACCTACTGATTACAAGTCAGTTGCTCTACCAACTGAGCTATGCCGGCTCTTCTTAGTGTTTCGTACATTTCGTATCGGAACGGTGTGCAGTTTAGCAAAACTTAGAATCCTTGCAAGTGTTTTTTTCAAAAAAATTGCGAAAAACTCATAAAATCAATCCATTTGACGATAATTCAACCGCTTTGATCACTGCGCGAGCTTTTATTTGGGTTTCATTCCACTCAGATTCAGGATTTGAGTCCGCAACCAGCCCTGCTCCAGCCTGAACATAGACCTTATTTTCACGAATGACACAGGTACGAATCGCAATCGACATGTCCATTTCACCATGCCAGCCTAAATAACCAACAGCACCACCAAAAATTCCACGTTTTACTGGTTCAACTTCGTCAATAATTTCCATGGCACGAATTTTTGGCGCACCAGAAAGTGTGCCTGCAGGGAAAGTTGCTTTAAAAACATCCAATGCATCTACATCATCACGTACTTCACCTTGCACATTGGAGACAATATGCATCACATGCGAATAACGTTCGATCACCATTTGATCAGTCACTTGTACTTTACCAATTTTAGAAACGCGACCAACATCATTACGTCCCAAATCAATCAACATTAAGTGCTCTGCAATTTCTTTTTCATCGGAAAGTAAATCTTTTTCCAACGCCAAATCTTCTTCTTTGGTTTTGCCACGTGGACGTGTGCCTGCTAAAGGTCGGACTGTGGCAATTCCGTTTTCTAAACGCGATAGAATTTCTGGAGATGAACCAACAATATGAAACGGCTTCTGATCTTCTAACGTCCGTCCTTGTACCAAGAACAAATAGGGCGATGGATTTAAGTGACGTAAAGCACGATAAACCTGTAATGCCTCACCATCAAAATCCGAAACCATACGATGTCCAGGCACCACCTGCATCACATCCCCTGCACGAATATACTCTTTGACCGTTTCAATTGACTCAAGGAACTTGTCTTTGCCCGTTAATGATTCAAAATGCGGTGCGGTATGTTTCTTCGCTTGCAAACTCACAGGGGTTGCTAGCAACCTTTCTAATATATCAAGCTGTGTTTGCGCTTTAAAGTAAGCTTCTGGATCATTCACATCGGCATGCACAATCAAAAACAGGGTGTCTTTTAAATTATCAAACACGATTACAGTTTTAGACAGCATCATCCAGATATCTGGCAAGCCTACTGGATCGGCTTCAGGTACATTATTGAGGCGTGGTTCGATATAACGCACCGCATCATAGCCAAAATACCCCACTAAACCGCCTGTAAAGTTTGGCAAAGTAGGTAAATCTGCTTGGGTTGGCACTTTAAATTGCGCTAGAAAATCACGAATGTATTGGAATGGATCGGCACAGGCCTGCTTTTCATGTGAACCATTAACATGCTGAATGGTGAGCTGTCCCGCATTACAGGAAAACACGGTCGACTCACCCAAACCAATAATCGAATAGCGCGCCCAGTTTTCACCACCCTCAACCGACTCGAATAAGTAGGCTTGCTGATGACCCTTTAGACGGGCAAAAACAGATAAGGGGGTTTCGGTATCCGCCAAACGTTGACGGTAAACGGGAATCAGGTTGTAGCCTTGTGTTTTTAATTGTTCGTATTGCACTTGAGTCGTCATAAGGTTCTCTTTAAATTTTCGATTAGGGTCAATTCAATTTTTCGTTACATCAGACTGAGCGACGCCATCGAAAAGCTTTACAACGACTCATGTGTCATTATTCCTTTTACAAATTATGCTGTGATTAATTCTCTTAAATCATCCACCACAAGTTGTGGTTGGCAATCCTGTATATCTTCTCCATGATTATAACCATAGCTTACGACAATACAATCAATACCCGCACGTCGTGCTGCTTCGACATCATTGCTTGAATCACCAAACATCAGTGTTTGAGATTTTTCAACCTGATATTCCTCGACACAATGCAATAACTGACGTGGATGCGGCTTACGCTCTTCAAAGCGATCACCACCAATGACATCGACAAAGTATTTCGACATCCCCAATGCTTCAACAATCATGCGTGCAGGTAGCTCAGGCTTATTGGTCACACAAATCATGGTTTTATTCTGTTGTAAGCCCCATTCCAGAAATTCCAGAATGCCGTGAAAAGGACGTGTTTCCACACAAGGCTCTGCATTGTAAATTTGCAAAAAGGTATCGAGCAATTGCTTATGCTGTGCAGGATCGACCTCGCCTGTGAGATATTGCAAGGTGCTGTGACAGAAAATTGAAGTCCCCTTTCCTACCCAAACACGGACTTGCTGCTCCGTGACCAATGGCAATTGAAGCACATTCAGGCTCATATTCATCGCACGATATAAGTCGGTTGCCGAATCGACCAAGGTTCCATCCAAATCAAACAGCATTAATTCACGGCGATCTAATTGTGCAATATTCATAAGCGACCCAAATTCTTCAGTAATAAAAAAGGCATGCCAGAGCATGCCTTTATTGTAGGGATTTCCCAGATTATTTAAACATCACCCACGCCAAGATGGCTAAAATCACCAAAACAATAATAGTGATTAAACCCAACGACGCATTTTTCTGTTGTACACGCTCTTCTTCGACACGCGAAACTGGTTGCTCAACGGGAATTGGCTCTGGATTTGGCGTGGCTTTAGACACATCCACACCTTCAGGAATTGGTGCAGGTTTTGGCACAGAGACATTCTGTGGCATACCATCTCGACTTAACTGCACATTGCCATCACGCTCAGTCAAGCTAGGCATTCCTTGATCATTCATCTGTTCTGCTGCGGTTTTTTCTGCAGTCGTTTCAGATGGTGCAACAGCTTCTGCAGGCTGCTCTACTAAGGTTTCAGCCTCTACAACGTCTGCCGATTGCGCAGGCGCTAACACGGAAAATTTAAAGCTGGCGAACTGAACAATGTCGCCCTCTTGTAATGGACTTTCAGTTTCAATTCTTAAGTCATTCACAAAAGTGCCATTAGATGAGTTTAAATCTTGCACCCATAACGCTTGTTCTTTTAACAACAACGCGGCATGTTTACGTGACACTTCTGCTGACTGCAACAACACATCTGCTTCTTGATGACGCCCAACCAACATATCGCGGTCAATGCTGATTTCCTGCCCCGCGTATTCACCCGTAATTGCCTGTATCTTCCAAGTCATTACATTATCTCTTTATTGATTTTGCATCATCATACCATGCAAGCAGTACATTTCAATTTTGCCCATTTACCATTAAGACGCTGGACGAACACTGATGGTGGTCACGGTATTTTTTGTTTTTTCCACTTCGGATTTCGGCACAGGCGTACTACTGATCGCAGGTTCAATCGCAACAGGAGTTGTTACGGCCACAGCATTAGATGGCTGTGCAGCAGAAGGCACTGACTGATAAGGACTGGTACGTGGTGCGCCAGATTTCACAGGCAAACGCTGCATATAAGCGTCATCTACCTGCTCAGGCAACTTGGCAAAACTACCATCTTTATCCAACGCCAACTGCAAGCTATACAACTGGCTATAGCGTTGCTGAGATAAGCGACGTACATCTTCACCGCTACCGACAATTGTTGGATGGATAAACACCAATAAATTGCGCTTCTGATTGGATTTCGAATCCGATCTAAATAAGCGCCCAACACCGGGAATTGCCCCCAATCCTGGCACAGATTGACGACTATAAACCGAATTATCTGAAATTAGACCACCCAAAACCACGGTTTGTCCATGTTCCGCCAGAATTGCAGTTTTAATCGCTCTTTTACTTGTCACCAGATCCGAAGCCTGACCTTTGCTGCTTTTCACTCCAGAAACTTCCTGCTCAACTTCCAAGCGAACCGTGCCATTTTCGCCAATGTGCGGAATCACTTTCAGCGTGACACCTACATCTTTACGCTCAATGGTGGTATAGGGGTTGACTGTGCCATTACTGGTACTCACTGATCCTGTCACAAACGGGACGTTCTCACCCACCACAATATAAGCTTCTTCGTTGTCCATGGTCACAATCGAAGGTGTTGAAAGCAGATTGGACTTGGTATTTTCCTTGAGCGCCTGAATCAGTGCACCATAAAGCTGACGTGAGCCATCACTGCTTTCTTTATAGTCACCCAGCACCAATGAACTACCAGCACCCGTCAATGCCTGCCCCAAACCAGAAGCACCGCCAGTTAAATAACCTGCTGCCAGACTCGCCAAACTTGAACCCACATTATCAAAGCTGATTAAGCCCACGCCGCTACTAATATCCCCCAAAGCCCATTGCACGCCAAGCTGATCGGCATCAGTGCCTTCAACTTCAATAATTGCCGCTTCAATCAGGACTTGCTGACGACGAATATCCAGTTGCTGAATCGCTGATTCGATTTCTCGCATCAATTGTGGATCGGCTTTGACCACCAGAGCATTTTGCGAACTGTCCGCAATGATACTGATGCCGTTGGCATTAAAACTGGTAATGTTATTTTGATTGCTACTCGAAGAACCTCCACCCAAATTAATAGATGGCGTCGAAATACTTGAAGAGGATGAACTGCTAGAGCTGGTGCTGTTATTACTATTTCCCAACATGCTGCTGTTCGAATTCGAAGCGCTGCTTCCCTTACTATCAGAGCCTGAAACTGCCTGCCCTGTCACTAAACCCTGTAAGATTTCCGCTAAATTTTTGGCACTGGCATATTTCAGACGAAAAACCTTCAACCCACCCAAGCGGTCCGCAGCAGGCACATCCAACATTTCAATCAACTGACGTAAACGCTTACGAGTTGCGGTATCACCTTTAATCAAAATGCGATTGGTCCGGTTATCCGCAATCACACGCACACGAGCACCTTTCAGGTCTTTGGCCGCACCCGTTGCTGTCATGGAATCCAATAAGCCAATCATTTCTTCAGCTTGGCTGGATTGCAAAGTAATAGCTTCAATATCGTGCTGGTCAGTCCCGTCCAAATTACGAATGATGGTTTCCAGTTGATAAATATTGCTAGCACGATCTGACACAATCAGTGCATTCGCCCCTGGCACAGCCGATAAGTTTGCGAACTGCGGCATCAATGGACGTAGTGCAGGAATCAAATCATTGGCATTGGTATTTTCCAGCCAGATCACACGGGTGACTATTTGATCCCCTGTCGCGCGCTTACGTGCATCGTAGGGAATACCAGAGCTTTTCACATTGCTGTCTGGCACAATTTTGACGGTATTACCTGAGGGAATCGCAACCACGCCATTTACATTTAATACCCCAAGGAACAGGTCATACACTTCATTTTTGTTCAGTGGCTTATTGGAAATCACCGTCACATTGCCACGCACACGCGGATCCACCGCAAAGTTTTTACCCGTAATATCGGCTACTTCATTAATAAATGCCGTTAAATCTGCATCACGTAGGTTAATTTTCCATGTTTGCGCATAGGTACTGCTACTTACAGCAGCAATTAAAGGTGCACTTGCGAGCAAAGCCCAAACTGGACGATTAGTATGAAATAAAGCCATATACTTCTGTGTTTCCTAACCCTAGGGGCGATTTCTCATCATTTAAAAATTTTGTTGTATGGTCATCACCTGATCACCACGTTTTATTTCAAGTTTGACTTGCCCTGCTTGTTTGGCTTGTTCAAGTAATTGTGCATCATTCTGTCCTTGTCCCACATTCTGTCCATTTAAAGACAAAATCCGGTCCCCAGGCTGCAATCCCAAAGTATTCCTTAATGCCGCTGGGGTTTTACTGGTCACCTCATAGCCTTCACCTGTTGCCGCCCCTACCCCCATATCTGCCAAGAACTGGTCACGGTTCTGCTGCATTTGCTGCACCGCCTGCCCCAGAGCATGCTGCGTCGTCGTTGGTGCTGTCGCTGTAGGCAAAGAGGTTGTCCCTGCGGGCGGAACGATCGGCTGATCTAAACCATTCGCAATACGGTTAAATGCCACTTCTCGGGTTTGCCCTGCCGCATCCCGCAACACAACATGATCCCAATACACTTCGGCCAATTGAAAGGCTGTACCTGCCAATGTTTCACCGACACGATATCGGTCAGCCACTTGATTGACTTTAATCACAGCGGAAGAGTATTGATTCGGATAGGACACCACCACGCCTTGCAAACTCAAATTATTGAGATTACTCATGCTGGCAGTATTGGACTCCTGAAACAAAGTAAATGCGCTGATATTAGGAACTTGCGGCTGCTGTGAACCTAACTGTACACGCTCTAGCTGCATAGGCATTGGCGGAGCGACCCACAACCAAAAAATACTGGCCAATTTCCAGCTTAGATAGGTCAACAATAACGCAAATAACCACGGTGCAAAACGATCCAACTGCCCAATGTTGAGTTTCTGTAGTTTGTCTTGTAACGCGCTCATCACATACCACCTTTCAATAGCGGTTGACGTGAACTCACCACATAAGTATCCAGACCTGCTTTACCCTGATAAGAAGGCACATTCATGAGCATACGCTGGGTAATCTGCACATCCAGCATCAGATTCTTATCCAATAACAGTTTTATCATTTTTTGGTCACGTTGATCACGTACATCAATATTCAGGACTTGATCACGATCACTCAAGCTTCCTTTTAAACTTGGGATATTCATTTGTTCTTGGCGTTGCGCAAACGTGTAAGTGAGTTCTCCACCGATCCATTGTGTTGCACCTTCAACCTTTTGAAAGCCATGTTCTTTTTGATATTTAAACTGAATATCTTGCAATTGAATCGGATTACTCGGCCATTGCCAATCTGCTACGCGCTTTAAGGTCTCAGGGGCTATTTCGCCAGAAAGCTCTTTAACCATCCAACGCTGTCCCAAACCATAACCGACTACCCCTTGCAACTGGGTACGGCCACTATGAATCTCAACTTGAGCACCTAATCGGAGTAACAATAGATCTAGGGGACGCACTTTCCAATTCAATGAGCCTTTTAATGCACCTTGATGCCAATCCGCCTGCCCCTGCCAAATATTGCCACTGACATTTTGTAGCACCTGGTTATTTTTATAAAATTTTGAAACGAGCCAAGCTGCTGGAATTTGCAGCACAACGAAAAATAAAAATGTACTTAAGGCAAAAATCCACCATCCAAGGTGCTTATTTTTTTTTGTCATCCCACCACAACCAACATCACTATTTTTCTTCCTAAAATATATATTTTATCTTTGCCACCCATTATGCACACTTTTTTTTCACCGCCAATTGATCAATATAAAAAAACCAAGCAGTTTTGCTTGGTTTGAATAATTTAATCAGATTGGATGACAATCTTATGAAGATTAGATAAGGAAATCTTCAAGTTTTGCACCTTTTTCCAATTCAGCCACTAACCAGCGCGGTTGTTTACCACGACCAGTCCAAGTTTCTGAAGCATCTGATTTATTGCGATAACGTGGTTCTACAGATTTACGAGTACTTTTCTTACGTTTAGTTGCGCCAAACTCTAAGATTTGTTCAATACTCAAACCTACTTTATCAGCAACATCCATAATCTGAGTATAAGCATCTTCAATTGCTTGATCTTTTTTAGAAACGATTAAGGCTTCCGCTTCTACTTGTAAACGCTTTAACTCTTCTACAGATAAATTACTAATGTCTGGCATCATATTAACTCCATTAAATACGATTTAATTTATAACACTGGATTATCATATTTTTATTAAATCCAATATTCAACACTTATATTTAAATTCACAACAATATACAAACAGTTTAAATAAAATAATCTAGATTCACTATTTAATAGTGCATCAGAATTAAATTAAATGTCCGACCGCATGTTCCATTTTGAGAATTTTTTCACGAATATCTTCTGGGATTGCCGCCTTTTGCATATTTTCTTGATCGACACACACGATCACTGCTTCTGCCGTTGCCACGAGTGCATTTTGTGCAGTGCTGAATAATTGATAGGTCATGCGCATTGCACTATTACGTAACTCATCCACTCGAACTGCAATTTTCAATTGATCAGGATAAAATACGGGACGTAAATATTTGCACTGATTTGATGCAACGACAGTTAATACTTTTTGTTCAAATATATTTAATGCATCAAAATAATTAATTCGTGCACTTTCAATATAGCGATAATACATCACATTATTTACATGACCAAAAGCATCCATATCCCCCCACGCGACATTTTGCTCATGCACGACTGGATATTCATTGAATAAAGACATATATTCCCTTAAATCTTAATTTTCATAAAATTTGCATTATTTTCAAAGATAAAATTTAACTGTTGAATCAAATCTTCACGATTTTTCAACGTCGATTTAATCCTCAAATAATTCATCAGCACATTATCAGGATATAAAGTTAATAATTCATCTGCTTTATTGAACCGACCAGTCGCGTCATAGACATGCCATTTTGCAAAGGTTAAAACAGGCAGCGACGGATACTTCAATTCCCAGTCCTGAATATGCTGTTCCACATCACTATAATTCGGCACTTGTTTCAACAACTGCTGCTGGAACCACAAATAAAAAACTTCTGCATTAAATTGCTGATCAAGCAAATGCAGGGCCAAATCTTCATGTTGCTGACTTAAATCGGGTAAGCGCGACAATAATTTCAACCATAAGGTTTTAATTGAATAACTCCGAGTTTCAATTTCGCTGGATAAATCTAAATAGCGCTGCTGCAAATCTTGCAAATTTTCAAGACTGGCACGATCAAACTGCTGTAACAGTTGTTCTAACCAAGCTTGCTTGGTTGCTTCATCCAGATGACCATATTGCATGGAACGTAAATATTGCCATGGAAACTGTACCGCAAATGCTCCCCATAACTCAGTTAAACGTTGCTCATAGGCCGTTTCTACATCTTTCAACCATGGAGAGAGTTCATGCTGGGTTAAAAACTCAAGGTGTGTCAGTGCCTGCTCTGCATCCTGCTGTGCAAGGAAAACCTGAATCCGCTGAATTTCTGCCAACTCAAATGCCATGGCATGACTCTGACTCAGTACCGACAAGGCTTCAGGATATTGTTGCTGCATCAAATACAGGCGTGAATCAATCACCCCACGCAACAATCCCGACTGGGTAAATGCATTCTGAATAAACTGCTGTTGCTCCCGTCCTGCATCCAAGAGCCAAATCACCGCCAACTGTTCATAAGGATGCAAGGTTTTGAAATCATAAATGGCTGTTTGCTTTCTTTGCTCACGGGTAAAATAACGTTTAAGCAATAACCAAACCAGCTGAAAGATAAAACCCAACACAGCCAATACGATAAACACAAACCAGACATTGCTCTGGAATTGCCATTCACGCCAATAGACGTAGACATAACCTGCGCCATAGCCATAACTCAAAACACTGAGCAATGCGATGAAGATCAGACAGATAAATACATAAGCCAAAAGAATCTGTTTCATATTAAGATCCCAGCAAAGCGCGTGTATTCAGGACTGGCATTGGAATAATGCTGAATCCTTTGATCTTCTCGACTTGCTGACGCAATTTCTGTGCCTGCGCATCAGGCAAGCTGGCTAAAATCTGGATAATCTCGTTTAAATCTTTTTGATATTCTAAATACTGCCCCTGCGTTAAGGCCTCACGTGCGACCAGTAAACGCAACTGTACTTCCTTCAAAATAATCGCCCGTTGCATCAATTGAGTTGCGGGCTGAGTAGCGGGTTGCAATACAAACCAGCGTTGCCAGAATGAGCTATTCTCCGCACTCGCTGGACGCATTTGCCCTTGTTTGATTTCTTGGGTTAATGCCAAATCAAGTTGTTGTGATAATTGTTGGATTTGTTGCTGTTGTTCTATCCGCGCTTGTACCGTCTGCTGGATCAGCTTCTGGTCTTTTGCAATCGCCTGATGCAAACTTTGTTTGAGGGCTGGTGCTAAAGCATACTGTTCCAGTTTCAGATTCAGCTGAGCCAACTTTTCTAAAGCATAATGATATTGCTGTTGCTGTAAGGCAAAACCCACCAAGTCTAATTGTTGACGAATCAATGCCATCGGATCAATCTGCAGCATGCTATTTGCCGCTGGTTCACCCGCAGCAGCAGGTGCTGATGCAGTGGTCGCTGCTTCAGACGGCTTAGGATTCTGACGTTGCAACGCCACAAGTTGATCGTTCAGACTGGCGCTATTACTTTCTAATTGCTGTAATGTGTTCTGCATGACCGTCTGGGTTTGATTCAATTGAAAAAGGTCATAACTTAATTTGGCAATCCATGCCACACAGACCAAAATCACAATAATTAAAAACTTTTTCATGCATTTCTCGGCATCGCCCGCAGGCACTGCAATATTGTTTCAGTACTTAAATCGGATAATAAATGAAGATGGAATTCTAAATGCTGCTGCTTTTGGGCTTTAAGCAGCAGTTGAAATAACCGCTCACCGAGCACCATAAAGTGCCCATGTGCAAAAAGGCGCTGATGGGATTGCATCAAAGCCAGCCAGTTCAGCCAACTGGCTTCACTGCTGATCAGCACACTATAAGACTGATGCTGTTGCAATTGTGCGACAACTTGCCCAAAATTTTGCATCGTTTGCGTCGGGCAACGACGCTGATACAAGATAAAATTTAAAATCGACACGCCCTGTTGTTGCAGGGTCTCCATCATAAATTGGCGTCCGCCTTGCCCACGCCAAAAAGCGATACAAGACGATGAAGACAAATGCTGCAGGAGTGGAATTTGTAACATTCCCTCTGAGGTTTCGACTTCAGGCACATGACTCTGGATTCCATACTCTGCCAAGGCTTGTGCGGTTTTTTCACCAACCGCAATCCATTGTAAGGCTTGCAGATCCTGCAACGTCAAACCACTGCGCTGCAAGCCTGCCATCCCAAACTCCACAGCAGAAGGACTCACCACCACGACACAACTTACCTTGGACAACTGCTGATACAAGCCCTGCAAATCTGCAGACCAAGCACATGCTTCTAATTCCAATAATGGAACATCTAGAACCTGAATATCTGCTTGCGCCAAAGCTAAGCTCAATTCCTGTGCACGCGCCTGCGGACGAGTATTAATAAACAACATGACTTAATGCAAAGCTCGTAACAGCTCTCCAGCACCTAAATCGAGCAAGCGTTTTGCCAAAGTTTCACCCAATTGTTCCGCATCAGCCACAGATCCACTTAATTCTGCAACCAGTAGATTCGCACCATCGACACTACCAACACGCCCTTCAATATGAATTTGCTCGTCATTTAAGGTTGCATAGCCTGCAATCGGCACCTGACAACCGCCTTCCAAATAGGCATTAAATGCGCGTTCTGCACGGACACAGGCAGAAGTTTCTGCATGTAATAACGGCTGAATCAGATTGAGCACCTGTTGGTCGTTTGCACGACACTCCAAGCCGAGTGCACCCTGTCCGACCGCAGGAAGACTCACACTGGCAGGCAAAGTATGGCGAATACGCTCCGCTAAACCGAGTCGTTTTAATCCTGCACTCGCCAAAATAATGGCATCATACAAACCTGCATCCAGCTTAGACAGGCGCGTCCCAACGTTGCCACGTAAATCAATGATATCAAGGTCTGGGCGTTGTTTTAAAATCTGGCATTTACGGCGCAAGCTTGATGTTCCGACTTTGGCACCCTGTGGCAAGTCATCAAAATGCGCATAGCTGTTTGAAACAAAAGCATCAAAAGGATCTTCACGCTCGCAAATCACCGCCAGACTTAAACCTTCAGGCAGTGCCATCGGTACATCTTTCATGGAATGTACCGCCAAATCTGCACGACCATCCAGCAAGGCTGCTTCAAGCTCTTTAACAAACAAGCCTTTGCCACCGATTTTGGCCAGCGGAGTATCTAAAATTTTATCGCCTTGAGTCACAAACGTTACCAGTTCTACTTTTAAATCGACATAACGTGCCTCTAAGCTAGAACGAATAAATTCTGCCTGCCATAAAGCAAGTGGGCTTTGGCGTGTTGCAATCTTCAAAGTTTTCATAAATTTTTAGATACATTGAATGAAGTCAGTTATTCTAAACTTAACTTGCAAACTTTAAAATGCAAGCAGAATTACCAATTCCATGCACGAAATCGTAGATTCATGTTCAAAGTTTCTGAATTCGTTCACGTAAATAGGGTAAATGGCGTCGACTGACCGATAAACGCTCGTCCAGCTCACGACAACGGACTTGATATTGCCCAGAATTGATCAGCTCCAAACCTTCCAGATAATGCACCGAAACTAAGGCATTACGATGAATACGGATAAACTGCTGACCAAACTCCTGTTCCAGATCTTTTAAGGTTTCATCAATCAGTACGCTGCCATTTTTATGGCGAACCGTGACATATTTTTGATCGGCTAAAAAATAATAAATATTTTCGACGGGTACCAATTCCACGCCACGATAAGTTTTCGCCGCGATTTGATGGCGTTGTTCTAGATTATCCATATCTTCTTTTTGTTCTAAGTGACTCACTTGCGCTTGCGTGAGTTTAGTCAGTTGATCCAAAACCTGCTGCAATTCCTGTTGCATAATCGGTTTAAGTAAGTAGCCCTCGGCATGCGATTTAAATGCATCCAAAGCATGCTGATCGTACGCTGTACAAAACACAATGGCGGGTGAAGGCTCCAACTGACGCAAGAATTGCGCACAGGTCAAACCATCCATTTCTGGCATTTGTATATCTAACAACACCACATCGGGTTGATAAAATTGCACCATCTCAATTGCTTCCTGACCATAAGCGGCAGTTGCAATGACTTGATGCCCCATTTGTGTGACCAATCTGGATAAACGCTCTACTGCAAGAGGCTCATCATCACAAATTAGGATGTCCATTCTTACTCCTTCGTTCAGTTAACATGGTTTATTTTTATAAGTTAACCGCCACTGTTCTACTTATACGGATATTGCACCACAGTGGTATACATCCCATCCCCTGCAAAGGTTCGAAAGATGACCGAACGCCCATAATATGCCATCAGGCGTTGTTTTACATTATCAATGGCAATACCGTGTCCTTGTCGTAAATTTATTTTATCCTGTATGTACGGGTTTGTAATGACGATATTGACTTGATTGTGTGTAATTTCGACCAATACACTGACTGTACTGGTTGATAAATTTTGCTCAACTCCATGAAAAATACTATTTTCTAGTAAAGGTTGTAAAGTCAGCAGCGGAATTTGCACCTGTGAAAATAATTCAGGATGCAGCAACTTCCACTCTAAATGTAAGCGCTTGCCTAGGCGAATTTGCTCAATGGCTAAATAACGTTGGCACAGTTCAATTTCATCTTGCAACTTGACCAATTTTAATTCTTGAAAGCTGGCACGAAATAAGCGTGATAAGTCCAAAAGCATCTGCTCCGCCTTATCGGGATCAACCGCAATTAAACTGATCGCACTATTTAAACTATTAAAAAGAAAATGTGGATGAATTCTTGCCTGCATGGCCTGAATACGGGCATTTAACTCGCTATGCTGCTGCCGCGTCCATTGTTCCCGAATATACAAATAGCGAAAACAAAAGGCTCCCAATAAGCCGCCATAACTTAAATGCAGCACCACACCCTGCAATGCCGTCCCCAAGGTTAAACCCCGAAAGGTAAAATTCTGCCCAAAAAATAAAAATACATTCAAAATGAAAGTTGTGCTGAAAATAATCCCTTGCAACAGCACAAAACCGAACACCAGCAGAGCGGTGAGCCCCCATTGCTGCAAGCGTAGTTGTAAACGTTCAATAATGGCGGTAAAAGACAGCAACACCCAGTTGATATAAAGCATAAACAACAACACGCGTGCTGTACTTAGGGCTTGCCATGAATGCGCTTCCGCCAAGGCCAATAAAATGGCCAATAGATTCCCTGCCACACACAGCTCGGCTAAATTTTGCCAACGCCCTGCCGTACTAAAAAAATAAGAATAAGCAGGCTTAGATCGATTTTGTCTGAAAGAATGCGATACTTGGGCTTCGGCAACTGCTTTTGAATTTGCTATACTCTGTTTGATTTGCCGATTTTTTATTTTACTGAGCCGACATGACCACATCTTCTAATTCCTCTAATCCGTCACAAGCCCAGACTTCTGGCATGTGGGGCGGTCGTTTTACTGAAGCGACTGACGCTTTTGTTGCAGAATTTACCGCATCTGTTCAATTTGACCAACGCTTTTATAAACAAGATATTGCAGGCTCTATTGCCCACGCAACCATGTTAGCAAAAGTTGGCGTACTGACCGAATCTGAACGTGATGACATTATTCAGGGTTTAAGTACCATTCAAGCTGAAATTGAAGCAGGTAATTTTGAATGGCGTATTGATTTAGAAGATGTGCATATGAATATTGAGTCGCGCTTGACTCAACGTATTGGCATCACTGGTAAAAAATTACATACTGGTCGTAGCCGTAACGACCAAGTGGCCACGGATATTCGTCTGTATGTGCGTGATGAAATTGATGCCATCTTAGAATTATTGGCAAAATTGCAAAAAGGGATTTTGTCTTTAGCGGCAAAAAACACCGACACCATTATGCCGGGTTTCACTCACCTTCAAACTGCGCAGCCTGTGACTTTTGGTCACCACCTGTTGGCATGGTTTGAAATGTTGGTGCGTGATTCTGAGCGTTTAATTGACTGCCGCAAACGTGTTAATCGCATGCCTTTAGGTTCGGCTGCACTTGCAGGGACCACTTACCCAATCGACCGTGCTTATACGGCTGAGTTGCTTGGTTTTGAAGCCGTGTCTGAAAACTCGTTGGATGCCGTATCTGATCGTGACTTCGGGATTGAGTTTAATGCTGCAGCATCCCTAATTATGATGCACTTGTCCCGTATGTCTGAAGAATTGATTCTATGGACGTCTGCTCAGTTTAAATTCGTAAATATTCCTGACCGTTTCTGCACAGGCTCGTCAATCATGCCGCAGAAGAAAAACCCAGATGTTCCTGAGTTGGTCCGTGGTAAAACAGGTCGTGTTTACGGTGACTTGATGAGCTTGTTGACCCTCATGAAAGGTCAGCCATTGGCTTACAACAAAGACAACCAAGAAGATAAAGAACCACTGTTTGATGCAATTGATACTGTACGTGGTTCACTCATGGCATTTGCAGACATGATTCCTGCCTTAGTGCCAAACATTGAGATCATGCGTGAAGCCGCTCTACGTGGTTTCTCAACTGCAACTGACTTGGCGGATTATCTGGTGAAGAACGGGGTTGCTTTCCGTGATGCACATGAAATCGTCGGTAAAGCCGTAGCGTTAGGCGTACAAGAAGCGAAAGATTTATCTGAGTTAACCCTTGAGCAACTTCAGCAATTCTCTGATTTGATTCAAGCAGATGTGTTTGAAAAAGCACTCACTTTAGAAGCATCAGTGAATGCACGTAATCACATTGGTGGTACTGCACCTGCACAAGTCGAAGCAGCGATTGCACGTGCTCACCTTCGCTTAGAAAAGCTTTACGCTTAAGAGGTCTTGCAATGACACGTCAAGTATTCTGCCGTAAATATCAAAAAGAGATGGAAGGTTTGGACTTTGCGCCATTCCCTGGTGCCAAAGGTGAAGAGCTGTTTAACAATATCTCTAAACAGGCATGGCAAGAATGGTTAAAACACCAAACCACGCTGATTAACGAAAAGCGTTTGAACGTGTTTGAACCAGAAGCCAAGAAGTTTCTAGAAGAACAACGCGAGAAATTCTTCAGCAATGACAGCAGCATTGAAACTGCCGAAGGCTGGAAACCTGAAGCTTAAGCTTTAGCGTATTTCCTCTTAAAAAGACCAGCATCCGTGCTGGTCTTTTTATTGATCGCGAGTTGATTTTCTTGACCCAAAAGGCACTTGCATCAAGCTTTGGGATGATGATCATGATTTCAAGGGATAAGATATAAAAAGCTACATATCCTTAAATAAGGCTACATTTGCACACAATATCCTACATGAGTAATGCGCAGCATCTCACTATAATGACAATTAAGGAGATGGAGACATCTCTGAACACTAGAAGAATATCCCCCTATTCATTTTCTTCCCAGATTTCCCCCAAAGTCTGGGATTTTTTTTAACTTGCTGCGCTTGAATTTATTTTCCGCTCAAGCTAAATCTTAGACAAATAAAAAGACCCACACCTTGCGTGTATGAGTCTCTTCAATTTTTAAAAGTTCAGTCGAAAATTCCAACTGAAAACAACGCAACTTAACGTTCTTGAACTTTTTCTTCAATTTCCGCCACGCTGGTATGGCGTACATCCAAGCCTTTTACCATATAGATGACTTGCTCGGAAATATTACGTGCATGATCGCCAATACGTTCCAGTGAACGCAATACCCACATCACATTAATCACACGTGAAATATGGCGTGGATCTTCAATCATATAGGTCATTAAAGTACGCGTTGCAGACTGGTATTCACGGTCAATATCGGCATCTGCCAACATGACACGTAAGGCTTGATCCACGTCTAAACGTGCAAAAGCATCCAAAGCATCATGAATCATGACACGTACTTGGTTGCCAATATGGCGGGTTTCCATATAACCGCGTGGTGAACCACCTTCTTCACACAGGGTTTGCGCGATACGAGCGATTTTCGCAGCTTCATCCCCAATACGTTCCAAGTCAGTATTGGCCTTACTCATGGCAATCACCATACGTAAGTCAATTGCAGCAGGATGACGGCGCGCGAGAATTAGAGTTAGCGCTTCATCGATTTCGCGTTCATAGCGATTCACCGTATTGTCTTGATACTGCACATCAATCGCCAGATTGGCATCGGTATCTAACAGCGCATGAATTGAATTCGCCACTTGCTGCTCAACTAACCCACCCATGGTCATAAATTTGGTATTGACCGCCTGCAAATCTTCGTTAAATTGCGAAGAAATATGATGGTTTAAAACAGGGTTACTTGGGCTCAAAATGCATACTCCACAACAGCGGTTAAAGACAAACGCTTTCGCTCAATATTAAAGCATATCTATTATGAACATTTGATGACAAGCGCACTATCCCCTAAATTTTTCCCATTATTTTTCGACCAACCAGACATTCATTTTTTCCAGCTCTTGCTCATTCAATTGACCCACCGCAGCTTTTAAACGCAACACATTCAAAATATAGTCATATTTGGCATTTACATAGTCTTGCTTGGTCGAAAATGCATTGCGCTGCGCCAGCAACACATCCACCATGGTTTTTAGACCTTCCTGATATTGCGCCTGTGAAGCGTCCGAAACCACTTGTGAAGACTGCATCGCCGCTTGACGTGCTTCAAGTTTGGCTTGGTCGGTTTCAACCTGATAATAGGCTTTTTTGACCTCCGTTTGGGTTTTACGAATCGCCGCCTCTAATTGTGCTTCGGTCTTGCGCACATTGACTGCTGCTTTTTGAATGGAACGCTGGGTGGTACCTCCAGTAAAGGCATTCCAGCTCATTTCAATCCCAATCTGGTCAAATTGTCCATCGCTAGAAAGCACGCTGGACGGTTGCTGCTGGGTATAACCATAAGTACCCACCGCTTCGAGTTGCGGATAGAGTGCAGCTTTTTCCACCCGCTTCTGATCTTCTGCATAACGCTGCTGTAAACGCGCTTGTTGTATTTCCAGATTATGGGTACGCGCCAAATCTTCCCATGCCGTCAGTTGCGCTGGATTGGGTTTTTGATAAACAAAATCTTCCCGTATCACTGCCAAATTTTCCCGATAAGGTCCAATCAGTTGTTGTAACTGCTCTTGTGCCAACAGCAATTGCACTTGGGTCGAGATTCGGTTTGCACGGGCATTCTGATACTGCGCCTGCGCTTCACTGACATCACTTTTCGCCACCAGTCCTTCACGTAACTTGGCATTCATCATATTCAATTGCTGTAACAAAGCCTGTTCTTCTTGTAGATAGGCTTGGGTCAGGCTTTGCTGCCGTAACACATCAAAATAACTTTCTGCTACCGTGAGAATATGCTGCTGTTGCTGTAGCTTTAAGGTTACTTCACTCAAATTGACCGAAGTTTCCACCTGCTTGTAGCCTTGCCACGCATCCCAACGAAACAAGGGCTGGCGTGCCGTCACGGCAATTTGATGCGTGGTCGTGGAAGATGGAATGGACAAACTCGCTTGCGCAGCATCTGAATTCTGCTGTGCTTTACGGATACTGCTGCCTGAAACGGTGATGGTTGGCAATAAATTGCCTTTGGCAATCCCCAGATTCAGCTGATCTGCTTCGTACTGTAATTTGTTCGCCTGCCAATTGGGATCAGTCTGCTGCGCTCTGGCATACGCCTGTACCAAGTCCAATGCATGTGCCTCAAACCCGAACCCGCATAAAGACAAACCCAGCAGCCAATGTTTTTTCATTCTTATCCCTGATGTAAAGCGTCACTCATGACAAGTTCTCTGCAAGAACCCACGCAAACGCTGATAAATTAACGTGATTAACCCGCTTTTGCACGAATTTTTCCACGCTTTTCTGCACTTCAAACCCATCTTTTGGTAACCAAACTCCCTCACAATAGTACAAACCCAACGCATTTTTTAGGCTTAAAATAATGTTTTCTCTCTACGCTTCTTCTAGGTCTACGTTCCAACGGTTGTGAAATTCAAGTTTATGCTTTCAATAAAACCCTGCTTTGCCTTGTTGTGCGGCATCTTGCTCTTTGGTTGCCAGCAACCTGAGTCTCCAGTGACTCAAGAACAACCGCCCAAACAGCAAAAACAAGAAGCAGTTGTTGATTTGACTCTAATGTGTAAAAACCTGAAAAAGAATATGTCTGAGATCAATAATCAGCGCACCACCTTTGCCCTTGAAGAAATTAATCAAGATTTAAAAGTCTGCCTCCCCCTTTTAAAATTAAATGAACAGAAACAGCTGTTAAAATTGTCGACAACGATGTACGACAATTTCCTAGAAGTCGAGCGCACACCACAACAGCAATTGGCTTTCGAGCAATATGCTTTTGATATGGCGCAACATCCAACCATTCAACAAAGCCACTTCGAGCAATTCTCTTTACGTGACCAATATCTGATTAAACATCAGGGGCAGGCCTATATTGAACTGATCGACCAAGGCGAAGGAATGCTAGCATATCGCCGCAGCCCACAATATCTTGCGATTGTCTTTGCACCCTACATGCCTGAAGCAGAAAAAGCCTTTATCACTGAGCTGGCTCAGCAAAATATGCAAGCCCCGTTTCTGGATGGTGCCTTGACCATTGACCCACAAGAAATTGTGGCACGAGCATTGTTCTGGGAAAATTATGTACAGCAATATCCGCAAAGCAGCTATAAACGTGATGCAGAATATTTACTGCAGATGTATACCCATTTCCTGTTTAAGGGCATGAATAATTCACCCGTATCCGAAAGCTATAGCGATCAAAGTGCGATTCGAAGTAGCAGCCTGTTTGAAATTGAAAAACTGGCGAAATTAAAGCAGTCGCATTTGGCATGGCAAGCCCAGCGCTTTCTGCAATTTCTGGATTTATCTGAGCAACAGCGCCAAGCACAAATTCCAGTAAAACTGACCCCGCAACAAAAGCAGTCTGGTCAAAACAACTTACTCACCTTAAAACAACTGGATCAATTTTTGGGTCTACCTGAACTGAATACGCGCTCACCTCGCGACTGTTTCCGTGATGCGATTTGCCTCGCTCCCGCCGCTTAAATCAAATTGTTTTTTTATTGTTAGCATCACAATCCTCATATTTTAATCCGCAATAAATGTCATCAAATATGCATGTGCATTTCCCAGATTGCATGCTAACATTTGCCCTAGCTTGACGGAGCGCGAGTAATGCCTCGCTGAGATTGTGTAGTTCTAAACATGAGCACAAGTACCGTTGAACCTGATCAGGTTAACACCTGCGTAGGAATCAAGCGCTCCCTAAAACTGCCGCCCTCCGTCTATCTGGTGAATTTACCACTCGCGTTTTAACCAGAAGACTTGCCAAGTTTTGGTCGTGCTTGATTCGTTGATGTCATTCATAAGGATCATGCTATGAACCAATTAACGAATCTTTCCCCTGCTGAAGTTTCAGCTCAACATGAGCAAGATGCAAAAGATTTAACTCGAATTTTACCTGCTTCAAGCAAAGTTTATATTGAAGGTTCTCGCCCAGATATTCGTGTACCCTTCCGTGAAATTAGCCTGACCGACACCCCGACAGGCTTGGGTGGTGAACAAAACCTGCCTTTACGCGTCTATGACACGTCTGGTGTTTATACGGACCCGAATGTTTCGATTGATTTAAATAAAGGTTTACCTTGGGTTCGTCAAACGTGGATTGAAGAACGTGAAGATACCGAAGTCTTAACAGGTCTAACCTCGAAATTCGGACAAGAACGTCTAAAAGACATTCGCACGGCTGAAATTCGTTTTGCGCATATTCAGAACCCACGTCGCGCCAAAACGGGTAAAAATGTCACGCAAATGCATTATGCCAAGCAAGGCATTATTACCCCTGAAATGGAATATATTGCGATTCGTGAAAACCAGCGCCAACGTGAAGGCGTCGACATGCGTCAGCATGCAGGGCAAAATTTTGGGGCACAAAACTTACGCGAAATTACCCCTGAATTTGTCCGTCAGGAAATTGCCGCGGGTCGTGCCATTATTCCTGCCAACATCAACCATCCTGAAATTGAACCCATGATTATTGGGCGTAATTTCTTGGTGAAAATCAATGCCAATATTGGTAACTCGGCACTGGGTTCTAGCATTGATGAAGAAGTGGCTAAAATGACCTGGGCAACCCGTTGGGGTGCAGATACCATCATGGATTTATCAACCGGTAAAAATATCCATGAAACCCGGGAATGGATTATCCGTAATTCCCCCGTTCCAATTGGTACTGTGCCCATTTATCAAGCGCTTGAAAAAGTTGATGGCGTGGCTGAAGACCTGACGTGGGAAATCTTTAAAGACACCTTGATTGAACAAGCCGAACAAGGCGTGGACTACTTCACTATTCATGCTGGGGTGTTATTACGTTACGTCCCAATGACCGCCAACCGTTTGACTGGTATTGTGTCTCGTGGTGGTTCCATCATGGCGCAGTGGTGCTTGGCGCATCATCAAGAAAACTTCTTATATACCCATTTCGATGAAATCTGCGAAATCATGAAAGCCTATGATGTGTCTTTCAGCTTAGGCGATGGTTTACGTCCAGGCTGTGTGCAAGATGCCAATGATGAAGCACAATTTAGCGAATTGAAAACGCTGGGCGAACTGACCCATCGTGCATGGGAACATGATGTACAGGTGATGATTGAAGGTCCGGGTCATGTACCCATGCACATGATTAAAGAAAACATGGATCTGCAATTGGAAGTGTGTAAAGAAGCACCTTTCTACACGCTTGGCCCACTCACCACCGACATTGCACCAGGTTATGACCACATTACCTCGGCCATTGGTGCCGCCATGATTGGCTGGTACGGTACGGCAATGCTGTGCTACGTCACCCCGAAAGAACACTTAGGCTTACCAAATAAGAAAGATGTGAAAGATGGCATTATCACCTACAAAATTGCCGCACATGCAGCAGACTTAGCGAAAGGACATCCTGGTGCGCAAGCCCGTGACAATGCCCTGTCTAAAGCCCGTTTTGAATTCCGTTGGGAAGATCAGTTTAACTTGGCCTTAGACCCAGACACAGCGCGTAGCATGCATGATGAAACCATGCCAAAAGAAGCACATAAATCTGCCCATTTCTGTTCGATGTGCGGACCAAAATTCTGCTCGATGAAAATCACGCAGAATGTGCGAGATTATGCGCAAAATCAAAAAAATGCGTCTGCTTCAGAAGCAATAGATTCAGAAGTAGAATCAGGTCTAGAAGCGATGAAAAATGCCTACCACGAACATGGTCAAAAATTATACCACAAGGTGTAATTGGCTAAAAAAAAGATTTGTGTTCAGAAAAAACTCCGTTAGGATGAAATAGTCATTTTCATCCTGACCGAGCTTTATGAATATTATTAAACGAGCCACGTATAACAGCGACGAAGTCGACATTCTTTCTCGAGAATATTTATTTCGCGGCTTTATTCAGGTTGAAAAAGTCAGCCTTCGGCATCGTTTATTTCAGCAAAGCGACTATACCTCTGTCATTCATCGGGAATTGATTCAACGTCCTGAAGCGGCAGGGGTTTTAATTTATAATGATCAACAACAAAAATTCGCTTTAATTGAGCAATTTCGTATTGGCGCTATGGATGATCCAGATTCACCTTGGCAACTGGAAGTGATTGCAGGTGTACTCGATGGTGATGAATCACCCGAAAGCTGTATTCGCCGTGAAAGCCTAGAAGAATCTGGATGTGAATTGCAAGCCTTGCAACATCTGTTTAGCTTTTACCCTTCTGCGGGTGCTTGTGCTGAACTATTTCATTTATATAGTGCAGAAGCGACATTACCAGAACAGGGTGGAGTTTTTGGTGTTGCGGATGAAGGTGAAAATATCCAACTGCATATTTTAGATTATGCAGACATTCGCAGCCTGTTGACCAATGGTCGGCTCAGAAATGCGCCTGTCATCATGGCATTGCAATGGTTAGAACAACATATTAATACAATAAGGAATGTCTAAGGGGAAGGACATGACTTTGAAACAATCACATGACCAGCCACAAGGCTGGACCATCATACAGATTTCAGATACACATTTAATGAATCAGGACGATTTAGAATTTGTGCATATGAATCCTGAACACAGTTTTCATCGTGTGATGGCACAAATTCAACACGAATATCCGCATGCGCATGCTTTGATTCATACGGGTGATTTGGCACAGGTGCCTGCACCAGAGACTTATCAGCGCTACCTGAGCTTTATGCAAGGCACGGGCTTTGCGCATTATCAGGTGCCTGGCAACCATGATAGTGAGGAATTCTTTCCATTTCATGACCAGCAAAACAAAGTCCATGCCATTTCCATGGGGAACTGGTGCTTAGTGCTGTTAAACAGTGCCGTCAAAGGAAAGATTGATGGCTGGATCGGAACCGAACAATTACAGCAATTGGATCTGATTCTGAATCAGCATGCCGAGCAACACATCTTGATTGCCTGTCATCATCATCCTTTTGAAATGCAGTCACGCTGGATTGATCAGCATATTCTGAAAAACACGGAACATCTGACCGATGTCTTGGCCAAGCACAGTAATGTGAAACTGGTGCTTTGCGGGCATGTGCATCAAGCTTCGGAAAATCAATGGCATGGCATTCATTTTCTGTCTACCCCATCGACCTGTGTACAATTTAAACCCCACAGTGATGACTTTGCGCTCGATGACGAAGCGCCAGGTTATCGTGTCGTACATTTAAAAGCCAATGGTGAGTTCAGCACTCAAGTTCATCGTACTCAGCCCATACAGAAAAAAATAAATATTGAAATTACAGGCTACTAACTTTTCATTTCATTTTATTTCCATTATGTTATGGCTGCTAAATAAAAGGTGATAGCTTAAATCGAAACATCAAAGACTATCCAGAACTGAAAAAAGTCTATATGATGACGACCCCTGTGGAACAATCTCCGCATGGGCGGTAGATAAAAACACTTGCATATCACCATATTTTTTGCGTATAGATGTACGTATATGATGAGGAATGCCCTATATGGCGAATGACAACCAAACCCAAGTCTTGGATGAAGATGTTGTAGATGACAAATCTACTAAGCGCGTACGTAAAGTGAAGCCGAAGGCAACAGAAGGTGGTTCTACTGCGAGCTTATTTGGTATTGAACCTTATCAGCCAAAAAAGAATGAAGAATACATGTCTGAAGGGCAGCTTGAGCATTTCCGTCAGATTTTATTGGCATGGAAAGCTGAGCTCATGTCTGAAGTGGATCGTACTCTCAACACCATGCAAGACGAAAATACTGCATTGCCTGACGTAAATGACCGTGCAACGCAAGAAGAAGAATTTGCAATTGAATTAAGAACACGTGACCGTGAACGTAAATTGATTCGTAAAATTGAACAATCAATTGAAGCCATCAAAAATGATGACTACGGTTTCTGTGAAACTTGTGGTATCGAGATTGGTTTACGCCGTTTAGAAGCACGCCCAACAGCGACTTTGTGTATTGATTGCAAAACTTTGGCTGAAATCAAAGAGAAGCAAAATAACGGTTAAGCATGTTATTCAATAATCCTCCCCTAACCCCTGCTTTCACCAAGGAGGGGGACAACAGGATGGCTTATGTGGGTCGGTTTGCGCCATCGCCAACCGGCCCTTTGCATTTTGGTTCCTTGCTTACCGCAGTGGCCAGTTATTGCGATGCCAAAGCACAACAAGGACAGTGGTTGGTTCGGGTCGAAGATACCGATATTCCGCGCATCTATCCAGGTAGTGAACAACATATTTTACAATGCTTAGACGCCTTTCAGCTTTATCCTGATGCCGAAATCATCTTTCAGAAAGATCGCTTGGCACTGTATGAAGCGGTACTTGAACAGTTAAAAGCAGCCCATCAAGTCTATGCCTGCGCCTGCACCCGTAAAATGCTGGGTTCCAATCATATCTATGCAGGAACTTGTCGTGATTTAGGCCTGGACTTTGAACATCAAGCCATTCGCGTCAAGATTGAAGACCAACTCATTTGCTTTCAAGACCGCCTGCAAGGTCAACATTGTTCCAATTTAAAACAGGATTTGGGCGACTTTGTCCTGAAACGTCGTGACGGCATTATCAATTACCAACTCGCCGTTGTGGTAGATGATTATTTGCAAGGTATTACCCACGTAGTACGCGGTGCAGACCTATTGGATAATACAGAACGTCAAATCTGGCTGGCGCAGCTTTTAGGCTACCCTCGCCTGAATTACATGCACTTGCCATTGGCCATGAATGATCAGGGACAAAAACTGTCGAAACAGAACCTCGCACAGGCCCTAGACCCAGCGCAAGCACCAGCATTATTACAACAAGCATTACAGGCTTTACATCAACCTGAAGTAGATATCGACCGACCTGAAGTAATGCTGCAACAAGCCGTGGCACAGTGGAATACTGAGCTGATTCCACATAGTATCGAATTAGAAGGACATTACCTCTAATCCAATTAAAAACTCCAGTCACTTTGGACTGGAGTTTTTAAATGAAGCATTGTTTGTAATCTGACACTTAACAATCCAACGTTATTAGAAGCTGGACTCTTCCTTACTCGGGTTGATGTCTTGTGTAGTGGCATCGATTTTCAGAATCAAACTGATCATCACTGCGCACATAATTAACGAAGAACCACCATAACTAATGAATGGCAAGGTCAGACCTTTGGTCGGCAACATGCCCATATTCATGCCTGCATTGACCAGAATTTGCAGCAAGAAAATGATACTGATGCCATACGCCAAATAGCCCGCACGCAAATACTGATTACGGAGTGCGCGATGACCAATCTTGATACAACACACCAGCATGCCAAAAGACAGCAGCAACACCACGGTAATCCCGAGAAAGCCAAATTCCTCCCCCAGTACCGCCAACATAAAGTCGGTATGTGCTTCAGGCAAATACGACATCTTCTGGATGCTGTGACCCAAACCGACCCCGACCCATTCACCACGACCAAACGCCATCAAAGCATTGGAAAGCTGATAACCTGCGCCCAATGGATCATTCCACGGATTGGAAAAAGACATCAAACGTTCAAAACGATAGGGTTCAAATACAATCAGGAAGAAGAAGGCAATCAGAATAGCTCCAAGTGCGATACCAAATTGAATCACGGGTGCGCCCGCCAAAAAGAACACACCTAGCATCATCAATACAATTACCACCGTTGCCCCCAAGTCAGGCTCAGCAATGATCAAGCCTACCGTAAGGATCATGATGGCAGCTAGACGCACCAGACCTTTGACGTTATTTCGTACTTCTGCGGCACGACGTACCACATAGTCCGCAGTAAAGATCGCCATCATCACCTTGGCAACCTCGGTGGCTTGCAAGGTAAAGCCTGCAATACGAATCCAACGGGTTGAACCGTTTACTTCTGTCCCGATCACCAACACCGCAGCAAGCAATGTAATGGTGATGAGCCACAGAGGAAAAGTATTATTGAACCATACGTTCAGTGAAACTCGGTATGCTAAAAAAGCCGCTACGGCAGCCACCACAATGGAAATGGCATGACGGACCACATAATGGAAAGGGTTCTCCATCATCCGATCGGCATACGGCATAGAGGCCGAAGCCACCATGATGGAACCTAAACATAGCAAGGCAATCACACAGAAAATCAGCACATTACGCGCGGTAAATTCCGCAGGAATTCTTGGGCTGACACGGTCATAGACTTGCTGAACTTTATTGATCGTTGTCTGAGCTAAACCCGCCATACAACTCTCTCCTTATCATTCTTTTAAGTTAGAGCATTCACACAATCGACAAACTGATGACCACGATCATCATAACTTTTAAACATATCAAAACTTGCACAGGCTGGAGACAATAACACCACATCATGCGCCTGTGTATGGGCTTGGCACAATGCGACCGCTTCTTTCAGCGTCGCAGCATGCAAGATGGTGGTGGTTCCTGCAATCGCCTGTTCAATCTGTTTGGCATCTTCACCAATCAATACCGCCAGCTTGCTGTATTTCGCCAGTGAGTCTTTCAGTGCAGTAAAATCCTGCCCCTTGCCTTGTCCACCCAAGATAATCGCCACTTTACCTTGTTGAGCTTCAATTGCTGCCCCCAAACCATCAATCGCCGCCAAAGTCGCGCCAATGTTGGTGCCTTTAGAATCATTATAATAACGAACTTGGTTCACTTCTTTGACAAATTCACAGCGATGTTCCAAGCCTTTAAAATGCTTCAAGGTATTTAGCATCGACTCTAGTGGTAAGCCAATCGCCTCGCCCAAAGCCAAACATGCCAAGGCATTCGCGACATTATGCGTGCCTTGGATATACATGTCCGAGCTTTTCAATAAACGCTCACGACCACGTGCCAACCAGATGGTGCCATCATCATCTTTAAGAATGCCATATTGGTTCAGGTCAGGTGCGTTCAGACCAAAGCTTTGTAATGGCGTAACATCGGGCACCAAAGGACGAGTTAAAGAATCATCACGGTTATACACTACTTTTTTCACGCCTTGGAAAATGCGGTGCTTGGCTTGATGATAGCCCCACATATCGCCATGACGGTCTAAATGGTCTTCGCTCATATTCAGCACCACTGCAACCGCTGCATTCAAGTTCGACGTGGTTTCTAACTGGAAGCTGGATAATTCTAGAATATACAGCTCTGGATCATCTTTGGTTAAATCCAGTGCTGGACGTCCCAAATTACCACCGACAGCCACTTTCTTACCTGCCTCTTGCGCCATTAGACCAAATAAAGTGGTCACTGTACTTTTCGCGTTAGAGCCCGTAATCGCGACGATTGGTTTATCCGTGGCACGACGTAAAATTTGAATTTCACTCACCACGGGAATTTGCTGTGCAACAGCCGTTTGAAGTTCAGGAAGTTTGAGATCCAAACCCGGGCTGACAATAATTTCTTCGGCTTGTAGTAACAATTCTTGATCCAATTGACCAAAACTGGTTTGTACTTCCGCGGGAATCTGATCATGCCCTGGAGGTGTCGCTCGTGAATCTGTTACTGCAACGCGGTAGCCATTTTCATGTAAGAAATTTACTGCTGCAACACCTGAAATTCCCAGCCCTGCAACGACTTTTAATCCACCACGCTGTATTAACATTTTTGCCCCATGTTTTGGTTGATTGGTAAAACTGACAAAATGTTAGCACTTTGCTGTTTTGAATGCTTTTTCTGTTTTGACTTTCTCTCTGTTTTTTTGTGTCAGCGCGTAAAAAAGCCGTCAAATTTGACGGCTTTTTTGTGATACGGGGGAAATTGCTTATTTCCACTTCACGGCTTGAATTTCAGTATTCTTATTGACACTAGGGGCATCGTCTTGGCTACAGCCACAACCACCACCACAGCCTGCGACAGGCGCAGGTTTAAGCCATTTCGAAACCGTATTCCAGCCCTGCTTTTGCGTCTGTTCTGCGAGCACTCCAAAGGTTTTATTGGCGGTTTTCGGAAATACCTTCTTAAACACCACCACTGTGCTCCACAGCACCAAGACTGCAACAATCAGAATTTCAACCATGTTCAGAGTCTCCTCTCAGATTAACCGAAATAGTGCGAGGCAATTTGATAGGTCAGGAATGACATCAAATACGCCAAGCCAAACAAGTACGCAGTCATAAAGCTCACAGTTTTCCATGAACCTGTTTCACGGCGCACGGTTGCCAACGTTGCTAAACAGTGCGGTGCATAAATAAACCAAACCAGTAACGACAAGCCTGTGGCCAATGACCAGCCCAAATCGCTATTCCCGCTGATCAGTGCGGCCAAACCTTGCGACATGGCATCATCATCTACCGCAGATAAGGCATACACAGTGCCTAACGCGGCTACCACCACTTCACGTGCCGCCATAGCAGGAATCAAGGCAATACAAATCTGCCAGTTAAAGCCAAGTGGTGCAAAGATCGGTTGCATCACATGCCCCAACATCCCCGCGAAGGAATAGTCGATTTCAGGCATGGTGGCGCCCACTGGCGGTTGCGGGAACGTACACAGGAACCAGAGCAAGACTGAAAGGGCAAAGATAATGCCACCGACACGCTTCATAAAGATTTTGGTACGGTCCAATAAACCAATCCACACGCTTTTTAAATCAGGGAAACGGTAGCTCGGTAACTCCATCAACAAGGCATGTTGCGACTTATCTTTCTGGAAAAATTTCAAGACGAACGAGACCGCCAAAGCACTGACTATGCCTGCCATATACAACGCGAACAGCACCAGACCTTGTAGATTGAAAATTCCCCATACGGTTTGCGCAGGGATAAAAGCGGCAATCAACAAAGCATAGACCGGCAGACGTGCCGAACAAGTCATGAGTGGCGCCACGAAAATCGTGGTTAAACGATCACGCGGGTCACTGATACTGCGGGTTGCCATAATCCCAGGGACTGCACAAGCAAAACTGGACAGTAAAGGAATAAAAGCACGACCACTCAAGCCTGCTTTAAACATCAGCTTATCCAGTAAAAACGCTGCACGTGGTAAGTAACCCGACTCTTCCAACACCAAAATAAAGAAAAACAGAATAATAATCTGCGGCAAGAACACCACGACACCACCCGCACCCGCGATAATGCCATCGACCACCAAGCTATTCAGCAGCGGATGGGCAATATTGGCACCCACCACCTCACCTAACCAGCCAAACAGACTTTCAATACCATCCATAAAAGGCGCGGCCCAAGCGAATACTGCTTGGAAAATCACGAACATCATGACCGCAAGGGTGACCAAGCCAAATACAGGGTGCAGGAAAATACGGTCTAGGAAATCTGAACGCTTATCTTCTTGATCGGCATATTGCACCACGTCATGCAAAATCGTAGCGATTTTCTGATGATGCGAACCTTTTAAACCACTGAGTTCAGTGTGCGGTACGGCATATTTCGCCTGATCCAAGGCATTTAACAAGTTTTCAATGCCTGCATTACGCACTGCAACTGTTTCTGCCACGGGAATACCCAAACGCTCAGACAATTTTTGGGTATTGATCTGCATGCCACGACGGCGTGCTTCATCCATCATGTTCAGTACCAACAGAATTGGACGTCCCAATTCGATCATTTCCAGTACCAAACCTAAATGCAGTTTCAAGTTAGTGGCATCCACCACACATAAAAATGCATCCTGATGACCTTCTTCGGCAATTTTGCCTTGTACCACATCACGGGTGATGGCTTCGTCAGGACTGGTCGCATCCAGACTATAAGTGCCTGGCAAGTCCAAAACACGGACAGGTTTGCCTGAAGGCAAAGAGAATTGCCCCATTTTACGTTCCACCGTGACCCCAGCATAGTTGGCCACTTTCTGGCGGGTTCCCGTTAAATGGTTAAATAAAGAGGTTTTACCGCAGTTAGGATTCCCGACAAGGGCAATACGCAACGCATCACTCATGCAGGTGCTCCTTCCATATCAACTTCAATTTTGGCTGCTTCAATTTTTCTTAGTGCGAAACGGGTAAATCCGACCTGAATTAAAATCGGATCGCCACCAAAAATACCTTTAGTCACCACCTGAACCGAAGTCCCAGGGACAAAACCCAAAGTCTCCAAACGGCTGGCCACAAGGTCGGTCTGAGCCGCATCACCATCCACCTGACGTTTGACGTTACGGATGATGGCTGTTTGCTTGACTTTCAAATCAGATAAAAGCACCGCACTAAACCCTATAATATTTTCTATAGTATACAAGCAAATGAGAATAATTACCAAATAAGGTTTGATTCCAATTCGCATTCACTTTATACCACAAGGTCAATCCAGAAAAATGTTGTAAAATTAGTTAAGATGGTCGTTCTAAATCGGTTTCCTGAATCTGAAGCGAAGATGTTAAATAAAAAACCTAGAATACCTACACCTGTGCAAATTCCAGAAAAACTCAGCTTTCTTCAGGGTTTCCGTGATTATTTAATTGCCCAGACCGTCAGTCCACACACCCGCAATGCCTATTTATCCGACCTGATTCAATGCAGCGAATTCCATTCAAAAGCCTTGATTGATTGGCAAAGTGAAGACATTGCCGATGTCTTACTGAGTCTGACCCAACAAGGCAAAAGCCCGCGCTCTATCGCGCGTAGCCTGTCTGCCCTGCGTTCATTCTTTAAATTTTTAAGAGAACAAAAACTGCGAAATGACAACCCTGTGGCCAGTCATCGTACCCCGAAAATTGGACGTGCCTTACCCAAAGATCTTTCAGAACAAGATGTTGAAGCACTCATTCTTGCACCAGACACCAATACCGCTTTGGGCTTACGTGATCGCGCCATGTTTGAAGTCCTCTATGCCTGCGGTTTACGTGTATCAGAATTGTTAAATTTGCGCTTAGAACTGATCAATTTAAAACAAGGCTATTTACGAATTGTCGGCAAAGGCAATAAAGAGCGTTTGGTTCCCTTGGGGCAAGTCGCTTGCCAGTGGATTGAAAGTTATTTGGCTCAAGCCCGACCAAGTCTGTATAAATCGGCAACCGACTACGTGTTTCTGACCCAGCAAGGCGGGATCATGAGTCGGCAAAACTTCTGGTATGCGATTAAACGTTATGCCCTACAAGCAGGCATTCAAGCCGAACTTTCCCCACATACCCTACGGCATGCTTTTGCCACGCATTTACTCAATCACGGTGCCGATTTACGCGTGGTGCAAGTGTTACTCGGACATAGCGATTTATCCACCACGCAAATTTATACCCATGTGGCACAAGTGCGTATGCAGCAGTTGCATGCCGAGTTTCATCCTCGTGCTTAAAGGCTAGATAGGCTTCACACAGTGCCCACCAAGAAATACAACGCGCTACATTTTTTTTTGCTATGCTAGCCTCCTGTTTTTATACCTAAAAGAAAGGGTTTTATATGTCATTTACCCGCACAAAATTATTGATTGCATGTACCTTGGCAGGGAGTTTCGCCCTCACGGCATGTTCCAATTCAAATAATGATGACAAAAAGCAAAACACCTTAACGGCAAGTGCCCCTGCAACAGGCGAAGCTTCTAACCTTTCAGAGCGCAATGCCCAACAACGTTTAATCAAAACGCTAGAACAACATTTTAAAACTGCGGGTATCAATGCCAAGATTGTGGATGTCAAAGCAACAGAAGTCCCAAATCTATATTGGATCAATCTAGAAGGCATGAGTTCGGTTTATGCCACCAGCGATGGTAAATTCCTGATTCAGGGTGATGTAATTCGTCTAGGTGACAAACAGCTACATAATGTCAGTGAAAATCTGCAAGCGGCTGCCAATAAGAAACATTTAGCCAGCTTAAAAACCGAAGACCTCTTGGTCTATCCAGCCCAAGGCAAAACCAAACATGTGATTTATGTGTTTACCGATGCCAGCTGTCCGTATTGCCACAAATTACATGAGCATATTCCTGAAATTACTGCCAAAGGTATTGAAGTCCGTTACATTGCATGGCCACGTGGTGAACAATTCATGCCTGCCATGGAAAGCGTCTGGTGTAGTACAGATCGTCGTGCGGCATTTGACCAAGCGATTGCGGGTGCACAATTACCACCAGCTACCTGCAAGAACCCTGTCCGTGAGCAGTATCAATTGGGTCTGAATATGGGCGTGAACGGCACACCAGCAATCTACAACACCGAAGGGGTTTATTTAGGTGGATACCTCAGCCCTGAAGAATTAGACAAGCGTTTAAATAACTAATTTTTATTTGTTATTTTACTATTAGTTATAGGTGGAGATTATCTTCTCTCCACCCTAGAGTCTGAGCGTTTTTTTAGCTATGATCTAGACTCGCGTAAAATTGAAGAAATAAATGGAGTGTGACGTGAAACCAGTTCGTCTGGCAATCCTCGGTCTTGGTACTGTGGGTGGTGGTGCCCTTAAACTACTAAAAGAAAACGCTGCTGAGATCAAACGTCGCACCGGTCGAGGAATTGAAATTACCCACGTGGGTACTCGTCGTCCGCGTCCAGACCTTGATCTTCCAGCATCAGTAAAACAAAGTGCAGACCTGATGGACATCGTCCGTCAACCCGACGTAGATGTTGTGGTCGAAGTCATGGGGGGTATTCACCCTGCTTATGAAGTCATCATGGAAGCCATCAAGCATGGCAAACAGGTGGTCACTGCCAACAAGGCATTACTGGCTGAACATGGCAATGAATTATTCAAAGCGGCAGAAGATAATGCCGTACAAATCGCCTATGAAGCTGCGGTTGCAGGCGGTATTCCAATTATTAAAGTGATCCGTGAAGGTCTGGCTGCCAACAAAATTGACTGGTTGGCGGGCATTATTAATGGTACAGGCAACTTCATCCTGACTGAAATGCGTGACAAAGGTCGTGCCTTTGAAGATGTTCTTCAAGAAGCACAAGAGTTGGGTTATGCCGAAGCTGATCCAACCTTTGACGTTGAAGGCATTGATGCTGCGCACAAACTCACGATTTTAGCCTCATGTGCTTTTGGTATTCCTTTACAGTTTGATAAGGTCTATACCGAAGGCATCAGTAAAGTGACTGCACAAGATGTGAAATATGCTGAAGAACTCGGTTTCCGCATCAAGCACTTGGGGATCGCTCGTCGTGCTGAAAAAGGGATTGAACTTCGCGTTCACCCAACCCTGATTCCAGCTGAAGAACTGATTGCCAATGTCAACGGTGTGAAAAATGCCGTATTGGTGCAAGCCAATGCCGTAGGACCAACGCTGTATTACGGCGCAGGTGCAGGTGCGGGCCCAACAGCGTCTGCGGTTGTTGCCGATGTCGTGGATATCGTGCGTGATATTTCTTACACCGAAGATGGTGCAGGGACTATTCCTCAATTGGCATTTGAAGCTTTAGCGGATTTACCAATTCTGCCACGCGAAGAAATGACCACGGGGTACTACATCCGTATTAATGCCGAAGATCAAACTGGTGTATTGGCGGATGTCACCACCATTCTAAGCCGCGCTGGGATCAGTATTGATGCCATTATGCAGCAATCACGCTTAAAAGACCTAATTCCAATCGTAATTTTGACTGATCCAGTCAAAGAATCGAAAATGGATGAAGCACTTGCTCAAATTCAAGCCTTACCCGTCATTCATGGCGAAATTGTGCGAATTCGTTTAGAATCGCTTGATAATTAATCGGGTCGAGGGGGCAATTCCCCCTTACCAAGCTCTACCCATAATTGGAACATCATCATGTCGAATGCCAATCGTTATACTGGTTTAGTTGACCGTTATCGTGACCGTTTACCAGTGTCTGCTACTACTCGTGGAATCTCTTTAGGCGAAGGGAATACCCCGCTGATTAAGTTGGAGAACATTCCACGTATTATTGGTAAAGATGTTGAAATTTATGTGAAGTACGAAGGCTTGAACCCGACTGGTTCATTCAAAGACCGCGGCATGACCATGGCTGTGACCAAAGCGGTTGAAGAGGGTTCAAAAGCAATTATCTGTGCATCTACAGGTAACACATCTGCCGCTGCAGCAGCCTATGCCGCACGTGCTGGCATCAAAGCATTTGTACTCATTCCTGAAGGCAAAATTGCCATGGGTAAAATGGCACAAGCGATGATGTACGGTGCGATCACCATGCAAATTCGCGGAAACTTTGACGATGGTATGCGCCTCGTGAAAGAAGTTGCCGACCAAGCGCCTGTAACGATCGTAAACTCAATCAACCCTTACCGTTTACAAGGTCAAAAAACCATTGCTTACGAAATCGTAGAAGCTTTAGGTCGTGCGCCAGATTATCACTGTTTACCTGTAGGTAACGCAGGCAATATCACGGCACACTGGATGGGTTATACCGAAGCGGTAGCAAACCAACCTGCTGATCAGTTTGAATACGTGACTTATGATGCTGCAACAGATCAATTCACGGGTCCTAAACCTGAAGGCTTACCTACTATGGTCGGTTATCAAGCTGCGGGTGCTGCGCCATTCTTACGTGGTGCACCAGTAGAACATCCTGAAACCGTTGCAACTGCAATTCGTATTGGCAACCCACAAAGCTGGAACCATGCCAAAGCAGTGGTACGTGACTCTCAAGGTTGGTTCGATGAACTACAAGATGCTGAAATCCTGGAAGCACAACGTTTGCTTTCTATGTATGAAGGTGTGTTTGTAGAACCAGCTTCTGCGGCTTCAATTGGCGGTGCAATCCGTGACATTAAAGCAGGTAAAATTGCTGAAGGTTCTGTGATTGTATGTACCGTGACTGGTAATGGTCTAAAAGATCCAGATACAGCCATCAAACAATGTGCTGATGCTGTGATGTTGTCTATTGATGCAACCATGACTCAAGTAAAAGACTCTATTCTTTCAAACATGTAAGTCATTAAAAGATTGATGGAAAGAAAAAGCCCTGTGATGACAGGGCTTTTTTTACGACTCAACTTTTGTGATTGGAGTGAATCGATGAAGAACGATGAATTAGATACGTTTAGGCAGTTGGCTTGCCCATGTCATCAAACGGGTCGCATCTTCAGTTCGACTTTGAGATGTACTTGCGCCTAAAATCACCACAACTGCTGGACGAGAATTCAAGGTGGTATGCATCACCACACAACGCCCTGCCTCATTGATATAACCTGTTTTGGACAGGTTGATATTCCAGCCACCGTTACGCACTAAAGCATTGGTATTGTTTGATTTTAAGACGCGATACCCCAAGTTAAAATCATAACTTGCCGTGGTTGAGAACTGACGAATTAAACCGTATTGCGATGCTGTACTCACCAAAATCCCCAAATCACGTGCCGAAGCAACATTGTGTGGATCAAGACCCGTAGACTCAACATAATGGGTAGAATTCATGCCCAATGCACGCGCTTTAGCATTCATTGCTGCAATGAAAGCACTACGTCCTCCTGGATACGTTCGCGCTAACGCTGCTGCCGCTGGATTTTCTGATTTCATTAAAGCAAAAAGTAACGCCTCGGCACGGTTCATGGTATCACCTGAACGTAAGGTCGAACTCGAGTTTTTGCCGCCCGCTCCCGCAAAATCAATCGACTGTAATGTAATTTCTTCTGACATGTCTAAACGTGCATCAGCAATCACAACCGCTGTCATTAATTTGGTAATCGAAGCAATGGGTAAAGCGGTATTGGTATTTTTACTATAAAGCACCTCACCTGTTTGTGCATCCATGACCAGCGCGGCACGAGCACTTACAGAAGGTTGGCTGCTATAGCCTGCAGAGGTATCAATAATGTGAACCGTTTTCGGTGCAGAATAGGTCGGTACCCCATTTGAACTGCGAACCGTGGTGGTCACTTTGGTTGAACCCTGCGGAGATATTTCCTCGCCGAGCGCAGAAACATCACTATTTAATAATTGACTTGCTTCCTCTGAAGACCAGCTCATTGAAGCCTGACCTGTACTCCCCGAGGAAGGATTAATGACGAGTTCAGCAAAACTTGTTGAACTCAGGCTGAGTAGAATAGACATACTCAACACATGCATGAATGACTTCTTAGAATTTTTCACAATCGTTTACTCAACTCAGGGAGGTAAGATACATTTGCGTATTACCTCAAATATGCCTTACATTTACACAGTAACGGGAATTTTTGATTCACGCTATTGTGCAAAACTTTTAATTTCGGAATAAGAATAGGATTGCTAATTTTGTCGTTTCATTGCAAGCTTATTTTGCTTTATGTAACAAAAATTATGTAATTTTTTAGCCAGAGGGAGAAATCGGTGATTACAGTTTTAGTGGTGGATGACCATGAATTAGTCCGTACTGGTATTTGTCGAATGCTAGAAGACCATGCTGATGTTCAGGTGATTGGTCAGGCGGAATCTGGTGAAGAAGCCATCAATCTGGTTCGCCAACATCACCCCAATGTTGTATTACTCGATGTGAATATGCCCGGCATTGGTGGCGTAGAAACTACACGCCGTTTATTACAAACTGCACCTGAGACCAAAGTTCTGGCGGTGAGCGGTTTAGCTGAAGAACCTTATCCTTCTTTACTCCTCAAAGCGGGTGCCAAAGGCTATATCACCAAAGGTGCACCAGTCAGTGAGATGGTACGTGCCATCAACAAAGTGATGCAAGGCGGTAAATACTTCAGTGCAGACATTGCTGAACAGCTTGCCAGCTCTTATTTATCCGATACGCAGCAGTCCCCTTTTGACTCGCTTTCAGAGCGTGAAATGCAAGTAGCAATGATGGTGGTGAACTGTATCAGCGCACAGGAAATTGCCGACAAGCTCTTTGTCAGCGTAAAAACAGTCAATACCTATCGTTACCGTATTTTTGAAAAACTGAATATCGATAGCGATGTCAAACTCACGCATTTAGCAATTCGTTACGGTCTCATCAAACCTTAATTACCATTATTTAAATCTCATCATCGGTTTGCAGCATGCAACATTCCCAATATTTCGAATTAAATCAATACTTTTTTGGGATCTGGTATGCCGCTTACCGATTACTGATTACCAGCTGCCTGGTCTTAATTTTTATTTTGACCCAAGATGAGCTGGCCAACAATTATGAATATCCCCAACTGTATTTCTATGGACTGTTGGGTTATTTTTTCATTAACTGTGTGCAGTTCTTTAATCTCAAACATTTTAAACAGCATATTCCACAGCAATTTGCTTTTATTTTCATTGTCGATGTCATCGCTTTAAGCTTACTGACCTTTGCCACCAATGGTCCAAGTTTAAGTATCAGCGTCTTATTTTTAACGACCATTTTTGCAGCTTCATTGCTTCTGAGTAAACAAAAAGCTTTAGCCATCACACTGATTGCAATCATTGCCGTCATTTATCAACAGTTTGTTATCAGCTTTCTGACCCTGCATTCTCTCCAAAATCTTAGCAATAGCGTCATTTTGGCGGTGCTGTTTATCGTATTTTATATTTGCGGGCAAATTGCAGTTCGGCGTTTTCAATTATTGGATCATGTCAATTTCTCACAATCGCAAGAACTAAAACGACTTCAAAACATTAACCGTTATATTCTGGAGCAAATTGAAACGGGCTATTTGGTGCTGGATGAAAATTGCCATATCGTATTAAGCAACCCCGCGGCCTGTGCACTATTAGGCATTTCCCCTTTCTATGCCTTTGATAAGTATCCACTGTATAAGCTCCAGCCCGATTTATTTGAATTACTCAATTTTGACCAAGTCCAAAATGGGGAAAAATTCCAATTTGAATCCCAGCTTAGTCACTATCATTTACATATTGAAGTACAAAAATTGATTGTCCCGCAGCAGATTCTTACGCTGCTGGTGATTCAAGATGGGCAAAAAATCAATCAACAGGTACAACAACTCAAACTGGCAGCATTGGGACAACTCTCTGCCAGTATTGCCCATGAAATCCGTAATCCTTTAGCTGCGATTGTACAAGCCAATGAATTACTGCCCAACAGCACCGCAGAACAACAACACACGCTGAGCCAAATGATTAACAAACAAACGCAGCGGATTGATAAAATTGTACAAGACACCTTAAGCATGGTGCGGAATAAGGGCACCCAACCGATTGATATTCAACTGGATCGCTTTATCCCGCTATTTATTCAAGAAGATTTACCAGATCTCAAAACTAAAATTGTCTGTCACATTGCACCAAAGCTAAGCTTGAGCTTCGATGAAGCACAATTTCGACAAGTCTTAATTAATTTAATTCGCAATGCGATCCGACATAATTCACCTGAACACAGTACAATAGAGCTGCACTGCTATGCGCAGGACAACAATATTCACATTGATGTGCGTGATTTTGGGGAAGGCGTGGCCATTCATGACCAAGCCCGCCTATTTCAACCGTTCTTTAGTACAGAAATTTCCGGAACTGGTTTAGGATTATATTTATCGCATAGCTTCTGTGAAGCCAATCAGGCACTTTTAAGCTATGTAGAACAACAACAGGGAGCATGCTTTCGGATTGAATGCCGACAGCTGACTTAATGATTTCAATTTTTACTGGGGTGATAAGGTGGCGCAACAACCACTCGTTTTATTTGTAGATGACGAAGAAGATTTATGTACGCTCATGCAAATGATGCTGAGTCGTATGGGGATTGAAACGCATGTGGCCTATCGTTTGTCACAAGCACGCAAAATGTTGTCGGAACATCAATATGATGTATGTTTCACCGATCTCAACTTGCCAGATGGCAATGGACTAGAACTGGTTGAAGAAATTTCACAACAATATCCTCAACTTCCTGTTGCTGTGCTGACTGCCTACGGCAATATGGATATTGCGATTGCTGCACTTAAAGCCGGTGCTTTTGACTTTGTCAGCAAACCCATCAAACAAACCCATCTGGAACAGCTGCTACAAAAAGCCCTAAACAAACCAATATCACAGCAAACCCTCAATGAAGATGCGTTGGAACAGCGCATGCTGATTGGGCAGTCCTTACCGATTCAGCAACTTCGCGTGACTTTAAAGAAAATCGCACGCTCGCAAGCACCTGTGTTTATTACTGGTGAGTCAGGTACAGGCAAAGAAGTGGTGGCCAATCTAGTACATCGCTTAAGCAATCGCAATGAAGGGCCTTTTATTGCCATCAACTGTGGTGCCATTCCTGCAGATTTACTCGAAAGTGAATTATTCGGGCACAAAAAAGGCAGCTTTACCGGTGCCACACAAGACAAACAAGGCCTGATTCAATCCGCCCACGGTGGCAGTTTATTTCTGGATGAAATTGCAGAACTTCCGCTGAATATGCAAGTCAAACTGTTGCGTGCGGTACAGGAAAAGGCCATTCGCCCGATTGGTTCTGAAACGGAAATTGATGTGGATTTCCGCGTGATCAGTGCCAGCCATCAAGACTTAGAAAGTCTGGTACAGCAGGGTAAATTCCGACAAGACCTGTTCTTCCGTATTCATGTCATGGACTTGGTCCTACCACCGTTACGAGAACGTGGTCAGGATATCTTGATTCTAGCACAGCATTTTATTCAAAAAGTCAGTCGTGAATGGGAAATTCCAGCCAAAGCCCTAACGCCACGTGCGAAAGAGTTTTTACTAGCGCAATATTATCCTGGCAATGTGCGTGAACTGCGCAACATCATTGAACGTGCCATCACCTTAAGTGATGAAGATTATATTGATGTGCAGCATTTACAAAGCGCACCGCTTCGCCGCAGCGTACAGATGCAATCCCCTTCTTCGGTCGATCAACTGTTAACCACTTCCTCTGAACTTACTTTAAGCTCGAAGAAATTACCGGAAGAAGGCCTGGAACTGTATTTAGAGAATATCGAGAAAGAGATTCTGTTGAATGCACTCAACATCACCCATTGGAATCGCACCTTGGCGGCGAAAAAACTGGGGATGTCTTTCCGCTCTTTACGTTATCGTCTGAAGAAATTTGGACTGGATACTGATGAATAATTAACGGCGATTGGCAATCATCTCTGCAACATGCTCCAGATAAGTTTCTTCTTTCATGTCATGTTGCAAGGGATATTGCTGATCGGGTTGAATGCCAATCCCTTCAATCATCTTGCCTGTCGGGGTGTAATAATGCGACACCGTCATTTGCAAGGCTGCACCATTGGATAAAGGGAACAGTTTCTGCACCACCCCTTTGCCATAACTTTTTTCGCCAATCACCCAAGCACGACGGTGTTCTTTCATTGCAGCGGTGAATACTTCCGCAGCAGAGGCTGAACGACCATTGATCAACACCCCCACTTTAAGATTCTGAAATTCGGAGCTGGGTAAAGCCTGAAATTGCTGATTGCCTTCCGAACGACTTTTGGTGGTGACAATAATACCCTGATTTAAAAACAGGTCGGCCGTTTCAACCGCAGCCGAAAGCAATCCTCCCGGATTGTTACGTAAATCAATCAGCACCGCCTTGAGGCGCGGTGAACTATTTTCTTCGATTAAACGCTTGATTTCATTCGCTGTGTCCTGCTGGAAGACACGAACTTTCAGGACCAGCACCTGATTGTGCAACAATTGCGACTCGATATCGGTTTCAATCTTCTTGGTACGAACCAAACTGAGCGGTTTGCTGGTTTGCCCCAGTTGTACACTCAGTGTCGAGCCTATCGCCCCATACAATAAGGCATTGACCTGCTCTCGATTGAGTTTTCGTAATTCTTGGTCATCAATTTTAAAAACGGAAGCCCCATTCCGTAAGCCTTGTTTATAGGCATCTGCTTCGGGCTTTAAACCCTGAATGGTCCACTGGCGTTGGTTGTCATAATTTAAATTAAAATCTACCGAAGCCAGATCACCATCAGTATATTGCACCAGTTGTTTATAATCTTCAGGAGATAAATAACGTGAATAACGGTCTAGTCCACTGACCAAACCTTGAATGGCTTGTTGGAAGAGTTGTTCATCATTTTTATTATCGACATAGTTGTCTTTGACAATGCCATAAATCTGCACAAACTGCTGAATCGATTCCACGGGAACTTCAGGATAGCTTTGCTCGACTTCATCAAAATCTGGAGCAGTATCAATTTCATTGACTGCCCCAGTGGCATGAGCACAACACATGAATAACGCTGTTAAGGGAATAACAAATTTCAAGTGTTGCGTCATTGATTCACCTGTAATCAGCCTGCTTAGGCTTGTAGGGTAATTAGGTTACGACCTTGCATTTCTGCTGGAATCGGTAAGTGCATCAGGCTTAATAGCGTTGGGGCTACGTCAGCCAAAACACCACCTTCCGCAATCGTTGCTTGTGTTGGACCGACATAAATAAATGGCACCAATTCAGTGGTATGCTGAGTATGCACCTGACCACTATGATAATCCTGCATTTGTTCCACATTACCATGATCGGCTGTAATCAGCATATGACCTTTTTTCGCCATCACAGCGTCATACACTCGACCTAAACAAGTATCCACCGCTTCTACTGCTTTGACTGCGGCTTGGAAGACCCCTGTATGTCCAACCATATCCCCATTGGCATAGTTCACCACCAATAGGTCATATTCACCCGAATTGATCGCGGCAACCAATTCATCGGTCACTTCATATGCGCTCATTTCTGGTTTTAAATCATAAGTCGCCACATTTGGAGATGGAATCAGAATCCGTTTTTCACCAGGATATTCATCTTCACGACCACCACTAAAGAAGAAGGTCACATGCGCATATTTCTCAGTTTCTGCAATACGCAACTGAGTTTTACCCAAGTTCGAAAGGTATTCACCCAATGAGTTATGTAACGCTTCAGGCATATACGCCACAGGTGCATCAATGGTTGCTTGATAACGCGTGAGCATCACAAACATAGACAGGTTTGGCACGACTTTACGTTCAAAGCCTGCAAAGTCTTGTTCAACAAATGCTTTGGTAATTTCACGCGCACGATCGGCACGGAAATTCATGAAGACAATGCTGTCACCGTCTTCAACTTTTGCCAGCTCACCAATACGGGTCGCTTTCACAAACTCATCAGATTCATCTGCTGCATAAGCCATTTCCAAGCCTTCAACAGCGGTTGCTGCGGTGCGAACTGCTTCACCTTCAGTCAAAAGACGATAGGCTTGTTCTACACGGTCCCAACGATTGTCACGATCCATTGCGAAATAACGACCAATCATCGTGGCAATACGACCCTGATTTGGATATTGCGCAAATAAGGCATCCAACTTTTCTAAAGAAGGCTGTGCACTTTTTGGCGGAGTATCACGACCATCCAAGAAGGCATGTAAATACACTTTTGCACCGCGCTTCAATGCCAATTCAGCCATGGCTACAATATGATCTTCGTGCGAATGTACACCGCCTTCAGACAATAAGCCCATAATATGCACCGCACCTTGCGCAGCTTTGGCTTTTTCAACCGCATCAATCAGGACTTGATGTTCAAAAAAAGCACCTGTACGGATATCTTTGGTAATCCGGGTAAAGTCTTGATAGAGCACACGACCTGCACCCAAGTTCATATGCCCCACTTCGGAGTTGCCCATTTGACCATCAGGCAAACCCACATCTTCGCCAGAACCAGAAATCAATCCATGCGGATGCTTTTGTTGCATAGCCGTCAAGTTTGGTCGTTGTGCAGCAAGGAAAGCATTATCTTCGACCGCCTCACGGTGTCCAATACCATCCATAATTACCAATACGTGCGGAACTTTGCCAGCAGTTGCATCCGTCATGATTTACACTCTTTGTCTATAAATTGGTCGCACTATCTTACCGAATTTTCGCTCAAGACTCCATGTATCCGACATGGTTAAACTCGCTTGTGCAGATGGTTTTCTCCGATCTGCACGAATAATTAGCGGGCACGGCGCAATAAATAACCACCAACAATAAACATCAAGATGATCGGTACAAAGACGAACCAAGCTGGTGATGGAGAATAGACCAAGCTGGCATAGCCAAGGAAATCCTGCAAATAGAAGAAAGTCAGACCAATGAACAAAGCAATCACCAAACGGAAACCCATGGATTGCTGGCGCAAAGGTCCAAAAATAAACGAGCAGGCAATCAAAACCAACGCAATCAGGGCAAACGGTGAACCCACTTTTTGCCAGAAAGCCAACTGATAGGTTTTCGGGACTTGGCTATATTCATGCATATAGCGCATGAAACTGACCAATTGGCTTGGTGATAAATCTTCAGGGTCAATCGTGACCATATGCACATATTTCGGTTGCAGTGCCAACGACAAAGGCTGCTGTGCAGCACGCTGTTGAATGGCATTGCCAGCATCCTGAATTTCAACTTGCTCGGTCTCTTTTAAGTTCCACTGCCCATCTTGTACAAACTGCCCTTGCTCTGCGTTCAACACACTATTCAAACGGTATTCTTGGTCAAAATCGACCACTTGAATATCACGCAGTTGACCTTGTGAATTGGCATAGTCGATATAGATAAAGCGTTGCCCTTCACGTGTCCAATACCCTTTGACTTCGCCCAGAGCTGCCACGCTACGATGGCTTTTCACACTCTTGGCCTGTTCATTGGTATAGGGAATCACCCACTCACTCAGCACAAAAGACAGCACCACCAAAATCAAGGCAGAACGGATTACCCAACCGACAATACGCCAGAGACTAATCCCGATTGAGCGCATCACAATCAGTTCACTATTGGATGCCATGGTTCCTAAACCCAATACCGCACCAATCAACGCAGCAATCGGCAGAATCTCATACAGGTAACGTGGCGCACCCCACAACACATAAATCAGCGCCTGCCAAGCGGTATAGGTCTCGCTCAGGTCACTCAGTTCACCCAAGTACGTAAATAAAATCTGTAACACCGACAAGACAGCGGTGGCGCCCAACATGGCATAAGCCGTGGTCTTAGTGACATGTTTCGCGACAATACGACGTGCAAACATTTTTAAGACCTCACTCGCTGAATCTGTTTCTTAATTTTTGGGGCTAATTTTTGCTTACGCGAGAAAAGCGCAGCGGCAATGGCATAGACAAAGAGCACCAATGGATAAGCCCAAACCCCAATTTCCTGTTTGCTCACGCGGGTTTTAATCGCCATCATTGCCACAATCAAGCTGGCAAAAATCAATAAGGCAGGGAACAATTTTAAATAACGTCCCTGACGCGGACTGACTTCAGATAATGCAACTGCCAAACCTAATGCCACAATCATGACCAAAGGCACAAACATCCGCCAACCCAGTTCACTGGCAACGACAGGATCATTGCGGTTTTGCCAGAGCTTGCCAGTCGGGAGCGCTTCAACTTCCGCACTTTCAAATTTGGCTTCTTTATCACTTTCTAAACGTAAACGATAACTTTGGAATTCGGCTTGGGTGTATTTGGGCTTGCCTGGATAGATTTCATAACGACGCCCTTGCACCAGATCCACCACATTGGCGCTGTCATTCGCGACTTCCACCCGTGTGGCTTCCTTCGCCAAAATCATCACATCTGGCTTGCCTTCTTTTTCCGCACGCTGGTAGAAGAAAATATCTTTCAGATTACGGCGATCTTCAGATAAATCCCCTGCATAAATGGTATAGGGACCTGAAGAGATAAACTCTTTGGGACGAACCAGATCGAAACCAGTACGTACCGCTTGGCTGGTGGTTAGCTGTTCAAACTGACGTAGCCCCCACGGGGACATCCACAGCATCAAACCAGCTTGAACCAGCATAAACACCAAGGTCATTGGGATAAGCAAACGCGCCAACTGATGACGGCTCACCCCACTGCCATTCATGACGGCCATCTCATGATCGACATATAAACGACCAAAGACCAGCATCAGGCCAATGAAGAAACCCAAAGGAAGAATCAGGGTTAAGAACTCAGGCAAGCGATAGCCAATGATGCTAAATAAAATACTGGCATCTAAACGACCTTGAGCAGCCACGCCGAAGTATTTGATTAATCGGCCACCCATCATGATTAAGGTCAATAAGGCAATTACAACCAATGAGGTAGAGACCACTTGCTTGACTAAATAACGCCGAATAATCAAATTGATTCTTCCAATTTTAAAAAGAGTAAAAACTATCGATAGTTTACCCGAATGTTAAAAATATAAAACCTATTCCCCTGCTTCTGCATTGAAACTCTATCCATAAAAATGTTTCAATGGTTGAATGACTTAATACTCTCAAAGGCGTGAAGACCCCCTATGAAACTCAGCTTGAATACCGCTCTATCCACTCCCGCTACCGATCAGGCTTTATTCATTTTAGCCACCAATGCTCAACTTGCTCAGATTGCAGCCACATATCAAATCAATGACTTAGAACAGATTGCTCAAGCAACTCAATTTAAAGCGGGCTTAAATGAGACATTGCCTTTGCTGGCAAAGATTCCTGGCTATGCTCATGCTGTCTTAATTGGATTAGATAAAGCTGAAGAGTTACAGCCAGCAAAGTTAGCAAAAATTGCACAAACTATTATCAAATCTTCACAAAAAAAATATCAGCAGATTCAAGTTGATCTGAATGCTTTGCCGGAAGCCTTACACTATGTCTTTGCCCTAAGCCTGACCCAAGCAGCTTATGGCTACGATGAATTCAAATCGAAGAAAAATGAGTTTTTACTCAGCGAAATTGGACTAATTGCGGCACAAAGTCCGTTAAGCAACCAACAGTTAAGTCTAATTCAAGCGATTCAATCGGGTCAGAATTATGCACGTGACTTAGGCAACCGTCCTGGCAATATCTGCTTCCCAGAATATCTTGCCGAGCAAGCCTTGGCATTGGCACAGCAATATCCAGAACAGCTCAAAGTCACCATCATCAATGAACAAGAAATGGCGGATCTGGGCATGTTTGCCTTCCTTGCTGTCAGCCGTGGTTCAGATCGCCCAGGTCGTATTATTACCCTTGAATATAATGGTCAGCCTGAACAAGCACCGATTGTGTTGGTCGGCAAAGGCGTGACCTTTGATACAGGTGGTATTTCATTGAAACCGGGTCTGGGCATGGACGAAATGAAATTCGACATGTGTGGTGCAGCCTCTGTACTTGGAACGCTACGTGCCCTTTGTGAAGCCAAATTGCCAATTCATGTGGTGGGTGCGATTGCTGCCGCAGAAAATATGCCTTCAGGTCATGCAACCCGCCCGGGTGATATTGTCACCAGTATGAGTGGTCAAACCGTTGAAATCTTGAATACTGATGCTGAAGGTCGTTTGGTACTGTGCGATACTTTGACCTATATCAAACGCTTTAATCCAGAACTCGTGATTGATATTGCGACGTTAACAGGTGCGTGTGTGGTGGCATTAGGTTCAGTGCTCACAGGTATGTTTACCCCTGATGATGAACTGGCAGTAGAACTTAATGCGGCAGGTCAAACCGCTTTTGACCGTGTATGGCGCATGCCCGTGATTGATGATTATCAGGAACAATTGGATTCTCCTTTTGCCGACATTGCCAACATTGGTGGTCCAAAAGCAGGTTCAGTGACTGCAGCATGCTTTCTACAGCGCTTTACCCGTGAATACCGCTGGGCGCATTTAGATATTGCTGGCACAGCATGGTTATCTGGCAGCAGCAAAGGGGCAACTGGTCGTCCAGTCCCATTGTTAATGCAATTCTTAGCCAACCGCGTTAATACGAATGGCTAAAGTTAGCTTTTATCTGTTTGAAAAAAGTCCAGAACGGCAAGTCGAAAGTACTTGCCGTTTGTGTCGTAAAATTTTGCGTCAACCGAAACGGATTTGGCTGTATTGCCCCGATCCCACTTTACAGCAACAACTGGATGAACGCTTATGGAGTTTTGACGACACCAGCTTTATCGGACATGGCATGGATCAAGAACAGGCACGCGTCTGCATCTCTGCGCACTTGCCTAAAGAAAATGATTGGATTGTCTTTAATTTTAACAATCAGGCACTTGATCAATTTCATGAATTTAGCCAAATTATAGAAATTATTGAGAATAATGATTCTGCCAAACAGCTCGGTCGTGAAAAATTTAAACAATATCGACGCTTAGGCATTGAACCTCAAACTTTCAAGCTGTAATTGTTCAACCTCAGGGAGATATATGGTGGCATTAAATGTCGGTCCAGATTTTAAACAGCGCTGGTTAGATGCGCCCGAAGCTGTGCGTCAGACATTTATGGATGACCTGAATCATATCTGTGATTTATTGCAGCCAGATACCCAGACGCAACTGTGGTTGGCAGCAGATCAAAAAGCTCAAGATCAAGCGCAGCAGATTATTGAACAGGCCTATGCCGACTTAAAAGCACGCTTGATTGAAGAAGCTCGGATTCGTCGCCAACTGGCACTGGAAAAATCTCTAGCAGAAAAACGCGCAGCAACAGCGTTATATGCGCAACAGCTATGGGAAGATGAAGGTCGTCAATTTGCCGAGCAAACCCAAACCTTAGCTCATTTACGCCAGCAGATTGAACAAGAAACCCTCGACTATGCCGAGCGTTACCATCAAAATGATAGTAGCCAAACCCTAGATTTTGCACCGGGTCTTGGACATTTTGACCAACACATTCACTCTGAACTAGAAAGCGTACGCTTACGTCTTGAGCTTGAAGCGGAAGCCCAAATTGAACAAGCGGTCAATCAATTCCGACACAAACTACGTGCTGCAGCACAAGAAGAAATTGAATACATATTACAAAATTCTAATTTTTCTGATGTAAAACCAATCATTTAATTTTTTCTTTCTGATTTTAACATTGTCATTAAACTGACATATAAATGTCACAAGATGGTCATCACTTTAAAACAAACGGTTTAAAGTGACCGCGCCAAAAATTGACTTATCAATAAATCAGGAAGAAAAAATGGACCTACTGAACCACGTTTCTCACCGCATTGCTGCACTCGATTCAGGCGAACAATGGATTGTATCTGCGCAAAAGTTACTGATTAGTCGAGCTGATTTTCAATCACTTTCAGTATTTTTAACCCGCGAATCGGAAAAAGGACATTTCAGCCTCTCCCCTGAAAGTGAAAGCCTCACGTGGCATGATGAACCTGCTGTGACCATTATCAAACACTAAACTTCAATCATCCCCGCTGAAGTTATCGAGTGATCTGTCAGCAGATCACTCCACCAATTCCAGTGTCGCAAAAAAGATATTGCCCGCCCCATAGCCTATACTGAGCAAGACGCCAATCCAGATCAAACTGCCCATGGTGTTGTACCACATAAAACTGGAAAATTTCATATGCCCCGCACCTGCGGCAAAGGGCGCAAATGAACGGACAAAGGGAATAAAACGCGCCAACATAATGGTCTTACCACCATGTTTGACAAAGTAATGATTGGTTTTACTCAAATATTCAGGCTTCATCCAACGCGAATGGCGATGTAAATACTTAAAGCCCAGTTTCTTGCCCGTGTAATAATTCACGGCATAACCCAAAATCGCGGCAACAATCAGCACCATCCCCATACTATGTAGCTGTATGATGGCTGAAGAGGAACACAATGCGCCTACGGCAATCAACAAACTATCGCCCGGCAGAAAAAACATAAAGACAAAGCCAGTTTCTGCAAAAATAATCAGAAACAAGATGGCATAAATCCATGTCCCATACTGCGCCAGCAGCATCGGCAACATTTGTTCAAGATTTAGAAAAAAATCAAGCATTACATAAATCTACGATATTCAATTTAGGTATCACGTGCTTTATTTCACTCAAATAGAAACGAAAACAGCCTAGTATTCTAGGCTGTTTTCAGAGCAAATATGTAGTTTTTATTTCAAAAAACCGTTTTCAGCCAAGAAATCCATGCTAATTTTTGACTGTGCTTGAGTCTCTGCCGCTTTGTCACCCAAGAGCAAACGTTCGATATAACGTGCCAACACATCGACTTCCAAATTCACTTTAGAACCCACTTTCCACGTGCCAATATTGGTCCGTTCAGCGGTATGTGGAATCAAGTTCAAACTCAAGATATTGCCACGTAAATGGTTAATGGTCAGACTGATGCCATCAACTGTCACTGAGCCTTTCTCCGCCAGATATTTGGCAATTTCTGCTGGCGCAGTCACTTCAAAATAAAGAGAGCGAGCATCTTCACGGACTAAAGTAATTTCACCTACGGCATCGACATGCCCACTGACAATATGTCCACCAAAACGCGTGGTCGGCAGCATGGCTTTTTCGACATTTACGGGTTGCCCAACTTTCCAATGCCCCAGGGTGCTTCGGTTCAGACTTTCACGTGAAACATCAGCCGCATACCAGTTATCGCCCCATTCAATCACGGTGAGGCAAATCCCATTGGTGGCAATCGAGTCGCCTAGGTGTACATCCGACATGTCCAAATCAGTTTGAATACGTAAACGTACATCACCGCCCACACTTTGTAAGCTTTCGACGCGACCAAGGCTTTCAATAATTCCTGTAAACATAATCTTTCTCTTTCCTGAATTTGGACTTACCACAATGCCAATTGGGTACTCACGCCTGAGGTGTCTACCCCGCCCAACTCTGCAAAATGATACAGTTGACCCAACAACTGACGCAGTGGTGGACCCGATTTGGCATGGGTATCGGTAATCACAATAAATTCCAATACACGTGCACGCTCAGACTGACGTTGTTTGCTGACGCGATAACGTGGCACATCTTGGGTTAATAGTGTCACGCGTCCACGCTCAAGATTGGCTTTGAGCAAATCAGCCGCTTCAATATTACCATCGGTCGAATAGCTGGTCAGAATATAACGTGCATTAATGGTCGACAGCAATTTTTCATAGGCTTCTTTGGCGTACTTGGAAGAATTGTACGGACTCGGACGTTCTTTCCGCCAAGCACGGTCAATCCCACTCTTAAAGCCTTTGGTATCTGGGCTTGGTAAATCCACCTGATCCCACAGCGTCAACGCATTCAACACATGATAGTTACTGCTATAGGCGTGCTGGTTGTACGGTGGATCCAGATACGCCACATCGACTTCAAAACCGCTCATCTGATTTGCCAGATGCTGTGCATCGACACACCACATTTCAGCCATCGGAGTCTTTTGCTTATTGGCCCCGACTTCACAAAAACGGCTTGGTGTCAGCCACAACAAAGATTCGATCCGTTCCAATGCAGTTTGGGTTTTACCGCCCCAACCATGGTGGAAACTTTTGAAAACGCCACTGGTATTACTCACGAAACTCGCCGAATAAAGTAGCGGTGCCAACAAAGCACTCATTTCCACATCATCAATTGCGCCTTGTGCTTGCCAAGTGGCAATTTGCTGACGAATGGCATCAATCCGCATACCATTGCGACGTTTAAAAAACAGTCGATCGCGGGCAGGATCATAAATTTCGTCATTGCGCGGGCACAGGTTATGCGTCACCCAACCTTTAACTTCAGGCAAACGGTTTAAATAATCAATCGCCTTTTGGTAGCCACCCAACTCTTTAAATGCGGGTGCATCGACACAGGCCAAAATGGCATGGTTCAAGGCATGGCTATAAGGTTCCCAGTCATTGGCAATCACACGATAGCCGTTTTGCCGAGCGAGACGGGATACCACGCCACTACCCGCAAAGAAGTCGGCAAAAATTGGCGCACGACCTTTGGCATTCAAGGTCCCTGTTTGTTCAAGTGCTTCTAAAATCAGATGCAATAAACGACGCTTGTTTCCTAAATAAGGAACCAATTGATGAAATAAGTATTCGTCTGTGGTCCGTGCCGCGTGACGTCGTTTATGATAAACCGTAGACTCTTGATTCATATAGACTCTTGAAGGGGAGTTAGTCTTAAGCGCACATCATTTCCCACTTGGGAAACCTCGATGAGCTTAAAGCGAAGTTGCTCTGCCAAATGCTCAAACTCTGCATTAAACATCGCGCGTGCAGATTGACCCAATAAGGTGGGTGCGACATAACTGATCAGCTCATCCACCAAACCCTGTTGCAAAAATGCACTCGATAAGGTTGCACCTGCTTCTACCAACACATCGTAAATTTGAAAATCTTTCAGCGTGCGTAGCAAACTATGCAAAGACTGAATTTCTAACTGGATTACACCCAGTTGTGCCAATTCGGCACGAAAAGGTCCCATCACCATCACGGTATCGGGCTGTTGTAAAATTTGCGTATCCAAAGGTAAGCGACCTTGACGATCCAGAACTACCCGTTTGGGTTGCACAACCGTACTGATATCTTCTACATCAGGCAATTGACGCACATTCAGTAGGCAGTCATCCGCAAGCACGGTTTCAATTCCTGTAATCACCGCTCCTGAAATGGCACGCCAGTGCTGCACATCCTGTCGTGCTTCGGGTCCTGTAATCCATTTTGACTCACCCGATGCCATGGCTGTTCGACCATCTAGGCTAGAGGCAACTTTTAAGCGTACATAAGGCAAGCCTGTGGCCATGGCTTTGAGAAAACCACGGTTTAATACTGCAGCTTCTGCTTCACAGACACCCGTACTGACCTGAATCCCAGCTTCCTGAAGAATCTGAATGCCTTTACCTGCCACCAGTGGATTCGGATCGGAACACGCCACCACCACTTGCGTAATACCCGCTTCGACCAGACCTTTGGCACACGGTGGTGTACGCCCATAATGCGCACAAGGTTCCAAAGTTACATAAGCCGTTGCCCCTTGGGTCAATTCACCCGCTTGGCGAATGGCAAAGACTTCCGCATGGGGCTGTCCTGCACGTGGGTGAAACCCCTCTCCCACCACTTTGCCATCTTTGACAATCACGCAGCCCACATTCGGATTCGGCCGAGTCGAATACTGACCTTGTTGTGCGAGATGAATGGCACGTTGCATCCAGATTTGGTCTTGGCTTAACTCAGACATGGGTACACTCACTCATGTTCACGTTGTTGCATTTGTTCAATTTGACGACGAAAGGCTTCTACATCCTGAAAGTCCTGATAGACCGAAGCAAAACGCACATAAGCCACGTGATCCAGAGCAAACAAGGCTTGCATCACAATTTCTCCGATGGTACGCGACTTCACATCACGTTCACCTAAACGACGGATATGCAGCTGGATATCACTGAGTACGGCTTCGATTTGTTCTTGGGTAACAGGACGCTTTTGTAAAGCGTGCATCAATGAACGACGCAACTTGGCTTCATCAAAAGGTTCATTTTTACCGTCTGATTTAATCACGCGTGGCATGACCACTTCAAAACTTTCAAATGTCGTAAAGCGTTCCCCGCAACTGATACATTCACGGCGACGTCTGATTTGACAGCCTTCCGCGGCTAAGCGCGAGTCGATGACTTTACTGTCTGCGGCGTTGCAAAAAGGACAATGCATGGCGGTTGAATTAAACAAAACAATTTTGAATTCTGAGTGTAGCAAAAATTATGGTTTTTGTAGAGCATTACGCTAGATATGGAAAAAAAACAGCCCTTTCGGGCTGTTTTACACAATATATTGATTATATCGTTATCAAATTATTCAATACGTTCGCCATGTTGACTCAAGTCTAGACCCATGCGTTCATCATCAGCTTCAACACGGATACCAATCACCACATCAATCACTTTTAAGATCACGAACGTTAACACTGCTGAGTATGCGATAGTGGCAAGTACACCTTCAACTTGAACCCACAATTGGCTCATCATGTTCGCTGGTACTTTATCACCCATGATGAATTCACTTGCAAAGATTGCAGTTAAAATCGCACCCACAATACCACCGACACCGTGTAGACCAAAAGCATCTAATGAGTCATCTGCTTTAAGAGCACGTTTCAGACCTGTAATCCCCCAGAAGCATACCACGCCACCAATCAGACCCATCGCCAAAGCACCACCAACAGTCACAAAACCAGCTGCAGGGGTAATTACTACCAGACCTGCGACTGCACCAGATGCGCCACCAAGTACAGAAGCTTTGCCACGTACCACTTTTTCAGTAATTAACCAAGCTACTGCCCCTGCCGCTGCTGCAACTTGTGTCGTCACAAGCGCATAACCCGCTGAGCCATTTGCACCCAGTGCTGAACCACCGTTAAAACCGAACCAACCTACCCATACAAGGCTTGCACCGAGCACAGTTAAAGTTAGGTTATGCGGCGCCATTGATTCACGACCCAGCCCCATACGTTTACCCAGCATATAGGCAGCTACAAGACCTGCAACACCTGAGTTAATATGGACCACTGTACCGCCTGCGAAATCGAGTGCACCATCATTGAATAACCAACCGCCACCCCATACCCAGTGAGTAATTGGTGCATAGACAACCACAACCCAAATGGCAATGAACGCCACGAAAGCACCAAATTTCATACGTTCTGCGATAGAACCACTAATGATGGCAACCGTAATAATGGCAAAGGTCATTTGGAAAATGACGAATAGAATTTCAGGAATCGTGCCTGTTAAAGCCGTTGTAGTAATGCCAGACAACATGACTTTATCAAAACCGCCAATAAAGGCATTTCCTTCGGTAAAGGCAAGTGTATAACCGACAATCACCCATGCAAGGCTGACTACTGCTGCCGCAACAAAACTGTGTGCCATGGTGCTTAACACGTTTTTCTTACGAACCATACCACCGTAGAAAAGTGCTAAGCCTGGAATGGTCATAAGTAAGACTAAAGCGGTAGAAACTAAAATCCAAGCCGTATCACCTGTATCAAGGGTTGGCTCAGCGGCAGGCGCTGCAGCTTCCTCAGCTGGAGCTGGTGTTGCTACTGCCTGTGCATCGGGTAATGCCGCTGCAGTAGTTTCAACTGTTGTTGTCATTTCTTCTGATGGAGCAGATGCTGTTACTTCTTCAGCCCAAGCAACAGAACCTCCTAAGAGTGCGCCTGATAGACTCAGCGCAAGTAGCATTTTTTTCATTCGTGTCCCCCAACCTAATTTTGCGAGTTATTCGATACTCTGCAAACTTTATGCCAAATTAAACAGCATCTGGCCCTGTTTCACCTGTACGAATACGGATAACTTGCTCTAAGTTAGTCACAAAGATTTTTCCGTCACCAATTTTTCCAGTGCTAGCAACACGAGTGACAGATTCAATCACTGCGTCAACCATTTCGTCGCTAATTGCGATTTCAATTTTAACTTTTGGTAGAAAATCAACGACATACTCAGCACCACGATACAGCTCAGTATGACCTTTTTGACGACCAAAACCTTTGACTTCAGTTACAGTGATCCCTTGAACACCAATTTCTGACAATGCTTCACGCACATCATCCAATTTAAAGGGTTTTACAATTGCAGTTACTAGCTTCATGTTTGTTTTTCCTTCGGCTTTTCTCACCAGTAAGGTTTTATGTTCAATTTTCGTGCCAAGATTTTTAAGGTTGAGGGAAATAAAAAACCTGATACACGCCTCTATTTATACCTTATTTTTATCTTTTAATCGAAGCTTAGGTCTTTAATATTCGAGATTTTTAGCCGAAAGTCGCCAATTTTGGTCTGATCGGGGTAAGGAGGATCGAGAAAGCACTATAGTCTCGCTTGAAGCAGTGATACACTGCACGCGCACGTCTCCATCAGATGGATAACACTATGATTGAAACTTTATTACAAGCCATTCTAGAACAAGTAGAACAACCCAAAAGCGATTTGGAACATAACTTAAGAGCCTTGCTGAATGAGGCCGTTACAAAAATGGATTTGGTTTCTCGTGATGAAATTGAACGCCAAAAAACTGCGCTAGCCAATGCCAATCTACGGTTGAATGAATTACTGAATCACGTCGAAGCACTTGAGCAAAAGTTACAGAACAAAAAATAAGCACACCTTTAGTGCAAAAAAAGACAAAAAACGACCAAAAATAACGCACCAAAACGGAACAACAAGATGTCTTTTGCTAAAATTAATACGCGAGGGCTATTGGGTCTGCACGCCCCGCTCATTGAAGTTGAAGTCCATTTAAGTCAAGGATTACCGTCACTTACTATCGTTGGGCTGGCTGAAGCTGCTGTTCGGGAAAGTAAAGATCGGGTCAGATCTGCCATTATTAATAGTGGTTTTCAGTTCCCCAGTAAGCGGCTGACGATAAATCTTGCACCCGCAGATTTGCCCAAAGATGGTTCACGCCTAGATTTACCAATTGCATTGGGCATTTTAATTGCTTCAGGACAATTGCCAGAACATTCGGTCGATCAACTTGAATTTATTGGAGAATTGGCTTTAGACGGACAATTACGTCCGACCACAGGTACCTTGAGTATTGCCATCGCCTGTCAGCAAGCGCAACACAAACTCATTTTGCCCGAACAAAATGCATTTGAGGCAGCACAACTGCCCCATTTTGAGGTGTATGCTGCAAAACATCTCAAAGAAGTTTGTGAACATTTAAGCCAAAACCAGCCTTTGTCACCTGTACATGTTCAGGCTGACTCATATTTACAAGCTTATAAATTTGATTTGGCCGATGTCAAAGGACAACTGCGTCCAAGACGTGGATTGGAAATTGCTGCGGCAGGAGGACATTCCTTACTTTTTCGAGGTCCACCAGGCACAGGAAAAACCCTATTGGCGTCTCGTTTACCCAGTATTCTGCCGCCTTTGGATACGCAAGAGAATTTAGAAGTCGCCAGCATTTATTCAGTTGCCAATACTCAGCATCAATTTGGGCAACGTCCCTTTCGTGCCCCGCATCATACGGCTTCCGCAATTGCACTGGTTGGCGGTGGTTCGCAACCCAAACCTGGTGAAATTACCTTGGCACATTTAGGGGTGCTGTTTTTAGATGAATTGCCCGAATTTGACCGCAAAGTTTTAGAAGTATTAAGGCAACCCTTGGAGTCCAAAGAAATTGTGATTTCTCGAGCATCGCGTCAGATTACCTATCCTGCAAACTTTCAGCTGATTGCAGCCATGAATCCTTGTCCATGTGGTTATGCTTTTAATCAGGATCAACGCTGCCAATGTTCAGCAGAGTCGATTAAACGCTACCAAAACCGAATTTCAGGGCCATTATTGGATCGTATCGATTTACATATCGATGTCCCACCACTGACCGTGCAAGAATTACAGGCACAAAGTGCTGCAGAGCGTTCTGAACAAGTACGTGAACGGGTGATCCAAGCCTATGAGCAACAGATTCAACGGCAAAATTGCCTCAATCATGCGTTGAGTCCACAGCAGCTTGAACAATATGCCTATTTAAATACTCAAAGCAAACAAATGCTAGAACTTGCGCAGCAACGTCTGAATTTATCGGCTCGTGCTTATCATCGGGTCTTAAGAGTGGCAAGAACGATTGCAGATTTGGCCAATGTGACAGAAATTCAAACGATGCATTTAAGTGAAGCTTTATCTTATAGACAGCAAAACCTTTAAGAATATTTGGTTTAACAATTCAAAATACAAAAACCTCTAGCTTTTAAGGCCAGAGGTCTTTTTAACACTCTTTTATTTAGAATGTTTTGGTTAAGGTGAATACGGCACCTGTTTCTACACCACGTGCAGTAGCATCATCCATATCATCTGTATCAATATTCGTACCTACTGCCGCCAATTCAGCTGTTGCACCTGAAATTGATTTAAACGCGTAGTTCACGCCAACTTTCCAGTCTACGTAGTTATCATCACCACCGAATGAATATTTATCTTCATCATCCACCACGGTATAGCCAACACTTGCTACACCACCAAAGCCTGAAGAACCGAATGGAATTGAATAACCCGCGTTGACGTTCCAACTGTCTGTATCAGCACCCGCATAATCATTGGTATAGTTCACATTGGTCAGGATGCTATCCCCTTCGGTTAACACACTTGCAAAGCTTAACTTGCCGTAAAACTCTGTCCAGCCAAAATCAGATGCACTTGGGTAACCGTAATATACAACACCTACATCTAACAAAGGTTTGCTCGCGAAGCTGTCTAATGTAGTAGCAAAACCGAGAGCGGCATCTAATTCTAAATGCGGTGACGCTGAGCCAAAATTAACATTTGAACCCCAAAATCCGACATACAAACCAGAATCATGTGCAAGCGTAAAGCCCGCTTGTACCGCTGGATCATTTTGGGTTTGGCTGAGTCCGCGGAAACGATAGTCTGTGGTCACCGCAGCATTACCGCTAAAAGATAAACCAAATGGTGATGCTACTTCATCCGCAAAGGTAAATGTTGAAGCCGTTGCAACAACCGCCATAGATAATACTTTTAATGTGAATTTCATTCTAAGGTTCCCCCACATCGAATTACGACGTTTTTGCTGTAATTAATAAACTCCTTGATGTATTAGCAAGCGTTATGCCAACTTTGAAAAAAACATTTAACACCCATCACTTTTTTCTATAAAAACCATAGAATCGACCAAAAATTAAATCTAAGCGATTCTTTATCCAAGCATAAGATTGGGTTTTGCTAGTTACAGCCTGATACAAATCAATCATCCTAAACTGAAGCAGTCAAATGGGGGCTATAGTGAAAAATACCTTTGACTTCCAATAACATTATATAAATAACAATTACTTAATAAAGTATTTCTATCTTCAAAATCTACATGGGCACTGCATCGATTTCAGTGAAAATGAGGTCGGAGAATCTCAATTTTTCACATTCGCTCATTGAATCTCTCCAAGCATTCCTGACTTTTAAAGCCATTCATGCTCACTATGGTGCATGATTTTGGGAGTTAAACAGACATGATCATGTTCCAATAATGCTGAGGATAAATGCAGCACGAATACCGATAAAATTGAGAAAGCAAAATTAGTCTAATGATAAAAATGACTGCTTTTTTAGGAAGATTGATAAATACAGCATAGTATTTTTTTTAAAATGCTTCATTTTAGATCAACAAATCTACTTGACAGCCTGTTCTGTACAAAATATGCGCACCACAACAGATCATTCCCCCACTTTGTTCATGAACAAAATCACAACTCCACTTTACGTGGCTAGCACCTTTCAAAAGGAATATTTTGAATGAACCAAAATGAAACATTTCTCATTTTCAATTAGAAATAAGGTTTAATAATAAAAACAAGCCCAGTATGGATTAAAAAACAAACAATCAAACCAATAATGAAGAAAAAATAAACAAAAGAATTGGCATTTTTTCCATCTTGATTTAAAACAAAACACGGCTAAATTTTCCGTTCAGTAAAATATAATTTTATCATGAATGAATAGCTTATGTATAAAATATGGTTATCACTTTTCCAACAACAAGAATGCAATTTCGTCAAGTAGCGTGTAACAAGAATGAAATAAAATTAATAAAAATCTATCTTTTTTATAGATTAATTATACAATTTATGAAAATTTCGAGTTATGCCAAAAAACGAAATTCTGAATCTATCTTTTTTTGAGGTTGTTTCTTATGCCAAATGCGCAAAAACTTACATTAGCAGTATTAATTCAGGCTGCCCTTATTACTACCGCTTATGCAAGCGAACAAAGTGAAGCAAAAGGATTTGTAGAAGATGCTGAAGGATCAGTATTGTTCCGCACTGGTTACCTTACTCGCGACAAAAAAAATGGCGTAGCAGATACGAGCTCTGTTGCTCAAACAGCTATGGTTAAAATCGAATCAGGTTATACCCAAGGTATCGTTGGTTTTGGTGTGGGTGTCATTGGTGATGGCTCATTCAAAATTGGTGATAATAAAAACGCTGGTAACAACATGATTCCACGCGAAACTTTAAATGGTAAAGAAAACTCTGGTGACACTTACGACACTTGGGGTCGTGGTGGCGGTATCGTAAAAGCGCGTATTTCTAACACTGAAGTCCGCTACGGTACTCAAGTACTTGATCTACCTGTACTTGCAAGTAACACAGCTCGTTTAGTCCCTGAATACTTCGAAGGTGTTTTAGCAACTAGCCGTGAAATTAACGGTTTAGAATTAACTGCTGGTAAATTTACCAAAGACCAATACTCAGACCAAATTGACACTGATGGCCGTCACTTAGACCGCGCTGTCGTTTGGGGTGCTAAATACAAGTTTAATGACCAAATTAATGCATCTTACTATGGCTTAGACAGCAAAAATGCACTTGAGCGTCATTACGTCAATGCAAACTATGCTCACCCACTTGCAAACAACAGCACCTTAACATTTGATTTTAGTGGTTATCACACTGAGTGGGATGAAGAGGCGAGCACTTACTCACAAATCACAACAGATAACTCTGATCGTAAAAACGATATCTTTGCAGTTTCTGGTACATACAACACTGGCAACCACAACGTGATGATGGCTTACCAACAAAACAGTGGTAACACGGGTTATGACTACGGTGAGAATGCTGTTGGTGGTCAAAGTATCTACCTACCTAACTCTTACCTTTCTGACTTTATTGGTAACGATGAAAAATCAGTACAGTTACAATATACTTATAACTTCGCTGGTTTAAATGTTCCTGGTTTAACTTGGACTACTGCATTTGTTTATGGTTGGGACATCAAAGCAACTGACAATAAAGGCACTATGATCAGTGATGATGAACAAGAGCGTGAATTCTTTAACCAAGTGAAATATACCGTTCAATCTGGTTTTGCTAAAGATGCGAGCTTACGTTTACGTCACTCATACTACCGTGCGAGCGACAACTACCAAAGCAACTATATCGGTGACACGAACGAATGGCGTATTTGGTTAGATATCCCTGTAAAATTTTTCTAATTTGAAGACTTTTTCAGAGATCTAAAAAAACCTGCACATTGTGCAGGTTTTTTTATGGGTTGAACTTTACAAAATAAAGTTCAACCTCAATCCTTGAAAGGATTATTTTGCAGCTTCGATGGCTTTAAGCACTTCAGCTTTCGCTACGTCAGCACCTTCCCAACCGGTCAACTTAACCCATTTGCCTGGCTCTAAGTCTTTGTAGTGTGCAAAGAAGTGCTCAACTTGTTGAATTAACAAAGGAGGAAGATCAGTATATTCCTGAACGTCTTTATAGATTGGTGTTAATTTTTCATGTGGTACAGCAATCAATTTCGCATCAATACCGCCATCATCTTCCATGTTCAATTTGCCCACTGGACGGCAACGAATTACTGAACCTGGCTCAACTGGATGTGGAGTCACAACAAGAACATCAAGTGGGTCACCATCTTCAGACAACGTATTTGGTACATAGCCATAGTTCGCTGGGTAGAACATTGCTGTACCCATGAAGCGGTCTACAAATAACGCATCCGAATCTTTATCAATTTCGTATTTGATTGGCGCTGCGTTTGCAGGAATTTCAATGATGACATAAATGTCATTTGGCGCATCTTTACCCGCAGGGATATTGCTGTAGCTCATAGCATCACTCTTGAATGAATTAATTTATATTGAAAGCCAAATAATCGTATTCGGTTTAATCACGGAGCGATTATACATCTGCCCCGTAAAAATAGGGAATATGTGCGTTCATTAGCTGAGTTTGATCACCAAAATCAACAGAAAAATTGGACACAATAAAGACAATAACCAGACGATTGAACGTAAAGTTGCCCAATTCGCCAAGTAACACACGCCATAAATCATACGCAGGACCAAATAGGCAATGCCGAAGGTCATAATGATGGATTGTGATACCACCATGTATTCTGCCATCAAAATCGCGGCAATAAACAGTGGCAGCCCTTCAAAGCTATTCTTTTGCGCTGCATTGGCACGTGCAGCCAAACCTGTGGTTTGTGCTAAAAAATCACGTGGATGTTGATTATCTCGTCCCTGAAAGCCACCTGCCATTTTGGCAATAACGGTAAAAACGTAGGGTAATAAGCATGCAATTAAAATGAGATAGACAATGCCGCTAATACTCTGCATCAATTTTATTCTCGTGAGGGATCAATAAGGCTTATCATAGCATGGCAATTCTAGAATATTTTTTGTTAAATATAGTGATTTTATAACCAAGCCTTTCGGGAATCGCTATGTCATTCAATACGGATCAGCACAAACTGTTTGATGAGCTGGAAAAACAGCATCAACATCAACGGCAGATGGATCGTGTACTCGCCATCGTGTTCCCGATTATCGCTTTCTTACTGACCGTCATTTGTTCCAACATGAACATCTGGTCGACGGTCTGTACGTTTATTCTACTTTGGGTCGCCTTTTGGGCAGTCGGTATTCGTCGCCTACCCCTCTGGCATTGGGTGCTGATTACCCTGATTTATTGCTTGGCAGATAATTTCCTCAGCTACGGCACTTTTAATCGTTCTGGCTTTAGCCGTCAGTTCGGTACCATCTTCATTTTTATCGGGATTGCAGGGGTTGGACGCCCTTATTTCGATCGCTGGCTGATGAAGAAAAAATAATGTAATCCAATAAAAAAAAGCGCCCAAAGGCGCTTTTTTTAATGTAGTGCTTAGGCACTCTTACGTAAATCTTTACGTAAAATCTTACCGACATTTGATTTTGGCAATTCTTCCATAAACTCGACATAACGTGGGCGTTTATATCCCGTTAAGTTTTCTTTCGCGAATTCAAGGACTTCTTCAGTCGTTAAAGAAGCATCTTTTTTCACGACGAATAACTTCGGTACTTCACCTGATTTTTCATCAGGTACGCCAATCGCTGCAACTTCCAATACTTTTGGATGCTTCGCAATGACTTCTTCAATTTCAGAAGGATAAACGTTAAAGCCAGACACCAAAATCATGTCTTTCTTACGGTCTACAATTTTGGTGTAGCCACGCTCATCCATCACACCGATATCACCCGTACGGAAGAAACCATTTACCATCACTTTGTCTGTTTCGTCAGGACGGTTCCAGTAACCTTTCATCACCTGAGGACCACGGATACAGATTTCACCCTGTTCACCCAAAGCAACTTCATTGCCATCATCATCTAAAATCGCAATTTCAGTAAGTGGTAATGGAATACCAATGGTGCCGCTAAACTCATCAGACGCTGGTGGGTTTGCTGTTGCTACAGGTGAAGTTTCTGATAAACCATAACCTTCAATGATGTTGGTACCTGTCACACGTTTCCATGCTTCAGCCGTTGACGGCAGCACTGCCATACCACCACCCATCGCCATTTTTAACTTGCTGTGATCGAGCTGTTTAAACTCTTCATTGTTCACAAGCGCATTAAACAGTGTATTAACGGCTGGGAAGAAGGTTGGTTGATATTTGCGTAATTCTTTCATCACCGCAGGTAAATCACGCGGGTTTGGAATCAAGACGTTGGCTTGACCTTTGTACATGCCGTACATGGCACAAACCATGAAGGCAAAAATATGATACAGCGGTAAAGCACAGAAAATACGATCTGTACTCGAACCATCTTGCACCCCAAATTTACTTTGGAAAATGCCATCACACTGCAATAAGTTCGCCACAAGGTTACGATGGGTTAACTCTGCACCCTTAGATACACCAGTAGTACCGCCTGTGTATTGAAGTACAGCAGTATCGCTTAAGGTCAGATTAGGACGTTTATAATTGCTTGGGCTGACTTTAGACATGGCCGCATTGAAACGGATATGACCTGGAATATTCCATGCTGGAATTTGTTTACGTACTGAACGCAAGACAAAGTTCACTAAAGTGCCTTTTAGTGTGCCGAGCATGTCACCCACAGAAGCCACAACCACATGTTTTACTGGCGTTTTACCAATAATACTTTGATAAACCGAAGCAAAGTTTTCAATAATCACTAAAACTTCAGAACCAGAATCATTCAATTGATGTTCAAGTTCACGTGCCGTATAAAGTGGGTTGACATTCACCAGCACCAGACCTGCACGCAATACACCAAGAGCAACCACTGGATATTGGAGAACGTTTGGCATCATGACCGCAACACGCGATCCCTTGGCTAAGCCTAAACTTTGCAAATAAGCAGCAAACTTGCGGCTAGCTTCATCGAGTTCACTAAAAGAAAGTGCTTTATCCATAAAAATAAAGGCATCACGTGAACCAAATTTTTGGAAATTACGCTCAAATACATCAACCAAAGAGGTGTTCTCTGGTGGCAATTCTACAGTTTCAGGAATGCCTGTCTTGCGGTATTCAGCGAACCAAATCTTTTCCATAATCCCAATCTCTCCAATCTATAGTCCTTAAAATATGCAGCTTTTTTTTCGGGTTTGTGCGTGTTTATTTAGCTTGTTAATGCACATTCCCGTATCCATTTTCACGAACACAGCCACATATATAACTTATTTCAACAACCACATGCTAGTTTTATCTCTGAACCAACAGTCTATTTGCTTTTTGATATCCACGTGGTAGCAGTTGCCCTTTTGTCGCACGTTTACCCATATATTTTTGTAAATCGTCACCTTTTAATTTCAATTGTTGTTGTCCCGCAACCACTTGAATTATTTCATCTAAATTCAGAGTTGTCATAGCAATAATCTGATCTTTGTCTTCGAGTTGTATCAATTTATTACCTTTGCCTTTATTCAGGATTGGCAATTCTGACAAATCAATAATCAGTAAACGCCCTGCCGAACTTAACAGTGCCAAATGGGTGGCTTGCTGTAAAGGATATAACGGTAACGGTTTCGCATCTTCAGGAATCGTTAGGAAAGCTTTACCCGCCTTGGCACTGGTATCGAGTTGTTTGGCTTGGGTTTTAAAGCCGTAGCCTTTACTGCTCATTGCCAAAATTTCCGACTCATCTTCTTCAATCAGCACTTGCAGGAAACCGACGCCACTGACAGGCGCAAGCTTAGAACTTAAGGGTTCACCTAGACCACGTGCCGATGGCAAGCTATTGATGGGCAGTGCATAGCTTCGTCCCGTCTGATCCATGATATAGACTTTTTGATTGGACTTGCCTTGAGCATGACTCAAGTATTGATCGCCCGCACGGAAATTCAGGTTCTCGGCATCCACATCATGCCCTTTGGCACTGCGAATCCAACCCGCTTCTGACAGCACTACCGTCACAGGGTCGGCAGGCATTAAATCTTGCTCGTTAATCGCCGTTGCTTCAGCGCGCTGTACAATTGGCGAACGGCGATCATCGCCAAAACGTTTTGCATCATCTTTGAGCTCATTGATAATCAATGCTTTTAAAGATTCTGGATTCGCCAACTGTTCACGAATAATGGCTGCTTTGGCTTCCAATTCCTCCTGTTCACGACGAATTTCCATTTCTTCCAATTTCGCCAAATGACGTAATTTCAATTCCAAAATGGCTTCGGCTTGAATCTCATCAATGCCAAAATGCGACATCAATTCCGCTTTCGGATGCTCTTCTTCACGGATGATACGAATCACGGTATCAATATCCAGATACGCAATCAGTAAGCCTGCCAAAATATGCAGGCGCTTTTCTATTTTATTTAAATGATATTGCAGACGACGGGTCACGGTGTCTTTACGGATTTCAATCCATTCCAGTAAAATGCGACGAATTGATTTCACTTGCGGGCGACCATCTGCCCCAATCATATTCATGTTGACGCGATAGCTGGATTCTAGGTCCGTAGTGGCAAATAAATGACTCATCACCGCTTCTGCATCAATACGGTTCGAGCGTAACACCACCACCAGACGGGTCGGATTTTGATGATCCGATTCATCGCGTACATCACTGACCAAGGGCAGTTTTTTCGCCTGCATTTGGTCGGCAATTTGGGTAATCACTTTGGAGCCCGAGACTTGATACGGCAAGTCGGTAATCACGATTTCATTTTTTTCTATCGTATACACTGCACGCATACGATAACTACCACGACCTGTAGTTTGAATTTTCAGCAATTCATCAGGTGGGGTAATAATCTCGGCTTTAGTCGGTAAATCAGGCGCAGGAATATATTCTGCGACTTTTTCATCCGTTAGATTTGGATTGCGAATTAAGGCAATGGTGCCTTTGATCACTTCACGCAAGTTATGGGGTGGAATATCCGTCGCCATCCCCACGGCAATACCCGTCGTACCATTCAAGAGAATATTCGGTACACGTGCAGGTAAATTCACAGGTTCTTTGAGCGAGCCATCAAAATTGTCTTGCCAATCACATGTGCCTTGTCCCAATTCAGCCAGTAATACTTCACTGTACTGCGACAGTTTGGCTTCGGTATAACGCATTGCGGCAAAGGATTTAGGATCATCGGGTGAACCCCAGTTGCCCTGACCTTCAATAAATGGATAGCGATAGCTAAACGGTTGCGCCATCAATACCATGGCTTCATAACAGGCTGAATCACCATGTGGATGGTATTTACCCAATACATCACCCACGGTACGCGCAGATTTTTTCGGCTTACCGCTGTGTTTTAACCCCAATTCACTCATGGCATACACGATACGGCGTTGTACTGGCTTTAAACCATCACTGATGTGAGGCAAAGCACGGTCCATAATCACGTACATGGCATAGTTGAGGTAAGCACGTTCAGTAAATTCTGCGACGGAGCGGTTTTCAGTTGCGTGATGCGCAAGGTTTGTCATAACAACCTTTCATCCTAATCAAATCATTTTTTTATCTAAGTTCTTATGCTAAGTCTCAGACTGTGACTGCACAAGGGTGTGCCCTTCACTACCACGACAATTTGTGTCTTAACGAGGTGCTGATGTCGTAAAATTATCCACTTTTAAATAAATGATCAACTTATAATTTTTATTTTCTAAAGAATCCATTTTCCACGTGTATCTGTACGTGCTGAAAAAGCTGAATGGTGACGGAACATCACCATGACAACTTGAACATTTTACATCCCAATTGACTCTAAGGTTTTGCCTTTGGTTTCTTCACCCAAAACCAAAATCACCAATGCCACCACCAGCAATACCGCAGTGAACATCATAAACACATGATTAAATCCGTTCTGCTGCACCATCATCTGGGTGACAATCAACGGTGCGACAATCCCGCCCATACGCCCAATCGCCGATGCCCAACCTGAACCAAAGGCACGAATATTGGTTGGATACTGTTCTGGCGTGTAGGTATACAGTATGCCCCATGCGCCTAAATTAAAGAACGACATCAGGCAGCCCCAGAACATAATCAAGGTAACGGTATTCGCCTGACCAAAGAAATAAGCCGACACGGCACAGAAGCCGATAAAACCTGCCAATGTCAATTTACGCCCCAATTTTTCCACCAGCCACGCGGCAGCGATGTAGCCTGGCAGTTGTGCCAAGATCATCACCAGTACATATTCAAAGGACTGAACAATGCTATAGCCCTGTTTCACCAACAAGCTTGGCAACCACGTGAAAATGCCGTAATAAGAATAAACAATCCCAAACCAGATCAGCCACAGCATTAAGGTACGTTTCGCAAAAGGGTTTGACCACAGTTGTGAAAAGGATACGCTTTGCTTGGCGGCAACGGGTTGCACTTCAATCTGCTGAATCACTTCCACACCGCATTCACGCTCCAGTTTTTGTACTAAGGCATGGGCTTCTTCTATTCGTCCGCGATTAATTAAATACGGTACCGATTCAGGCACTTTCTTTAAAATCATGAATACATACAGCGCAGGTAGTCCGCCAATCAAGAAGGCGACATGCCAGCCATAGCTTGGAATCACAAAATAAGATACCAGTGCTGCGACTAACCAGCCCAATCCCCAGAAGCTTTCCAGTAAGACGATAAAACGTCCACGCACCTGTGCAGGGATATATTCACTGACCAAAGTCACCGCAACAGGGAGCTGTCCACCCAATCCCAAGCCGACAATAAAACGAAAGACCAACAACCAGGTCAGATTCGGTGCAAAAGCACATAAAGCAGTGGCAATACTGTAAGTCACCAGAGTGGCCGCAAAGACATTACGGCGCCCCCAACGGTCGGCCAAAGCCCCGGAACAGACCGCACCAATGGCCATACCGACAAAACCGATGGAGACGACCCAGCCTTTTTCGGCAGGGCTCATATTCCACTCGGTCGCCATCTTGGTCAGAATAAAGGAAATTAGCCCTGTATCCATAGCATCAAACATCCAGCCCAAGCCAATCACCCACAGCAAGGTATAGTGGAACTTTCCAACAGGTAAACGTTGTACACGTGAAACTAAATCCATAGTGATGACTCTGGTCAAGAAGTGAAATCATGACAGCACGGTGGCATGCTGTTCAGATTGAAAAGAAAAATAGTAGATCCGCTTATTTTAATAAATTCTGCGTAAGTATGGGGAATGAAATTTCGCTTTATACACAGCAAAAAGCCCAAAATAGGTTTGGGCTCGACTGTTTGATCACTGAATACAGATCAAATCGATCAGTGTGAATCGGTGGAAGAGGCCGAATCCGCATCATCATCTTTATAGATAAATTTCGGCATTTCCAGACCAAAATAAATCGCAATCAGACGTAAAGTAAAACCAAAAATCAACGTAGAAATCACGGTCAATTCAAGGGATAGTCCAATTTCCTGACAGACCCAATAACAAATCACCGCGACAAAAGAAATACTGGCATAGAGCTCACGGCGGAACACTAAAGGCACATCGTTACATAGAATATCGCGCAGGATACCGCCCGAAACCCCAGTCATAATCCCTGCCACCGCAGAAACGACAAAACCATGCCCCATCGACAAAGCAATCTGACAGCCAATGATGGTAAAACCAATTAAGCCCAAGGCATCCAGCACCAAGAAAATATTGTGTAAATGGCGCATCCATTTGGCAATCAGAATAGTGAATAAGGCAGCACAACACGTCAAGACCAAATATTCAGGATGTTTGACCCAAGTCAAAGGATAATGTCCCAGCAATACATCACGCACCGAGCCACCCCCAAGTGCGGTGACGCAGGCAATCAGAATCACCCCAAACCAATCCATACTACGTCGACCCGCAGACAGTGCCCCAGTCATGGCCTCAGCCGTAATCGCAATAATATAAATTATGGTCAGTAACATCGCCCTGCGCTTCCATTGAAGGGTTAAGATGCGGGCTATTCTAAGCCATATCTGAACTGAACGTTATAAAAATTGTGCACAACATTGCTTAAATTTTTTCCCCGAGCCACAAACGCAGGGCTGTTTCATGGTCAGCACTTGATCCGTGGTCGGATCAAGAAAATACCAGTGCTGGGCATGCTTCACAAAACGTGAAACCTCATGATGGGTGTGTGCCTGCTGACCATCGTTATAATGGGCTTTGAATTCCACCTGTGCATGGGTTTTGTCCAGCTTTTCCTGTGCCCGCACCACTTCGAGTCCAAGCCATTGGTTGGATTCACTCCATGCTTGAATCGCAGGGACATCCAAGGCTGGCTGCTGCCCCAGTGCCGTGGTCTGCACAATATAATCAATCTGATGTTTGGCAAAAGCACTATAGCGCGAACGCATTAACTGTTCCGCAGTTGCAGCCACCCGTTGTCCTAAGTGCAAAGGCTGGCAACATTCGGCATAAATGCCTAAACCACAAGGGCATTGTTCTTCTGACATATATTTTCCCAATAAAATAGCCCGAATGATCGGGCTAGTTTAACTGAAGTTCGCGTGAGACACTGCTCAGAATTAGTCGCCTTGTCCAGTGTCATGTTGCGGAATGACATGGACTTTCTCAATTTTATGTCCATCCATGGTCACCACTTCAAAAATAAAGCCATCGGCTTCAATACTGGAGCCATTTTCAGGTAAGCGCCCTAAATGGAACAGAAGATAACCCGATAAAGTCGAGTACTGTTCTGACTCATCCACCAAGTCTTTACCCAATAATAAAGACACATGACGAATATCGGTCGAACCTTCCAACATCAAGGTTCCATCTTCCAGACTTTCCGCAGCAGTTTCCAGTTCATCTTCATCTGGGAATTCGCCAGCGATGGCTTCAAGGACATCAATTGGAGTCGCAATGCCTTCAATCGAACCATATTCATTCAGCACAATCGCTAACTGTAACGGCGCCTGACGTAACTGTTCCATCACCATCAGCACCTGCGCATTTTCATGCACAATCACAGGGTCACGTAAATGTTTCTCGAAATTCAGCACGCCTGTTTCGATGTATTCATTCATGACTTTATGGGTGAGTACCACCCCTGCAATATTGTCCAGCTCACCATGCGCCACAATCAAGCGTGAATGAGTCATGCTCAACAGCTGTTCTTTAATTGAAGCTTCATCTTCGTCTAAATCCAACCATTCCAGTTCAGGACGCGGTGTCATCACCGATTTGACCGGACGCTCTGCCAATCCTAGAACGCCCTGCACCATGACACTGTGATAGACCCCGTTTTCCTGATTAAACACTTCATCGGCAAAGGCACGCGTCGCCAATACATCTTCGTTTTGTTCAGGCGCATCACTGGATTTACCGCCCAACATACGTAATACAGCAGAGGCTGTGCGGTAGCGTAAATCGGTGGTGGTGACCATTTTTTCCTGATTTTTCTTCACGGTTTGGTTCAGGAATTCGATCAAGACAGAGAAACCAATCGCAGCATATAAGTAACCCTTCGGAATGTGGTAGCCAAAGCCTTCCACCACCAAAGAGAAACCGATCATCATCAAGAAACACAGACACAGAATCACCACGGTCGGATGTTTATTGACGAAATCCATGAGCGGTTTGGAAGCCCACAGCATAATTCCAACGGCAATAATGACCGCAATCATCATCACGGAAAGATGCTTCACCATGCCAACTGCGGTGATCACGCTGTCTAAAGAGAACACGGCATCTAAAATGACAATCTGAACAATCACCATCCAGAAGGTCGCATGCACAGGGTTCTCTTCTTTCAGCGCAGGTTTGCCTTCAATCCGTTCACGCAATTCCATGGTGCCTTTAAACAGCAAAAATACCCCGCCCAGCAACAAGATTAAGTCGCGACCAGAGAATGGATGTTCAAGAATATGGAATAATGGACTGGTCAGGGTCACTACCCATGCAATTGATGCCAATAGGATCAAACGCATGCCAAGCGCCAACAATAGACCGAGAATACGTGCGGTATTGCGTTGTTCAGGAGGGAGTTTTTCTGCCAAAATTGCAATAAAAACGAGGTTATCAATCCCCAATACAATTTCAAGCACGACCAAGGTGGCCAACCCCACCCATGCAGAAGGATCAGACATCCACTCAAAAATCATTGAATGTTCTCCTTCAAGATGTCTTCAGGATAAATAAACTGAGGTTTAAGCGCAGATGGGCTCTGCATCATCTTCTCTTTTATTATGGCAAAAATGTGTGTTCGTCCTAAGTGACAACAACCACGACTCATGATGATTCATTTGTTGTAAAACAGAATCTCAGTATAGGCAAGATCAACGCTAAATTCATCTTTTTTTCAGTGCCTGATGGGTCTGCTTCACTGAGTCACCACATTAAAGTGACCCAGCCGCACTATAGGCAACATCGCCTTGTCATATTTCTTGCATAAGCTAGAGCAGCCAACAAGAAAGTGATAAGGTTAAACAGAGAATGATGAATAGCGTATTAAAAATGACTGTACATGAAAAAGTAACCATTAAAACAACTCAACCCCTCATTGCGCTCTACTGTGGTTCACGTTCTGGAAATCGTCCAATTTATCAAGAAAAAGCAATTGCGCTGGCAACTGCAATTACAGAACAAGGTTTCGGTCTGGTCTATGGTGGTGCCAGTATTGGCTTAATGGGGCAAGTCGCAGACAGCGTGATTGCTCATGGTGGTCAAGCGGTCGGCGTGATTCCCGAGTTTATGCTGGACTATGAAATTGCCCATCATCAACTGACCGAATTACACATCGTCAAAACTATGCATGAACGTAAGGCCATGATGGCAGAGCGTGCCAGTGCTTTTGTTGCCCTACCCGGTGGCTTAGGGACTTTTGAAGAAATTTTAGAGGTGGCGACATGGGGCCAGCTCAATCAACACCAAAAACCCATGATGCTGTATAACGTGAATGGCTTTTATGATGCCCTGATTGCACAACTGGATCATGCGGTACAAGAAGGCTTTTTACCCGCTCAGCATCGTGCCAAACTGATTGTTTGTAACCATGCCGATCAAATTCTAATTGTGCTAAAAAATCTACAAGCACCAGAACGCTTTGTGATTTAACTTTTCTTTTAAACATAAAAAAGCGAGCCTGAATGACTCGCTTTTTTCATGTTTCAGGTCAAATTAACCTGAAATCTGTTGATACAGCCAAGGCAAGCCTGTTGCCAACAAGACACTGACGGCTAAGCCAAACATCAGCTTCATGGCATCCTTACTCACATTGCGTGAGGTACGGTATTTATTTACTTCAGCCAAATGCATCGACATGGCGAACTCACGACCTGCCAGCAAACCAAGGAAGACCCAAGTGGTACTCATTGGAATGTTGCTCCACTCTTTGAACACCAACAAAATCAACGCATACATAAAGTCGATGATGGTGGCTGAGCGAATATCCGCAACGCCCGTTTTGGTATCGATAATGTTTTGAATGGCACCACCACGGCGGTAGAAAATCCAGCCAAGCAACACCACAAACACCAGAATGCCAAAAATCAGGAATTCAAACGGTACTTGACGCGGGACATAGACAAAAATGTTGGCCAAATCTTGAATCAGCCACTGACTCCATAAGAAGGCAGTCGATACCCACTGTAAACCAACCCAAATATGAGAAGGTTCTTTGTGACGGGTTTTACTTAGGTAAATCGTAATCCCTTTCATCACATAGCGGTACACCAAGATCGCCACCACAAAGGCAACTGCATAACCCATCATGGATTTGGTCAGCATGGAGCTTAAGCTACTTGGTGAGAAGATGGTCAGTACTAAAAAGGTGGTACTGACTGGAATCCCATATTTGGTCAATATAATTAATAAAATCGGTGGAACAATATACAGCCAAGTAATGCCTGTTTCTGGGAAAGGAATGGTTTCCAAACGTCCATAAGATGCATCACCAATTCCTGAGGCATACCAACCATAAAGTAAGACAACAATCAGGATACTGCTTGTATATAGCCAAAGAACCCACCAAGGGCGGTGTGCATTGGAGGAGATAAAGGTCCCCAAAGTTTGTGGCACATCATTTCCGACAATTGAGTAAGCTGCTAAACAGAAGCCTACAATCATCAAAATCTCGATTGTCATAAAACCTAAACCTTTGTCAGTCAAAAGGACCCCTTATGGGGAAGGCTCATAAATTATGACATTTTTATTTCATTTTCATGACACTGCCGTGACCGCAAGTTCTCACTCACAAAAAAGAGCATCTTTGGGATGCTCTTTCGGTCGATGCATTGAACTGTTTTAAAGCCCTATGAACCCTTCACATTAATTTGGTAAATAGCCGTCGAACCACTGACTTCATTACCCACCACCAAAAGCGGCTTGCCATTCGGTGAATCCTTGGCCGCAATAAAAATCAGCCCTTCAGGTCCTAAGTCCCCTTGTTTTTCAGGTACTTCTGCAAATTTACGGTCATTAAAATACTGAATAAACTTACCTTGTTTCGGATCCGTAATGTCATACACCATAATCCCGCCCATGCGCTCCAGACCAATAAAAGCAAAGGTCTTTTTCCCTAAAGTCCCAAGTGCCACGCCTTCGGGTTCAGGGCCTTTATTATCACTACGATCATCAAATGCGGTTTCTTCATGGTTGCTGTTGAAATAGTCGGGGAACAACTCCGCCACTTTTTGTTCAAACTCACTGCCCGAATCCCAAACCAGACTACCTTGGGTATTCCAGATACTGAACGAACGTCCACCCATCGCATACAATTTGTCATAGGTTAAATAACCTTTGCTGTCTAGCTTCGGGGAACCATCGGCATGGGTTTGATAGCCCATATTCCAGACCACATTCAGGCGTCCCAATTGATCATCATCACGGCACGCACCTGCATTACCCAAAGTCGCACCACAATACGCAAAGACTTCAGGATTCAAATTTGCTCCTGTTGCCAACAACGCTAAATGTGCTGGAAAATCATCACCATTACGGCGAGCAAAACCATCTTTATGAACCAAATGCTTGACGCGGAATTCTTCAGCATAGCCTTGGGTGCTGTCTCCTGAAAAATATGCGGCCTCATCCTTTAACCATTCTCGCGCATCACCTTCATTCGCAGTCACAAAATAGGTGTTGCCGTTTACCTGATAATTGGCAATCGCATCTGGCTGATACATCCCAACCACACCCGACCAGTTCTGAATATTAATTTTGCCGTCCGCATCACTCAGATCCAGCTCATTGCCAGTAATCCCATGATCTTTGGCCCCTAAAGCATAAATTTGACTCACGTTTTTAGTGCTGAGATCAATTTTGGCCAAAGCATTATTTTCTTGTAAAGTGACCCATGCAGTTTTACTGTCTGCGGCAATGGTAATGAATTCAGGCTCTAGGTCTTGTGCCACTGTTGCATTGGGACCGTAAATGCGTACACCTGCTGCGAGTAACTCCGCCTTACGCTCATTCCATGCTTTAAAGTCAACCAGTGTGGCTTGAGGATTTTTCAAATCACGAATATCGATGACGCTGACCGAACCTTCTGGGTCCACACTATAATCTGCATTCGGCTCGGCTTCGTTCGCCACCACCACCATGCTGCCATCTGGACTAAAGGTCAACATATCGGGTAAAGCCCCGACGTCAACCTGACTGATAACACTCAAATCTTTGGCACTAAAAAATGCCACGATGCCGTGGTCGGTTTTAGTGGCCGCTTGAACAGCTAAAGCCACGACCCCATTTTGAACACTGACACTGTTGACTTCTGAATCAGCTAAATATGCCCGTGCAGACAGCTCGCCAATATGTACAGGCTGTGCGGGTTGACTCATATCTAGAACATCCACCATGCCTTTTTTGGCATTCACAACAAATAGGCGTTTACTGCTGGCATCAAAGGCGGGAATTTCCGCCGCGCTTTCGCCAAAAATCCCCGTTTCGTAGCCGCCTATCTTGACCAGCTCAATGCTCTCAGGTGTGGTTTCTTCTACAACTGGCGTGCTGACACTTTCATCTGAATCATTACACGCCACTATCCCCACGGATAACAAGGCAATCATTAATGCTGTTAGTTGGACTTTCATTTCTAACCTATTTATTTCTCTAAAGTTTCATCTACTTTAAAAAACACAGGTGTAAACCCCGTGACATTGTGATGTCAGTTTGATGGCATTTTTTTGACCTATTTGGACCGCAGTTTTGCTATGATGAGCTTCTCCATTTCATTGATTATTCACACTTCCTGTCTATGAGCCAAACCACGCCGCATCGAGCCTTACAACCTGAATACCGACTCTTGGTGTTACTGGTTTCAATCGGCTTTTTTATGCAAGCGCTGGATACCACCATTGTCAATACGGCGATTCCAGCCATGGCAGCACATTTACAGGAAGACCCACTGAATATGCACAGTGTGGTGGTGGCTTATGTCTTGGCTGTGGCGGCATGTATTCCCCTCAGTGGTTGGTTGGCGGATCGTTTTGGCGTGCGGAATACCTACTTTGCCGCGATAGTGATTTTTACCCTTGCCTCACTCGGCTGCGGGCTTTCACAAAGTCTGAATCAACTGTTATTTTTCCGGATTATTCAGGGCATTGGTGGAGCCTTGCTCTTGCCTGTTGGCCGTCTGGCCATGCTGAAATTGATTCCACGCGATCAATTCCTGTCTGCCATGAGCTTAATGAGCTTGGCGGGTTTGATTGGTCCCTTAATTGGACCCACGCTGGGCGGCTGGCTTGTCGAAGTGGCGACATGGCACTGGATTTTTCTTATTAATCTACCCATGGGGATTTTGGGAATTTTGGTCACCTTAAAAGCACTCCCCAATGCAACGGAACCAAGTGTCAAAACTTTTGATTTGAGTGGTTTCCTCTGGCTCGTGGTGGCAATGGTCGGACTATCCTTGGGCATCGAAAGTTTTGCCAGTCCCAAGCATGGTCATTGGCAAGGACTGGCTTTGGTCGGACTGGGATTAATCAGTACCGCCATCTATGCCTACCATGCCCACACCCATGAAAATGCACTATTTCGCAGTCGCCTATTTCAAAATAAAATCTATGCTATTGGCATTCTCGGTAACTTCTTTGCACGACTCGGCGGCAATGCCTTACCTTTTCTCCTGCCGTTAATGTTACAGGTTGCCTTTCATTTTGAACCTTTTGTCACAGGTTTATTGATGATTCCTGCGGTACTGGGTTCCTTGGCATCTAAACCCCTAGTTCGCCCTGTCATTCAGAAACTGGGCTATCGTCGTGTCCTGATCATCAATACCCTGCTGGTAGGCAGTTGTATTGCCAGTTTTGCCTTAACCACCGCCGATACGCCTTTATGGCTACGCACATTGCATTTCTTTATTTTCGGCATTCTTAATTCAACTCAGTTTGTCGCCATGAATACTTTTACTCTAAAAGATTTGTCTCAACAAAATGCCAGCAGTGGCAACAGTTTCCTGTCCATGATCATGATGCTGTCTATGAGTATTGGGGTGGCACTGGCAGGGACACTGGTCAATCTGTTTACTGCACATTATGGTGTAGAACAGGTCACGACGGCGTTTCATCTGACCCTTATTTGTTTGGGTGCGATTAATATCATTACCGCGGCAGTATTCTGGCAGATTCCCAAAAACAGTACCCTCTAAGACTTTTGCAAAATGCACGTGGAGTCGGTTTTATGATCGCGTTATCATAGCTGCACGACATCAGATGAAATAACATATGAGTAAAGCAACGCGCACAAAAAAATCCAAGTCTTTGCTGGCTTCCTGCATTGGGTTGGGTACATTTGCACTTGCCGTGTTCCTTTATCTCTCTATTTTTCATCAGAATCCTGCTTCTGCGCAGGAATTTCCTGTGCAGGGCTTCGATGTCTCGCATCATCAAGGTGAAATTAATTGGAAGCAGATTCCCCGTAAAAAATTCCAGTTTATTTATCTAAAAGCCACAGAAGGCGGCGATTTTAAAGATCGAAAGTTTCAGGACAATTGGCTACAAGCCCGTGAACAAGGTTTTCTGGTTGGGGCATATCATTTTTATCGTCTGTGCCGCGATGGTCAAATTCAGGCACAGAATTTTATTGAAACAGTACCCAATAAACCTGACGCCCTCCCACCTGTGATCGATTTGGAATATGACAGCCGTTGTATTAATACCTATACCAAAGAGCAACTGCTATCCGAGATTCAGGTCATGCATGACCAGTTGCAACAGCACTATGGGAAACAGCCAATATTCTATATTTCCAAAACGTTTTATAACATTGTACTGGCAGGCGAATTTAAACAAACGCCACTTTGGGTGCGTGAATATCAAGGACAACCTGAGCTGAAAGGCAATCCGAAATGGATCTTTTGGCAACATACCAATCAAGGCTCAATCCAAGGGATCACAAAACCTGTCGACATGAATGTCTTCCACGGTTCGGTCTATGACTGGAGCATTTTTTTGCAAAAGAATGGTATTCAACCCCTGACACCAACCTCACCTTAAACCATAACCGTCATAGGTTGTCGTGCAGTAAAAATGTGTGGCTACACAGCACTGCCTGAGCATGCCATACTCTCCAATTCAGGGAGATTGATTTGAGTGTTATGAGAAAAATCATACATATTGATATGGATGCTTTTTTTGCATCGGTCGAATTGCGTGATCGCCCCGAACTCAAGCATCTGCCTGTGGTAATTTCCTCGCATCATCCACGTGCAGTGATTGCTGCCGCCTCTTATCCAGCCCGTCAGTTTGGTCTTCGCTCCGCCATGTCCATGAGTCAAGCCAAAAAGTTGTGCCCGCAGGTGGTGGTGATTGAACCCAATTTTAATAAATATCGTGAAGTCTCCGAACAAATTCATCAAATTTTTCAGCGCTATACCCCGCTGATTGAACCACTGTCTTTAGATGAAGCCTATCTGGATGTCACGGAAAATTTGTTTGCTTTACCCAGCGCAACCGAAGTTGCACAGCGCATTCGTGCCGAGATTGTTCAAACCACAGGACTGACCGCCTCTGCAGGTGTAGCACCAAATAAATTCTTGGCAAAAGTCGCCTCAGACTGGAATAAACCCGATGGGCTGTGTGTCATCAAACCCAGCCAAGTGCAAAGCTTTATTCAGCATTTACCTTTAAAGAAAATTCCTGGGGTTGGAAAAGTCACTCAAGAAAAATTAAAACAGCTGCAACTGGAAACATTGGGTGATTTACAAAAAATCGAAGAAAGCACCCTGATTCATCACTTCGGTAAATATGGGCACCAATTGTTTTTATATGCGCAAGGCATTGATGATCGCCCTGTGCAGGTGGAACGTGAGCGTCAGCAAATTTCCAAAGAAACCACCTTTGATGATGATTTTACCTTGCAAGAATGTCAGCCTTACTGGTCCAAGTTAACAGTACAGGTCTGGGAGAGTTTAAATCGGAAACAACTGCGAGCACGCGGTGTCACGGTCAAACTGAAATTAAAGAACTTTCAAGTGCTGCAACATAGTAAAAGTTTTAAATCCCCGCTCCGCAGCCTTGCAGAACTCACCCAAGTGCTGGAGCTACTGCTCAATGAAATGCATATTCCAGATACCAATCAATTCCGGCTGATTGGTGTGGGGGTCTATCAATTAACTACTGACGATGAGCAACCACAACTCAGCCTGTGGTAGGCATGACGATATTTTGTTTCTTTTTTAGACAAAAGAATAAAAAGACAACAATTAGCCCTACACTTTTTTTATTTTTAGGTTACCCTAGTTCACGCGAGACATTATCCATGTAAACGCTGAAATGCTAAAAATCACCTTTACTTTTAGCATGTTGTCCTGTGATGAACGCGACGATCCAATCCGAGTATTACAGGGCAATTCTGAATAAGTCACATGGTTTCAATCAATTGTCTTCTTATCATAAAACTACAAGACCAGCTCATTTCTTCTTTCTGTTCCCATTCAAACGCTTAAGAATTTTTCTCAGACATGCATCGCGCTCAATGCTTCTGTTTTAGGCTTTATGCTATCTACAAAACAGCATTTGCAGTTCATCGCGGATCACGTAAACTGAGTGTTCTCTTAACATCATGGAAATCACATGACGGTTCAACGTTTACATGTCGAAAAGCGTTTTTCTGAAATTGCCATTTCAGGTAACTTGGTTCATCTTGCAGGACAATTGGCTGCAGACACCAGTCTCGATATTAAAGGACAAACCCAACAGACTTTAGACATTATTGATCGTTTCCTTGCCGATGCTGGCACAGACAAACGCCATATTCTATCCGTCATGATTTTTTTAAAAGATATTGAAAATGATTATGCGGGTATGAATGAAGTTTGGGATGCTTGGTGTGCAGATATGCAAGCTTTACCACGTACCTGTGTCGAAGCGAAGATGTATAAACCAGAAGTATTGGTTGAAATGACCGTCGTAGCGGTTCGCCCAGAATAATCTGCTTACCCTCAGCTTGAACCATCGTTCAAGCTGATCTTATCCCCATACTTTCAGTTTGCGCTTTTCGTGGTTGTGATAAAAATTATATTTTTTCAATGAGGTATCCTTTTCTTGGGCATCAGGTTCCTGCCATTCCTTACGCAACTCACCGAAAAAGTCGCGACGAATTTGCTGATAACTCGGCACTTCATCATAACGAATCACACGATAGCCTGCCATCGAGAGCAACGCATCCTTATAATGGGCTTGCTGAAAGCGTTTGAGTACGTTCGGATCATCTAAGCCAATAATCGCCACAATTTGATGTGATGCATCCATCACCACAAAATCAGCCAATAAATTACGATACTTATTGCGGGTACGACTATATTTGGTCGTCATCAAGGCATCATAGGAAACATGCGCCAATATGGTATGCGTCGGCAAGGTTTCTTTTAAACGGGTAAAAGCCAGCTGTTCATTCAAATTGAATACAGCACGACGTTTTAGCACGCTATCTTGTTGTTTTGATTGGCTATTAAAACTTTTAAATACCATCAAACTAAAAATTAATAGGAGTCCAATCAACAAATACATACTCATAAATTTATTCCTTAAATCTATTCTTATAATCCTGCGGCTTTATCCCGATTTTTTTTGCCGAAAATCGATTATAGCGCCTCTATTTTTATTCAAGCGTTCAAGTTAAAAAAACTACATTCATCTTGACGAAAATTATTATAAAAACTGACCACACGTGACTTGACGCGAGCCAACTAATCCGTATGTTTTTTACACACGCAAACTGAATAGGATTACTTTAGCCTAATCTTGAAGCAAGATGCAATTCATCTTAGGTCTGGTGTCAAACAATTCCGACGAATAGAAGCATAAAAAAAGACGCCGAAGCGTCTTTTTCCATCCTGTTAAGCTCGTGCTTTCGGATTTTTTCTTTTCTTCGCTGCATTGGTATTAAACGGACGTTTCTCACCCGTTTCGCGTGGCGGTAAACCCGTATGCTGGGTCAAGACCTGCCCCTTTTTCGGACGGTTATTTTGACCTTGACTATTCGAGTTACGCGTACCTGCGGTACGTTTTTGCGAATCACCTGCAACCGTCGAGTTTTTCTTACGTGCAGATTTGTATTCCCCTTCCGTGCCTTGTGGCTGGTAGGTTGGAATCAAATGCTGCTTCGAGTTACCAATAAGATCCGCACGCCCCATATCCTTCAAAGCCTCACGGAGTAAAGGCCAGTTGTTTGGGTCATGGTAACGCAAGAAGGCTTTATGTAAACGACGACGTTTTTCACCTTTCACAATATCGACTTCTTCGGTATAGCGTGCCACTTTCGCCAATGGGTTTTTACCCGTATGGTACATGGTGGTTGCCGTTGCCATTGGAGATGGATAGAAGGTCTGAACCTGATCGGCACGGAAACCATTCTTCTTCAACCACACCGCAAGGTTCATCATGTCGTAATCGGTGGTACCCGGATGTGCCGCAATGAAATAAGGAATCAAATACTGTTCTTTACCCGCTTCTTTACTGAAACGATCAAACATTTGTTTGAAACGGTCATAAGTCCCGATCCCCGGTTTCATCATCTTGGACAATGGACCTTTCTCGGTATGTTCAGGGGCGATTTTGAGATAACCACCGACGTGATGCTGCACCAGCTCTTTCACATATTCAGGGTTCAATACGGCCAAATCGTAACGCAGACCTGAACCAATCAGAATCTTTTTCACACCTTTAATTTCACGTGCTTTACGGTACAACTGTACCAAAGGCGCGTGATCGGTATGTAAGTTCTGACATACGCCTGGATAAACACAGGAAGGCTTACGACAGTTCTTTTCAATTTCAGGATCTTTACAGTGCAAACGGTACATGTTGGCGGTTGGCCCACCCAAGTCCGAAATAATGCCGGTAAATTGTGGTGCAGTGTCGCGAATCTTTTCAATTTCACGCAGAATTGATTCTTCAGAACGGTTCTGAATGATTCGCCCTTCGTGCTCGGTAATGGAACAGAAGGTACAGCCACCAAAACAGCCACGCATAATGTTGACTGAGAATTTGATCATATCAAATGCAGGGAAACGCGCACTGCCGTAAGCAGGATGTGGCAAACGCGCATAAGGTAAATCAAACACATAGTCCATTTCTTCCGTCGTTAACGGAATTGGAGGTGGGTTAATCCACACATCACGTTCCCCATGACGCTGAACCAAAGCACGGGCATTACCTGGATTGGTTTCCAAATGCAAAATACGGTTGGCATGGGCATACAGCACCTGATCATCTGCCACTTGTTCAAAAGACGGCAGACGAATCACCGCTAACTCACGTGGCGGAAGTTTATGCTTAATCGCTTTCGATGGCGCAGCTCTGAGCTGAACGATTTGCGTATCGTCATCCAGTTGATCGCCTTCGCGCACAATCGGATTGGCAACCATTTCTTTTTGGAAATCTTGATATTGCGCTAATGAATTACCTTTGTCTTTTTCAACTTCACAACCATCAATATCATCTGTCATCACATAAGGGTTGATGATCGGGTCAACACGACCCACGGTATCGACATCATTCGAGGCAATTTCCACAAACTGTGCTTTAGACGCACGATTGTGTTTATTAATAATAAATGCAGTACCACGAACATCAGTAATTTCGTGAATTTTTTCACCTTTGGCTAAACGGTGCATCACCTCAATAATCGAGCGTTCACCATTGCCATACATCAATAAGTCGGCTTTCGAATCCATCAAAATCGAACGACGCACTTTATCTGACCAGTAGTCATAATGCGCAATACGACGCAAGGAACCCTCAATCCCGCCCAGCAATACAGGCACATCTGGGAAAGCTTCACGTACACGTTGGCAATACACCGTTGCAGCTCGGTCTGGACGCTTGTTCGGGACATTGTCTGGTGAATAAGCATCATCGGAACGGATTTTACGATCAGCCGTATAACGGTTAATCATTGAGTCCATGTTACCTGCGGTCACGCCCCAAGCGATGTTCGGTTTACCCAAAACACGGAATGCTTCCGCATTGGTCCAATCGGGTTGTGCAATAATGCCGACACGGAAACCTTGAGCTTCTAAAGTACGACCAATAATGCCTGAACAGAATGATGGATGATCGATATAAGCATCACCACACACCAAAATAAAGTCGCAACTATCCCAACCGAGTTGATCCATTTCCTCGCGTGACATCGGCAAAAATGGTGCGGGTTCAAAACATGACGCCCAATATTTGTCGTAATCAAACAACGCTTTTGGCGCAGTCTGCATGGTATAAGCAGTAGACATGGCTAGCAATTCTCGGCTGGCAGATGGAAGATCCAAAAAAATAGATCAAAGATGAAAGTCGATCATTTTACCATGAATTTAATTCATCTTGCTTGATTAAAATATATACAAAAACAAGCATCTAAAAATTAATGTTTATTCGAAAATCAAAACCCTGCATCTTTAGCATACTTACCTAACTCATAGACTTGCTCACATAGAAAAACCACCTTTTCGATTGCCGTAGCATCAAGCAGGTGGTCATTGAATGCATACATTCAGAATAAAGATTTAACTCACTGCTGAACGTTTAGAGGTCTGTAACGGAGCCTGTTCTTGAGCAGCACCATCGACTGATGCTTTTAAATTCACCATGAATACCGCCAATGCAGCAATCGCACCTGGAATCGCAATCACCAGAAAATTCATTTGATGCGGCAACTGCAAGGTCAGTAATGCACCTGTCAAGATTGGACCCACGATCGCACCAATCCGTCCAATCCCTGAAGCCCAACCCATGCCCGTTGAACGTACAGCAGCAGGATAAAATTGTGCAACAAAGGTGTAGAGCAGAATTTGTGAACCAATGGTGGCTGCACCAGCAATCGCAATCAGGGTATACAAGATTGCCTGTGGACTTTTAAAGCCGAGTAAAATCAAGGCTAAAGCACCTACAGTGAACATAATGCTGAGTACAGGTTTAAGATGGAAACGATCTGCCAAAGCTCCGCCACCAATCGCACCGACCATGCCCCCAATGTTCAAGGCGAACAGGAATAACATGCTGGCGCCAAGTGAATAGCCCGCTTGAATCATCAATTTTGGTAACCAGCTGCCAAGGGCATAGACCATCAACAAGCACATGAAGAAAGCCACCCAAAACATCAGGGTACTGAAAGTACGTCCTTGCTGAAACAAGGCACGTAAGGGCGCTTCATCACCCGCAATCACATCATTCAGCACAAACTGTGTTGCCGCATTAATGTTTTGTTCAGGGCTAATTTTCTGAACGATCTTCGCCACTTGTGCAGTGTCACCTTTTTTAGTTAAGAACATTAAAGATTCAGGTAGAAACTTCCACAGGATCGGCAAGGCGACAAATGGAATACCCGCAAGAATGAACATGATTTTCCAGCCATAATCTGCGACAAGCCATGCCCCCAGTAAAGCCGAAGTCATACCACCAATGGCATATCCACTAAACATCACCGCAACCAAAGTACTGCGAATGCGCTTCGGGGCATATTCGGTCATCAAGGCAACCACATTCGGCATTACCCCACCAATCCCCAATCCTGCCAGAAATCTTAAAATGCCAAACTCGACTGGCGATGAAGCAAAAGCACCTAAAAAGGTAAAACCACTGAAGATCGCCACACAGATCATGATGGTTTTCTTGCGCCCCAATTTATCGGACAAAGTACCAAAACTCATTGCACCAAACATCATCCCAAATAATGCCGTACTGGCGAGTAAGCCTGCCTGTACGGCACTTAGCCCCCACTCCTGCATCAGCAAGGGTAAGGCAACGCCATAAATCACCAAATCGTAGCCATCAAAAATAATAATCAGCAAGCACCAAATCAAAACACTCCAGTGAAAGGGTGTAAATTTGGCTTCATCAACCACCGTGTTGATATTCAAGTTCTGTGTACTCATGCTTCACCTCCAACCTGTGAAGTCGTCCCAAATTAGACCACCACAATGCGGCAAAGCTGCTTTATTGTCCAAAACCGATTGCATATATAGATATGCCATAAAGGTATGCAATTACTTAATTATTCACGTTTTTATATTGTTCAAGATATAGATCGAGCTATTTTTCCGTATTATTCACAAAGTTACACTGGGAAAACCTGCACGCGCTGGTTAATTTAGCAACAAGAATAAAATATCGGAAAGATCATGCTAATTTACATTATTGTGGGCAGTGTTCGTGAAGGTCGAACCGCCATTAAAGTCGCGAACTGGGTCAATGCGTGTATCCCCAGCCTTGAATTAAATGACCTGAAAATTGAATTAGTCGATCTCAAACAATGGGATTTACCGCTCTTTGCGGGATCACATCCGCCTGCAACAGGCATTTATGATCAGCCAAAACAGCAGCAATGGGCTGATAAAATTGCCTTAGCTGAGGGTTTTATTTTTATTAGCCCTGAATACAATCATGGCTATAGTCCCGCACTGAAAAATGCCTTGGATTATGTGGGCAAAGAATGGCAAGACAAACCCGCAGCTTTTATCGGCTATGGCACAACCAATGGCTCTCGCTCCGTCAGCCAAATCCGTCAAGTGACCTCAAGCTTGGGCATGATTGATCCAAATGCCGTGCTTGAAATTCGTGATATTTTTAAACGCAATAAAGATGAAATTTTTGAGGCGAATGAATTTGAAGTGCGTGGCTTGCAAACGATGCTGCACAAACTGATGAAATATGCTGCAACCCGCTAAATATAATTCTTTTGATTATTTTTGAAGATAAGAAACCCTGTCCAACAGCGTTTCTTATCTTGTTCTGGTACTCGTTTGCAAAACTGTTAACTCTACGTGAATTGATTTTTCCTGTTTCTCTTTAAATCCATAGATGGGTGATTCAATACATTTTCTTTAAGAGTTGATCTCCTTTATCGAGCGATTGATGGCTTTGGTTAAAATCTCATCCTTTTGGTCTCTTTCATTAAATCAACTGATGCTAGTCGTATAAATTCTGCCACCTTCACGATGCTTAAGGCTTGTGTTGAAAGTGATTGATCGTTTGCCTTTGTTGAATAATATCGATTAATTTTCCATGGATGAGCAGGAGGACAATTTTTTGGGATGACGACATCATAGATTGCTGGAATGCGCTGTCCGATGATGGAAAGCCGTCGTGAATTGAGGGTTAAGGTTGTTCCCATGAGGGTATCCTCTTTTATCTCCTTTCCACGCCTGATTTGCGTGTCGCATTAATTTTGAATAAATAAAATCTCCTGAAATTGAATGAAAATCAAAGTTCATATGCTAAATAAAATATGAGAAGAAAAGTTACTGGATGCTGACACCACCTTTATTTGTTTAATTTTCACTCAACATAGAACGTTTGTAGGTAATCATCAAGAGTAGACCGTCTCTAGCTTTTCAAGCAGAGCGTGCTCTGCTTTTCCCTTTTATTCACAAGCATGATGTGGGACGCTCTTCTGCAATACTTTTTGATATTTTTGTTTACACTTTAAGCAAAGCACTAATGCCATTGCTAAGACTTAGCCAGAGCAGATCTACAATTTAGGTTAGATTTGAAAAGTCTAATACTTAAAGTTGAAAAGTAGCACTTTGAATGAAACAAAGTTCCTCGATCTTACAATTATAGGCTCACTGAATTTTTAATAAGATTTCGGTGATTGAATCCAAGCAGCACAAAGCGTCAGTACAAAATTAACTAAAGTAATCACACCACGTTTCCAGCGGTTCTTCGTCAGTAAAAACAGTAGCGGCATCACACCCACGCCAAACATTAAAATTGTGCCCAACGCGAATAATGGTTCTTTAAACATCCAAACATCGACCAATACCGCAACCAGCCCCCAAGTTGACACGGCAATTAAGGCACCACGCCCTCGCCAAATGGTGCGCTCTTCATGAATCCCTTGAATATCCTTTTCCTGCTGAGGTACAACCAGTGCACTCGCAAAAAAATGGTTAAGGATAATAAAAGTAAGGCCAAAAACTCAGGTAAGGTCCATGTTCGGATCAAACTTGGAAGTTCAATAATTGCCCAGAGATATTGAATTTGCCAAATAAAAATACAGGCTGACCATGTAAGCGGAATCCAGTCTAAAGAAAAATGTCGATAGGATCGCACCCATAAAATCATATCTGAACAAAGCCGTGTGATGCCCAAACTTAAAATAATCGAGGGAGCAACCCAAACGGCACGAAAAGCTGATTCAGCGGATTGAATTTCCAAGTGTAAATCCTCCTATTCTTTTTCTAGATAGGTATACATATTGTTATTCTTCGTTGATTTTAAATTAGATTATATTTTCAGCAATAACAATCATATTCTGCATAACTTTCATTCGCAAATTTGCCAAAAAAATACCCAAATCGATTGATTTGGGTATTTGGATTCTTGCTTTGACTCAATTAGATTGAGAAAAAGTTAAGCTTTAGCCGTAACAGAAGCATTGTTTTTGATCTTTTCGAGGTCACTTTCATCCATAATTAACGCGACAGCAATCGCGGTAATGAGTACGGGTAAGCCCACCGCAATAAAGTTGAAATGTGCAGGCAAATTCATACCAAGCAACGCACCAATGAGAATAGGACCAACAATTGCCCCCATACGACCAATCGCAGATGACCAACCAATTCCAGTAGAACGGACAGCTAACGGATAATATTGCGCCACATAGCTATACAACAGCATTTGCGAACCAATTGATGCTGCACCCGCCATAAAGACTAAGATATAAAGCAAGAACTGATTCGATTGGAAGCCCATCAAGCTCATCACAATCGCCCCCATAATGCCTAAACACATTAAGACTGGTTTTAGATGGAAACGATCCGCCAATACGCCACCGCCAATAATACCAACCACAGCGCCGACATTCATGGTCATCATGAACATTAAGCTGTTATTCATGGAATAGCCTGCCGCCATCATCAGCTTTGGCAACCAACTGCTTAAAGCATACATGGTGAGCAAGCAGGTAAAGAAAGCCAGCCAGAACAGCAAAGTATTGATGGCACGACCACGTTTAAACAAACTCACCACATTCGCCGCTTCAGGTTCATTGGTCTGATGTAAAGCAAAGGTGGTCTCTGGAGTAATGCTTAATTCAGGAGCCAAACGTGCAACAATCGGACGTGCCTGTTCTTGCTTATTTTCTTTGACAATAAACATTAAAGATTCAGGTAAGAATTTCCAAATTACAGGTAATAAAAATAAAGGGATCCCTGCAATGAAGAACATAATCTGCCAGCCAAAAGTCGGCGTAAAGGCAGCGCCTAATAATGCCGCCATAACACCACCCACAGCATAACCACTGAACATCGTGGTCACCAGTGTGCTACGCATGGTTTTTGGTGCATATTCAGATGTAAGCGCAACTAGGTTTGGCATCACCCCACCAATCCCTAAACCCGCAAGAAAACGTAAGATCGCAAATTCTGTTGGATTTGAAGCAAAACCGCCTGCGAAAGTTAAACCGCTAAACAGTACAATACAAATCATGATGACTTTTTTACGACCAATTTTATCAGCCAAAGAGCCAAAGGTCATCGCACCAAACATCATCCCTGCCAATGCAGTACTTGCCAACATCCCTGCTTGTACAGCGCTTAAGCCCCATTCATCCATCAATAATGGTAAAACTACGCCATTAATCGCCAAATCATAACCATCAAATAGAATGATCAGTAAGCACCAAGCGACAACATTAAAATGAAATGGCTTAAATTTTGCGTGATCAATAATATCATTCACATTTACTGTTTTAGCTGACATTACCCACCCCCTGTGAATCGATTGTTTCATTGCACTTTAACTAGCGCTCTTCGGTTTTATAATCTGTAAATTCAGTTTAAACAGAAGTCATTCACTAAAGTAATTTATGCAATATTTACATATTTTATAGTGGTATAAAAATTCAACATTAGTCTAAATTAAAAATAAAATATTGTTTTTTAAAATTTATTTATCAGTATAAAATCAATGGAATTTTTGAAATTAAAACGATTTGTTTAATGGAATTAAACAAAAATTAAATATATTAAGCCTAGAGCAATAATAAAATTTTATATAAAATTAAATTAATATTTCCAGTTTCACGAAACTCAAAGAAAATATTTTTAATAATACTGAGTTATTTATTTTTTATTCTATTCATGAACAGTTAAATCTGATTTAACAGTCTCATAACTTCTATTAGCTAGAGTTTGTATATATTTAATTTCTTATCTATAATAAAAAACACCCCTAACCGTTAGGTTAGGGGTGTTA